>CALWBG010000035.1 GCA_944375975.1 uncultured Roseburia sp.
GTTGGCGCTTATTCATTAGAAGTTTGCAAAAGCAGCAAACTTCGGAAAAACAGCAAGCCGTTGGCGCTTATTCATTAAGGAGGATGCATATGGCAGAGGAAAGCAGACTTTTTGAGGTGCAGATTATTACGCCGGACCGTATTTTTTATACAGGGAAGGGTGATATGATAGAATTTACCACTGCATCCGGTCAGATTGGCGTATATAAGAATCATATACCTCTGACAACCGTTTTGTCTCCCGGAATCGTGACGATTCACCGACAGGGAGAAGAGGACGTGACTGCGGCCGTACATTCCGGTTTTGCAGAGATACTGCCGGAGAAGGTCACGCTGCTTGCGGAGATTGCAGAGTGGCCGCATGAAATCGACAAATCCCGTGCCGAAGCGGCAATGAAACGCGCCCAGGAGCGCCTGGCAAACAGGACTGAGGAAATTGATGTGATGCGCGCGGAATTTGCGCTTCGCAAAGCGTTGGTGCGGATTGATATTGCAAAATAATCCATGTGGGATATGATTACAGACAGAGAGAGAACGGATGACATTTTATTTTGTACGGCACGGTGAGACGGATTGGAATGTAAAGAAGAAGATTCAGGGAAGCACGGATATTCCGCTGAATGAAAACGGGCTTCGGCAGGCGGCGGAGCTGGCGGAAGCATTGTTAAAAAGAAAGCAGGCGGGCCTGCTTGACGCGGTGTGCGTCTATACGTCGCCGCAGAAAAGAGCGGTTCAGACCGCGCAGGCGGCAGCGGAGGCGCTGGATATTCCCTGTATGACGGAGGACGGGCTGCGCGAGATGAACCTCGGCGACTGGGAGGGCTCTAACTGGCAAGTGATAGAAGAACAACAGCCTGAGGTATACCATTATTGGAATACCCACAGACGGTATACGCATACGCCTCACGGGGAATCCTATAATGAAGTGCTTGCGCGGACGCTTCTGGCGCTTTCCGATATTCTGGAGAGAGAAAGCAGAGACGTGCTTGTGGTAACACACAGTGCCGTTTTGATGGCTTTGCGCTGTTATCTTGCCGGTCTCCCGTTTGAGGAAATGGCAAAGCGGTTTCGGACAAAGAACGCGCAGATTGTGGAGGCCGGGGCGGAGGGTATTCTGGCAGCAATTACGCGTTTTAAAAAAGGTGAATAAAAAAATAATTTTTGATGTGCAGTTTCCACAATTTGGGAACTGCTTTTTTGTGAATGATTTTGACGGATTTTGGTTGACTATGAATGATTTTGAACATATAATAAAGCTATCAAAGATGAACGGTTTTGAACGGATGTGAATGAAAGTGGAGGTGAGAGTTATGCTGACGGAGGAAAGATTTGCAAGAATTTTGTCCATACTGGAAAGTATGGGGAGCGTGACCGTCCAGCAGCTTATGACGGAGCTGGATGCCTCAGAGTCTACCATTCGCAGGGATTTAAACGCTTTGGCCGCGGACGGTCAGCTCACGAAGGTGCATGGAGGGGCTATTTTGAAAAATGCAGCCTACGGCACAACGGATGATGAGGTGCTGCACCGCAGGGAGCGAAACCGCGAGGCGAAGATGACCATTGCCAGGTATGCGGCGGGACTGATCACGGCGGGAGATTTTGTTTATATCGACGCCGGTACCACGACGGATTTGATGATTGACTATATTACCGATAAGAATGCGGTATTTGTCACAAATGCCGTTACCCACGCGAAAAAGCTCGCGGGCAGGGGCTTTACAGTTTATATCCTCGGAGGAGAGTTTAAGGCGGTGACGGAGGCGATCGTCGGCGAGGAAGCTGTGGCGTCGCTGGAAAAATATAATTTTACCAAAGGCTTTTGGGGGACGAACGGAATCACCAGAGAAAGAGGATTTTCCACTCCGGAGGTCAAGGAAGCGATGGTGAAGCAAAAGTCCATGCAGAATTGCAAACAGCGTTATGTGCTTGCCGACGCAAGTAAGTTCAATCAGATTTCCAGCGTGACCTTTGCTCCGTTTGAGAGCGCCCAAATCATTACGACAGGACTTGGTCAAACGGCGTTTAAAAAATGCAAAAATGTAATTCAAATATAAAGAAGGGAGAGGGAAAGGCATGATTTATACGGTAACATTTAATCCGTCGCTGGATTATATTGTGACGGTACCGCAGTTTGTCTGCGGGAGAGTGAACCGCACGACGGAGGAAAAGATCTTTCCGGGCGGCAAGGGAATCAACGTTTCCATGGTGCTGAAAAATCTCGGACTGGAAAATACGGCGCTTGGGTTTTATGCCGGTTTTACCGGGGAGGAATTAAAACGGCTTGTGGAAGAAAAAGGAATTTGTGCGGATTTTATTCCGGTGCGGGAGGGCATGACACGAATCAATGTCAAGCTGCGTTCCGAGCAGGAAAGTGAAATCAACGGGCAGGGCCCGGCGATTGCGGCAGAGGATATCGATGCCCTTTATACAAAGCTGGAGCGCTTAAAGGAAGGTGATATTCTGGTGATGGCGGGCAGCATTCCCGATGTGATGCCGCAGACCATTTACATGGATATTATGAAGCGTCTTGCTGATAAAAACCTGAAAATCGTTGTGGACGCCACGAGGGATTTGCTTGTAAATGTGCTTCCCTATCATCCGTTTTTAATTAAGCCGAATAACCATGAGCTTGGAGAGATTTTCGGCGTGACCATAGAGGACAAAGCAGAGGTGATTGTCTATGCAAAGAAGCTTCAGGAAAAGGGTGCCCGAAATGTGCTGGTATCTATGGCAGGAGCGGGCGCGGTGCTCGTCGCCGATGACGGAAGCGTATTCCAGGCCAAGGCGCCGAAGGGAACGGTTGTAAATTCCGTGGGTGCGGGAGATTCCATGGTGGCGGGCTTTTTGACGGGCTACTTAAAGGAGGGAAGCTACGAAAAGGCATTTCAGATGGGTGTCTGCACAGGAAGCGCATCCGCCTTTTCCGAGGAACTGGCAACCGAGGCCGAAGTCATGGAATTGCTTATGGCAAATCAAAATTTGTTTTAACGCCGGAAATGTGCGGCATGATTTTTTAGATAAGAAGGAGGAAGCGATATGAAAATCAGAGACCTGCTTGCCGTTGAGAGCATTGACTTAAACGGCAGAGTAAAGGGAAAACAGGAGGCCCTCGATGCGATGGTCGCATTGATGGAAAAAAGCGGGAAAATTAAAGATATCGAAACCTACCGCAAGGGTGTCTATGCGCGGGAGGAGGAAGGCACGACCGGAATCGGAGAGGGAATCGCAATTCCGCACTGTAAGTCTGACGCGGTCGAGCGTCCGGGACTTGCCGCGATGGTCGTGCGGGACGGCGTGGATTTTGACGCCTTAGACGGTGAAAAGGTAGATTTGATTTTCCTGATTGCCGCGCCGAACACTGAGGACAACGTGCATTTGGATGTGCTGAGTAAGCTGTCAACGCTTTTGATGGATGAGAGCTTCACCCAGGGCCTGCGCAGCGCAAAAACCGTGGAGGAGTTTTTGGGTGTTATCGACAGGGCGGAAGCGGAAAAGGACGAGGAAACGAAAGCGGCGGAAAGTGCTCCCGCGGAAAGCGGGACGACGGATGGCGGCAAATATATCCTTGCGGTAACGGGATGTCCGACCGGTATCGCACATACCTATATGGCGGCGGAGAGTCTTGAGAAGAAGGCGAAGGAGCTTGGCTGCCGTATCAAGGTCGAGACAAGAGGATCGGGCGGCGCGAAGAATGTGCTGACAAAGGCGGATATCGCGGAGGCTGATTGTATCATCGTCGCCGCGGACACACAGGTTCCGATGGAGCGTTTTGCCGGAAAGCCGGTGATTCAGTGTAAGGTTGCGGACGGAATCAGTAAGGCGGAGGAATTGCTCACAAAGGCTATGAGCGGACATGTGGCTGTCTATCAGGCGGACGTGAAGGCAGAGGCACAGAGCGAGGATGAGGGCAAAGACAGTATCGGACATCAGATTTACAAGCATCTGATGAACGGTGTTTCCCACATGCTTCCGTTTGTGGTCGGCGGAGGAATCCTGATTGCGATTGCGTTTTTGATTGACGGTCTGGGCGTTGATTTAAATTCCCTGCCCTTAGAGGAACGTTCCAACTTCGGTACAATTACGCCGCTTGCGGCAGTATTTAAAGGAATCGGAGATACGGCGTTCGGATTTATGCTCCCGATTTTGGCAGGCTTTATCGCCATGAGTATCGCGGATCGCCCGGGGCTTGCAGTCGGCATTGTCGGCGGCGCGATTGCGGCAAACGGAACCTCCGGCTTCCTCGGAGCACTGGTCGCGGGATTTCTCGCGGGGTATCTGGTTCTGCTGTTAAAGAAAATATTTGAAAAGCTTCCGGACAGTCTGGAAGGAATCAAGCCGGTACTGTTATATCCTCTTCTTGGTATTTTCCTGGTCGGCGTGATTATGACCTATGTGGTGGAGCCGCCGATTGGAGCGCTGAATACCTTAATCAACAACGGACTGAACGGATTAAACGGAGCAAGTGCGGTATTGCTTGGAGCGCTTCTTGGTGGTATGATGTCAGTAGACATGGGAGGACCTGTCAACAAGGCGGCGTATGTATTTGGTACGGCATCGATTGCGGCGGAAAATTATAACATCATGGCGGCGGTTATGATTGGCGGAATGGTACCGCCTATCGCAATCGCGCTGGCAACATTGATTTTCAAAAACAAGTTTACGGCGGAAGAGCGTAAAGCAGGCCCGACCAACTTTATTATGGGGCTTTCCTTTATCACGGAGGGTGCGATTCCGTTTGCGGCTTCCGACCCGCTGCGCGTGCTGCCGTCCTGCATTGTCGGCTCGGCGGTGGCAGGAGCGATGTCGATGGCGTTTGGCTGTACGCTGATGGCGCCTCACGGCGGAATTTTCGTATTCTTAACAGTAGGACATCCGCTGTGGTATCTGGTGTCTCTGGCAGTCGGCTCCGCAGTGGCATGCGTGCTTCTCGGAATATTAAAGAAGGATGTTCGTAACAGGGGGTAGAAATTATGCAGATGGAAGGCAAAAGCGTATTCGGCGGGATTGCGATTGGAAGGCTGTCCGTATATCATAAAAGGGACAGTGCGGTAAAGAGAGTAAAAATTTCAGACGTGGAGGCCGAGAAAAAGCGTTTTGAGGACGCGAAGGAAGAGGCCAAACGCCAGCTTGGCGTTTTTTATGAAAAGGCGCTCAAGGAGGTCGGAGAGGTCAATGCAGCCATTTTCGAGACCCATCAGATGATGCTGGACGATTTGGATTACGTGGAGTCCATCACGAATATGATTGAGACGCAGGAGGTCAACGCCGAATTTGCGGTGGCCTCCACCGGAGATAATTTTTCGCAGATGTTTGCGTCAATGGATGACGATTATATGAAAGCGCGCGCGGCAGATGTGAAAGATATTTCAAACCGTGTGATTTCCATTTTACAGGGTGCCGGGGAAGGCGTGATGACAGGGGATGAGCCGGTCATTCTTCTTGCGGATGACCTTGCGCCCAGCGAGACGGTGCAGCTTGACAAATCAAAGGTGCTTTCTTTTGTGACAAGGCACGGCTCGACCAATTCGCATACGGCAATCCTTGCCCGCACCATGAATATCCCGGCCTTAATCGGAGTGGATTTCCCGGAGGACGCGGACGGGAAGATAGGAATTGTGGACGGCTATCAGGGACTGTTCTATCTGGAGCCGGACGAAGAGACATTGGAAAAATACCGCCGGAAAAAGGACGAGGACGACCAGAAAAAGCGTCTGCTCCAGGAGCTTAAGGGCAAAGAGAATGTCACGCTCGACGGAAAGAAAATCAATCTTTACGCGAATATCGGCGGCGTTTCGGATGTGGCAAACGCCCTTGCCAATGACGCCGGGGGAATCGGACTGTTCCGAAGCGAATTTCTTTATCTGGAAGCGGACGATTATCCTACGGAGGAAGCGCAGTTTACGGCGTATAAGACCGTAGCGGAGAATATGGCGGGCAAAAAGGTCATTATCCGCACGTTAGACATCGGGGCCGATAAGCAGGTGGACTACTTCGGACTGGAAAAAGAGGAAAACCCGGCGATGGGCTACCGCGCAATACGGATTTGTCTGGACCGAAAGGATATTTTCAAGACACAGCTTCGCGCGCTTTACCGCGCAAGCTATTACGGTACGATTTCCATCATGTTTCCGATGATTATCTCCGTTTCGGAGGTAAAGCAGATTAAGGAAATCGCGGCTGAGGTGCGCGCGGAGCTGGATGCGGACGGCATCCCCTACAAGGACGTTGAGCTTGGAATCATGATAGAGACTCCGGCGGCGGTTATGATCAGCGATTTACTGGCGAAGGAAGTGGACTTCTTCTCCATTGGAACCAATGACCTGACGCAGTATACGCTTGCGATTGACCGGCAGAATCCGAAGCTGGATAATATTTATGATTCTCACCATGAGGCAATCATGCGGATGCTCCAGATGGTTGTGGATAACGGACATAAGGAGGGCTGCTGGGTAGGTATCTGCGGGGAGCTTGGCGCGGATACAAGCCTGACGGAAACATTCCTTCGCATGGGCTTTGACGAGCTTTCCGTTTCCCCGTCCATGATTTTAAGGGTGCGGGATAAGATTCGGAATACGGATTTGTCAGCAAAATAAAGAGAAAGACGGCAGGGAACAATCCCTGCCGTCTGCATTTTATGGTGTCTTGAAAATCGAATCGCCGGGTATACGGAAAAAAAGAATTGGGGAATATAAAGGAAAGCAGAACAGGAATGGAGATTGATATGAGCAGGTATTTATTAATTAAGCAGGGAAATATTCACAATGCGGTGCAGGAGGAAGCCTTCGCGGCGGATATTCTCGTGGAAAACGGAAAGATAAAAAAGATAGCCCCGGTTTTGGAGGGCAAAATCGTAAATGAGGCGGAGGTGGTTGACGCGACCGGAATGAACGTATATCCGGGATTTGTGGATGCGCACTGCCATCTTGGACTGGACGGCTACGCGACCGGAACCGTGGGGCAGGATTTTAACGAGCTGTCAGACCCTGTAACGCCGCAGCTTTCGGCGGTGGACGCCGTCAATCCGCAGGATGAGACCTTTCGGATGGCGCGTGAGGGAGGCGTTACCTGCGTGTGTACCGGTCCGGGCAGCTCCAATGTAATCGGGGGTACCTTTTGTGTGCTCAAAACCAGGGGTACGCGGGTGGACGATATGCTCGTGAAGGAAAAGGCGGCAATGAAAATCGCGTTCGGGGAAAACCCAAAGGCATGTTATAAGGACAAGGGAGTATATTCACGCATGTCGGTGGCGGCAAAGCTGCGGGAAACGCTTGAACAGGCAATCCTTTACGGAAAACAGAAGCAGGCGGCGGGATGGCCGGATGATACTGATTATCTGAAGCTTCCGGCGTATGACGCAAAGCTTGAGGCAATGCTGCCCGTGATCCGCGGGGAGCTTCCCGTAAAAGCGCATGTACACCGCGCCGATGATATTTTTACCGCGATTCGGCTTGCAAAGGAATATCACCTCGATTTGCGCATAGACCATGCCACGGACGGGGCGTTGATTGCAGAGGAGCTTGCAAAAGAGGGATTTCCGGTGGCGGTAGGACCTTCGTTTGGCCATGCCACAAAGGCCGAATTAAAAAATAAAGGCTTTCAGACACCGGCGATTTTGGCGGCGGCGGGATGCCGGGTTTCGATTATTACGGACTCACCGGTCATTGAAGAACGTTATCTTGCGCTCTGTGCCGGGCGCGCCGTCTATTACGGGCTTTCGGAATTTCAGGCGCTTCAGGCAATTACCATCCATGCGGCGAAGCACATCGGGGCAGAGGACAGGGTCGGAAGCATCGAGGAGGGAAAGGATGCCGATTTTGTGCTGACACGGGACAACCCCTTTGCAATCGACACACACATTTTGTATACCATTATTGACGGAGAAATTGTGTACCGCGGGTAGGAGTCGGCAATTCTAAACTGTGTGCGAACTTTCTAAACAATCCCTTAAATTCTTTCGCTCCGGCTTGACTTTATAAATCAGGGGACATAAAGTTAAGTTAATGCTCATTTAATTTGTGCCGGAGCGTCACAAATAAGCCATGGCGGCGGACATAAATCTGATGTTTACGCCGTCTGCGCGCGCAAAACGCTCCAGAATGGAGAATCACATGGGAAAGGTAATCGGAATTGATTTGGGAACAACAAATAGCTGCGTGGCGGTGCTGGAGAACGGAAATCCCGTCGTCATTACAAACGCGGAGGGAGCGCGGACGACGCCATCCGTGGTTGCGTTTTCGAAAAACGGGGAGCGCCTCGTCGGCGATCTGGCAAGACGCCAGGCGGCGGTCAATGCGGAAAGAACCTTTTTTTCCATAAAAAGAGAGATGGGCGGAAGCTATCGGGCAAAGGTGGACGGCAAGTACTATACGCCGCAGGAGATTTCCGCCATGATTTTAAGGAAACTGAAAAAGGATGCGGAGAGTTATCTGGGAGAGAGTGTGAGCGAGGCTGTCATCACCGTTCCGGCATATTTTAATGACGCCCAGCGCCAGGCCACAAAGGACGCCGGAAGAATTGCGGGATTAAATGTGCTGCGCATCATCAATGAGCCGACCTCGGCTGCGCTGGCGTACGGACTGGATCACGGCGCGCCGCAGAAGATTCTGGTGTATGACCTCGGAGGAGGAACCTTTGACGTGTCGGTAATCGAGATAGGGGACAATCTGATCGAGGTGCTGGCGACGGCGGGGGACAATCATCTCGGCGGGGACGATTTTGACGCCCGGCTCGCCGATTACATTGTTTCGGAATATAAAAAACAGGAAAAAGTCGATTTGTCGAAAGACACGGCGGCGATGCAGCGCGTCCGCGAGGAGGCGGAAAAAGCCAAAAAGGCGTTGTCCTCGGCAACGACTACCAATATTAATCTGCCCTTTATCACGACGGTTCGGGGCGAGGCAAAGCATCTTGATATGAATATCACAAGGGCGCAGTTTGAGGAATTGACCTATGACCTGCTGGAGCGCACGGCGGGACCGGTGACGCAGGCGCTTTCCGATGCCGGTATCTCTACGTCGGAGCTTGGCATGGTATTGCTGGTAGGCGGCTCTACGAGAATGCCTGCCGTCGTGGAAAAGGTAAGACAGCTTACGGGAAGAGAGCCGTCGAAGAATTTAAACCCGGACGAGTGCGTGGCGCTTGGAGCGGCGGTTCAGGGTGGAAAGCTCGGCGGACAGGTAGCGGTTGGCTCCGCGGCCGCGGAGATTATTTTGATGGATGTCACGCCGCTTTCCCTTTCCATCGAGACGGTGGGAGGCGTTGCGACCAGGCTGATTGAACGCAACACGCCGATACCGACCAGACACAGTAAGATTTTCTCCACTGCCGCCAATTTCCAGACTTCGGTGGAAATCAAGGTATTGCAGGGGGAGCGGCAGTTTGCCAGAGACAACAAGCTTCTGGGAAACTTCCGGCTTAGCGGCATAAAGGCGGCGATGGCGGTGCCGCGGATTGGGGTCACCTTTGACATTGACGCGAACGGAATCGTGCAGGTTTCGGCGAAGGATCTCGGTACCGGAAAACAGCAGCAGATTACGATTACCTCCAGCAGCAACATGTCGGAGGATGAAATTGAGCGTGCAATCCGGGAAGCGGCGGAATATGAGGCGTCCGATGGGGCGCGCCGCGCTTACATTGATGTGAGGAATGAGGCGGACACGCTGGTGCGGCGGGTAGAGGCCGGGCTGGCAAAGGAGAAAAAGACGCTCGATAAATCTGTAAAGAAGCAGATAAAGGCGGATTTGTCTTATCTGAAAAAGCTGGTTTCCCGGACAAAGCCCGGAAATGTCACCGAGGAACAGGCGCTTGAGCTTCGGAAGGCAAAGGAGGCACTCGAGCAATCTGCGGGCGTGCTTTTAAACGGGCAGGAAAGCGCCTGAGAAATAAAGAGAAGCAATCAGATAATTTATACCTTTAAGGACATTTTCCGAAAGATATTTTAGGAAGGTGTCCTTTTTGTGTGCAGCCTATTCTTATCTCCCCATTCGCACATGCCGTCCAGAATGGGAATGAGGGACTTTCCTCTCTCCGTCAAACTGTATTCCACTTTTGGCGGAATTTGAGGGTATTCCTCCCGATGAACAAGCTGGTCAGCCTCTAACTCTTTCAAGGTAGAGCTAAGCGTCTTGTAAGAAATTTCACCGATATACTTTTTCATTTCGTTGAACCGAACAACGCCGAATTCCATCAAGGTATAAAGAATGGTCATTTTATATTTTCCGTTAATCAGAGACAACGTGTAGCTGAATCCGGTGGAACTAAGACACTCGTTAGAAATACATCTCTCGCTCATTTTTACACTCTCCTTAAGGTAAGTATTTAACTCTGTTGTAAGTATCGCACTTTAATGTGCGTACTTGTTTTTGTTTTAATTCTTGCTAGAATTTTAATATAAGCAACGGGAAAAGTCAAACCCGTAAGAAAAGGAGGAAAAATCTCATGCAGAGTAAGGAGGCAATCACTATGAGAGCAGAAAGCAAAGAATATCAGACGGGAGGAAGCTATATGAGAAAAAAAATCGTTGTCATTACGGGCAGTCCCCGAAAGAATGGAAACAGTTTTGCCATGACAGACGCCTTTATAAAAGCGGCGGAGGAAAAAGGCCACAGCGTCATGCGGTTCGACGCGGCAAACATGAATGTGGGCGGATGCCAGGCCTGCGAAACCTGCTACAAAACCGGGAAGGCCTGTTCCTTTGACGATGATTTCAACACGATTGCTCCGGCTATTTTGGAGGCGGATGCCGTTGTTTTTACCATGCCGGTGTACTGGTACTCTATCCCTGCACAGATTAAGGCCATTATTGATAAACTGTATTCGTTTTGCGTGGCGGGCAAAGATATTGCCGGAAAGGGCTGTGCGCTGATTGCCTGTTGTGAGGAAGATGACATGTCCGTTCTGGACGGTGTACGAATTCCCGTAGAACGTTCCGCGGCACTGCTGAAGTGGCATATGCTGGGCGAGGTATTGATTCCCGGCGTGTTGAATGCGGGCGACATTGCAAAAACGGACGGGTGTAAACAGGCTGCGGCCCTTGCAGACAAAATATAATCCGGGAGGAAGACTGCTATGAGTAAGAAAATTGTAATTCTAAACGGAAGCCCCCGCCGGAACGGGAACACTTCCACCCTTGTCAAAGCCTTTACAGAAGGCGCGGAAAGTGCCGGGAACACGGTGATGGAGTTCTTCCTTGACAGTATGGAAATCCACGGCTGTAAAGGCTACTCCGGGGAAATGGCCGTTCCTGCGCCCTGCTGATGGCGGCAGAGGGACACGGCTTTGAGGATGTGACGCTTTATTTTGACCATCTGATGGAGCATTTGCGCTGGAAAAATCTTGGCCATATTTTCGCCGGTGGCAACGGCGATGTGGGCGACATCGAGGGTAAGCCGGAAATCCAGGCCGCCTACGACCTCGGAAAATCCATTTATTAATTTTTAGAAAGGAAAGATACCGACAAGACCGCAAAATTCGATATTGCGTTGACGAACGTGAAAGGCAGTTCCATTCAGAAAAAGCAGACGATATAAGCTGGGATACGTCTTGCGAGGTCGATTGTCCATGGTACCGTATTTGAGATAAAAAATCACAAAGTTTTTACAAAAAAAGATTGAGCGGTACGAGAGGGATAAGGTATAATGCGTTGTTGTGCATTACGGTTTTACAGAAAAGTGACAATGAAAGGGAACAGGTTGAAAAATAACATGAGAATTTTAGTGGTAAACGATGACGGAATACAGGCGGAGGGGATTCGCCGGCTGGCGAAGCTGGCGGCAGAGTTTGGCGATGTATGGGTGGCGGCTCCCGCAAACCAGTGCAGTGCCATGTCGCACCGGATAACCGTACATTCCGAAGTCACGGTGCGCGGCGCTGATTTTCCGGTGGAGGGCGTGACGGCATATCAGGTGGACGGAACGCCGGCGGACTGTGTGAAGGCCGCACTTTTATATCTGATGCCGGAAAAGCCGGATATTGTTTTTTCAGGAATTAATTTTGGCTATAACACAGGCTTTGACATCCTTTATTCCGGTACGGTCGGCGCGGCGATGGAGGCGCTTTTGCACGGAATACCAGCGATTGCCTTTTCCAACGAATCCAACGGCATCTACGGTGCGGCGGAGCGGTATCTTCCGGAAATCGCAAAACAGTTGACGGAGAGAAGACCTCCCGCTAACGCGCTTTGGAATGTGAACTTTCCGGGCTGCGCCGCGGAGGAATGCAGAGGAATCTTATGGTAGCGCGTCCCGTCGCAGCAGCAGTATTATCTGGATAATTACCGGAAAAAGGAGCATGAGGACGGGAGCTTTACCATGGAGGCGGACGGCATTCCAGCGCGGACGGCGGAGGAGGGAACCGATATTAAGGCCGTGCTTGAGCGATATATATCGGTCGGGCTGGTAAAAAATAGCGTGCTGCGCCCGTAAAGCTTCAAGAACACTTCAGGCATACGAGTCATCAAAGAGCAAATCCCCGTTTACATACTGCAAAATCTAAAGTAAAATAAAAGTACATTTTATGTAAAAAATATGTAAAACGCCGCGTATTTCTATGCGCGGACTTCGGGATAGGGGGATTGCTCTTTTGATGGGAAAAAGAAAAAAAGGCAGAACGCTGTTGGCGGCATTTTCTGCGCTGTTGTTGACGTTGGGAGCGGCAGGTATGGCAGACACACAATACGTGGAGGGAAAGACACAGGTAAAGCAGATAGATGTTATGTTTACCCACGATACCCACTCGCATTTGAATAGCTTTACCACGCTTATGGACGGCGAGGAAGCTGAGGTCGGAGGGTTTGCGAGAATCAAAACCCTCATAGACGCCCAGAAGGAGAAAAATCCGGATACGCTTATTTTAGACGGCGGGGATTTTTCCATGGGAACACTGGTGCAGACGGTTTATGAAAGTCAGGCGGCGGAGCTTAGGATGCTTGGAGAAATTGGCTGCGAGGTCACGACGCTTGGGAACCATGAATTTGATTATCGCTCCGAGGGACTTTCCAATATGCTTAAGACCGCTGCGGCCAGCGGCGATACTCTGCCGGAGCTTGTCGTCTGCAATGTGGATTGGGGGGCGATGGAGAGCCAGGGCTTAAACGAAGGGCAGCAGGCAATCAAAGAAGGATTTGAAGCGTACGGTGTAAAGGATTATGTGATGCTGCAAAAGGGCGATGTGGCAGTCGCGGTCATCGGCGTATTCGGAAAAGATTCTCTTGCCTGCGCGCCCACCTGTGAGCTTTTATTCCGGGACCCGGTCGAGGCGGTAAAAGAAACAGTGGCGGAAATCAGGGAAAAAGAGGACGCGGATATGATTGTCTGTGTTTCCCACAGCGGAACCTGGGAGGATGAGGACAAATCCGAGGATGAAATTCTGGCAAAGAGTGTGCCGGAGCTTGATTTGATTATCAGCGGACATACCCATACGGAGCTTTCCGAGCCGATTGTACACGGCGATACCTATATTGTGTCGGCCGGGGAATACGGAAAGCGTCTCGGTTCTCTGCATATGGAGCAGAAAGCGGACGGAAGATGGAGCATGGAGAGCTATGAGCTGATTACGGTTACGCCGGATATTGAGCCGGATCAGAAGGTGCAGGAAAAAGCGGATTCGTTCCTTGCGGCCGTTGATACGGGGTATCTTTCTGACTTTGGATATACCAGGGAACAGGTACTGGCGCAGAACGACGTGGAATTTTCCGATTTGAAAGAACTGGAGACAGAACATACGGAGCAGAATCTTGGCAGCATTATTGCGGACGCCTATAAGTATGCTGTCACAAACGCCGATGATTTTGACGGGAAACCGGTGGATGTGGCGGTCGTACCAAGCGGAACGGTGCGTGACACCTATACGCCCGGCGATATTACCGTGGAGGATGTGTTTAACTCCTTTTCGCTCGGAATCGGTCCGGATGGAGTGCCGGGCTATCCGCTGGTGAGCGTTTACCTGACGGGCAGTGAGCTTAAGACCGTGGCTGAAATCGACGCGTCGATTTCGGATTATATGACGACGGCGCGGCTTTATATGAGCGGACTGCAATTTTCGTATAATCCGAACCGCATGATTTTAAATAAAGTTACCGACGTCTATCTGCTTGGGGATGACGGACAGCGGGAAGAAATTGACGATGACAGGCTTTACCGCGTGGTGGCGGACTTATACAGCGGGCAGATGCTCGGCGCCGTGACGGATATGTCCTACGGCATTCTCTCCGTGGTACCCAAATATGAGGACGGAACGGTCATCGAAGACCTTGAGGACGCCATTGTTACGGAAAACGGTCAGGAGCTAAAGGCCTGGGAGGCCATTGCGGGCTATATGGAGTCCTTCCCTGACACGGACGGGGACGGGACGGCCAATGTACCGGCGTATTACGAGGAGGAGCAGGGAAGAAAGGTGGTTGAGGACAGCACCAATCTTCTGGATTTAATCAAAAATCCGAATAAGTATGCCGTAATCATTACGGTGGTCGCTGCCGCTGTCATTTTACTGGTTGCAGCCCTTATCGTATTCGTGGTAAAATTGGTAAAACGCCGTACCGGAAAGGGACGGGGAAACAGGCGGTAGATGGAGAGAATATGAGCGCGCAGGACAGGACGGAGCAGGTTTTACGGGATATTCATATATTGCTTGCCAACAGCGAGTTATACGATAAAGGAACGAACAAAATTATCATAGATAAAAAAGAAATGCTCGAGCTGTTAAGCCGGCTGAACACCAGTATTTACGATATGATGGACGAATACGGGCTGACGGAGCAGGGGCGTGACAGGGCCGAGCGTGAGGCAAGAAAGGTCGGGGAAGAAATCATCCGCGACGCAAGCCAGAAGGCTGAGGATGTATACGCGGCGTCCGTGATGTATACGGACGAAGCGCTCTGCCATGTGCAGAATATTATGCGCAGGGCAGGGGATTCCATCAAAGAGATTTATGACCGGATGAATGCCGAACTGAAGCAGGAGTGGGACACCGTGCGCCGCGACCAGTCGGATTTAAAAAGCCATTTGCAGAATCTGACGGATACGGATAAGTACCTGAACCTGATTGATGACCGCAACCGGGAGCTGGAAAGGGAAAAGGCGAAGGAGAAAGCCAAAAAAGAGCCGTCTGCCTATGCGTCGGTAAAGCCGGAGATTAAGATTAACCAGGAATACTTTGAGAAGGCGGGCATTGCGCTTGACGCTGAGGATCCGGGCGAGGAAGCAGAACCATCTGAGCCGCAGGCGCCGGCGGAGGTGAAGGTCAACGTTAATCTGGATGCGGAATATTTTCACTGGAAGGAAGAGACGCAGCAGGAGGACACGGCCGGGCAAAAGCCAGAAAAACATTCCATTTTCTCCAGGCGGCACAGGGGAGAAAAATAACGCGGAGCGATACTTATGACTCCTGCCGCCCGGATTTGCGGTATTGGAGTGGAGAGACATGAAACACCTTTTTAAAGGCGTCTCCAAAATAGTTTCCGTCGGAAAATCCGCAGATACCGGCGATTTCGGTGACGGACGCGTCAGTTGTGGAGAGAAGGTGCGCCGCTTCCTCAAGCCGGATGTGGTTTAAGTATTCCTTAAAACCAAAACCGGTGGATTCCTTGAATTTGCGGGAAAAATAAGTCGGGCTCATGTGAGCGGCTTCGGCGGCGTTTTGCAGGGTCAGGTTATCCTGATAATGCTCATAAATATAGCGGGCGGCCGTCTGGATCGCGGCTTCGGCGTGGTCGAGCATTTGCGGCTCCTGCTTTAGGTTCTGGCAGCGCCCGAGCAGCGTAAAAAGTTCATAGAGATAAACCTTTTTTTGAATGGAGGAATAGGGGTCCGCGCAGGCGGACTCTTTTTGTATGCGGCTTAACAGCGATAAAAATTCCTCCTGCCGGGTGGATGGGACTGTCAGTTTCGTCCTTGAGAAAATATGTTCCCAGGCAGCGTCGCCGCAGTCTTGCATGTATTCTTTTACATATTGCGGAGTGAAGCAGACGGTGAAGCGCTCGGCGGGACGGTGTGTTTCGTAGAGCGTTTTGTGCAGCGCCTTTGGCGGCAGCAGGATAAAGTCTCCGGGAAAAACATAATAAATCGTGTGGTTGATAAACATCCGGCACTGCCCGGAAAGCAGATAATAAAGCTCATAATAGGGGTGATAGTGTGCCTCGCTCATCTGAAAGTGTGCGTCACGCAGCAGCCGGTCAATTTGAAAATCATTTATTTTGTTGTAAAGCAAGTACTTCAAAGAAAACCTCCTGAAAATAAAAAATCAGTAATTTTAAGAGAAAAATCATAGGAAATTCGTATTTTTACATTTAATTTTGTTGTAACATAAAACATAAGAAATGTAAAGCAAAAGTAAAGTGAGGTTTAACATGAACGCGGCATTATCCAAAAAAGATGAAAAATTTCGTGATTTTTCCTTAAACGGGCCCATGTGGAAGGTAGTGCTCTACGTCGGCGGCCCGCTGGCGCTCTATGAGAGCTTAAATCAGCTTTTTAAAATTCTGGACACCATGATGGCGTCCCATATCGGGGCCTCTGCGGTTTCGGCAGTGGCTTATCTGTCCCAGATAAATATGATGCTTTCTGCTTTGGGAGGCGGTCTGGCGGTGGGTGCCAGCATTAAGGTAAGCCAGGCCTACGGTGCCGGTGACTTCGAAATGGTAAAAAAGAGGGTCAGCACCATGTTTGCCCTGTGCGCCGTCCTCGGCGCGGCGATACTGGTGATACTGATACCGTTTACGCCACAGTTTTTACAGCTGATGAATACGCCGGAGGAATTTATCGCGGACGGGAGCACCTATTTCCGTCTGGAGCTCGTGGGTATGGTAATTACCTTTTTCAATAATGTCTATATTGCGATTGAGCGGGCAAGGGGCAATTCCAACCGGATATTAAAGCTGAATCTCGGTGTGATTGGGGTAAAGCTCGGACTCACCGCCTGGTTTGTTTACGGCATTGGTGGAGGTATCAACCTTATTTCCGTCGCCACCATTATTTCCCAGCTTCTTCTGCTTGGGGCAGCGGTCGTAAATATGAACCAGAAGGGAAACGCGTTCGGCTTTTCTCTTAGGGCAATTTCCATGAAAAAAGATGTTACGGCTCCGATGCTGTTGCTCTCCTTTCCGGTAATCGTGGAAAAAATAGCCTTTTCCATGGGAAAGGTAATCGTAAATTCCATGAGTACCGTGTACGGTTCTCTTACGGTCGGCGCGCTTGGAATCTCCAATAATATCGGAGGCATCACGACAAATCCTCAGAACGGATTCCAGGAGGGCGGCTCGTCCATTATCGGACAAAACCTCGGGGCCGGAAAGGTAA
>CALWBG010000036.1 GCA_944375975.1 uncultured Roseburia sp.
ATGCTTATCTCCTGCTGCCGGCTTCGGTGCAAATTTCACGTAAACCACACACAAAAGTACGGCCACTACCACAAGCACCGCTGCCGCCGCTGCAATTTTCTTTCCGTTGTTCTTTTTCGCTGTTTCTGTCATATCTGTCTCCTTTTTGATGCATACTTTGATTCAAAGGGCTGTGTTTTAAAGCCCCTTCGACACTGCTGCCGCCAATCCTTAGTATAAGGATCGAGCCAGGAAAAGTCTATCACACCTTCCGGCGTACGACAAGGAAATGTTTTGAGAAAATACGGTTGACAAGCCATTTTCAGATGCTATAATAATATTGTACCGTTTTATGAAACATAGTTTCATATTATGGAACTTAATAAAAACAGGAACCAATTAACAATGAAATAAAAGGAGAAGAAGCTATGAACAAAGTATTAGAAGAATTTTCCAAAATCGGTATTATCCCTGTGATTGCCTTAGACCACGTTGAGGACGCGGCTCCCCTGGCAAAAGCGCTGTGCGACGGAGGACTTCCGTGCGCAGAGGTTACCTTCCGCACCGAAGCTGCCGAGGAATCTATCCGCATTATGTCCGAGCAGTTCCCTAATATGCTTGTAGGCGCAGGTACTGTTCTAACCACGGATCAGGTTGACCGCGCGGTAAACGCAGGTGCAAAATTCATCGTAAGCCCGGGCTTAAATCCAAAGGTTGTAAAATACTGTGTAGATAAAGGGATTCCGGTAACTCCCGGCTGCTCCAACCCGAGCGATGTTGAGGTTGCTATCGAGCTCGGTCTTGAGGTTGTGAAATTCTTCCCGGCTGAGGCGGCAGGCGGACTCAATATGATTAAATCCATGGCGGCTCCTTATACCAAGATGAAATTTATGCCGACCGGCGGAATCAATGCCAAGAACCTGACCAGCTACCTTGATTTCAAAAAAATCATTGCCTGCGGCGGTTCCTGGATGGTAAATAAGGACATGATCGCTGCAAAAGACTGGGACGGCATCACCGCCCTTACAAAGGAAGCCGTTTCCACCATGCTTGGCTTTCAGTTGCTCCATGTCGGCATCAACAACGCTTCCGAAGAGACTGCCTCCGCAGAATCCGCGAAGTTTGCCACTCTGCTCGGCGAGAACGTTAAGGTGGGCAACAGCTCCATGTTCGTCGGCTCTTTAATCGAAATGATGAAGAATCCGGGACGCGGAACACACGGCCACATCTGCATCCAGACCAATTACCTGGATCGCGCAATCTATCATCTTGAGAAACGCGGCTTCACCTTCGACGAGAGCTCCTTTAAATACAACGCCAAAGGCGAGCTGACCGTCGCTTACTTAAAGGATGAAATCGCCGGCTTTGCCGTTCATTTCAATCAGAAATAAAAAATAAAAACAGGGCTTCGGCACAACTGCCGAAAACCCTGTTTTTATTTTTTATATTATACCCCCGAATAAGCCGCAAAACCTCCATCAATCGGGATGCACGCCCCGTTGACAAAGCCGCTCGCTTCCTCGCTGGCGAGAAACAGCACGGATCCAATCAGCTCGTCCACCTCGCCAAAGCGTTCCATCGGCGTATTTCTCAAAATTTTTCCGGTACGTTCGGTCGGCGTCCCGTCCTCTCGAAACAGAAGCTTTGCGTTCTGCTGCGTGGAAAAAAATCCGGGAGCAATCGCGTTGCAGCGGATACCCACCTTCGAGAAATGTACGGCTAGCCACTCCGTAAAATTCGTCACGGCTGCCTTGGCGCCCGAATACGCCGGTATTTTCGTCAGCGGAGTGTAGGCGTTCATAGAAGAAATATTAATCACGGACGCTCCTTTTTTATGGAGCATATCCATCGCAAATACCTGCGTCGGAATCAGCGTCCCCATAAAGTTGAGACCAAACACGAAGGAAACGCCTTCGGCATCCAAATCAAAAAAGGTCTTCATCCGGCCCAAATCCTCCGGCAGAAAAAATTCGTCGTCCGTTGTCGCCTTCGGGTGATTGCCTCCCGCCCCGTTGATTAAAATATCACAGGTTCCAAGCTCCTCCGCGATTTTATCGCGCGCGGCCTTTACGCTGTCCTTTTCCAGCACATTGCAGCAATAGCCCTTTGCAATATAGCCCCTGTCCGTAATCGCTTCCGCATTCTTCTTCGCAGCCTCCTCATTCAAGTCAAGCAGGGCCGTCTTTGCCCCGCACATCGCAAGCGCCTCCGCAAGCGCGGAGCAGATTACGCCCCCCGCGCCGGTCACTGCCACTACTTTGTCTTTCAGATCAATCTCAAACGGTAATTTCATCTTCCTCTCCATTCCTTTTCCGCTGCTTCCCAGAGACCATTGATGTAGGCCGCCCCAAGTGCCCGGTCATAAAGCCCGTATCCGGGCCTCCCGGTCTCCCCCCAGATCATGCGTCCGTGATCCGGACGGATATAACCCGAAAATCCATTGTCATGCAGCGCTTTTACAATGGCATACATATCCAGGGAACCGCAGCTTGAGAGATGAGCCCTCTCCTCAAAACCGTTCTCCAGAACGGCGACATTCCTTAAATGCGCAAAATGCACCCTCCCCATCGCCGTATATTTCGCCGCCATCTTCACCACGTCATTTTTATTGGAGCAGCCCAAAGAGCCGCTGCAAAGCGTAATCCCGCTGTGGGAATCGTCCACCAGCTTTAAAAACCGGTCAATATTTTTCTCACAGGTGATGATTCTCGGCAGCCCGAAAATGCTCCAGCACGGATCATCCTCGTGCATTGCCATATTCACGCCGCATTCCGCCGCCACCGGAATCACTTTCTTTAAAAAGTATTCCAGATTACTCCAAAGATCCTCCTCCGTCATGGAATTGTATTCCGCCACCACCTGCTTTAGTTCCTCTCTCGTATAGCTTGCGTCCCAGCCCGGAAGCGTCAGATCACTGTCGCTCTCCATGGGATTTACCGCGTCCACCTGTTCCTGGTAGTAAACAAGCGATGTGGAACCGTCCGGCAGCACATGGTCAATCTGTGTCCTGGTCCAGTCAAACACCGGCATAAAATTATAGCAGATACACTTGATGCCCGCTTTCGCCACGCGCCTGATATTCTCACAATAATTCTCAATAAAGCGGTCGCGCTGTGGCTTTCCGAGTTTAATATCCTCATGCACGGGAATGCTCTCTATGACCTCAAAGTGAAGCCCGTGATCCTCGACCTGCTTTTTTAATCGGGCAATGCTCTCCTCACTCCACACCTCGCCCACCGGGACGTCATATACCGCCGTCACAATCGTATGCATACCCGGTATCTGTCTGATATTCTCAAGCGTAACCTTGTCGTCCTGCCCATACCAGCGAAACGATAATTTCATATTCTCTCCTCCATTTTCCCGCTTTTTATTTTTTCATCTTCGGCTGGAAAATGATACTTGCCAGATACCCGAATACCAGGGCGGCGGAAATGCCGACCGCGCTCGCCTGAAAGCCGCCTTTAAAAATCCCCAGAAAGCCGTCGGTGTCAACCGCCTCTTTTACGCCCTTCCAGAGCAGATTGCCAAAACCAAGCAGCGGAACGCTTGCCCCTGCTCCCGCAAAGTCCGCAAAGGGCTGATATATCTGCAAGGCCCCAAGTACCGCGCCAAGACAGACCAACAGCACCATAATCCTCCCGGGCAGCATTTTTGTTTTTTCCATCAATATCTGAACCAGAGCGCAGATTAAGCCTCCGACCCAGAAAGCGTTCAAATAATCCATCTGAATTCTTCCCCTCTCACCAAAAAACCTTATTCTGCATGCTCAATCACTACCGCATGGGCGATTCCCGGCACTGACTTTCCCTCATTGAAGGAAACCGTCGAGAGCAGCGCCCCTGTGGGAACAAACAGAATTCTGCCAAGCTTTCCTTTTTCCACCTGCGGCAGAAAATGTGCGGCCAGCGTTACGGCGGAACACCCGCAGCCGGAGCCTCCCGCTCCCGTACCCTGCTTTTTGGGGTCGTAAATCTCGATTCCGCAGTCTGTATGCACGCCGCTGATATCGTAGCCCTCATGCTTTAACAAATCAATGAGGATCTCCTGTCCCACCGTTCCCAAATCACCGGTGATGATTTTATCGTAATCCTCCGGCGTACGGTTAAAATCCCGGAAATTGCTGCAAATCGTATCCGCGGCAGCCGGAGCCATCGCCGCGCCCATATTCATGGAATCCTTCACGCCGTAGTCCATGATTTTTCCGGTTGTAATGCCGGTAATGCGGGCCTTGCTCCGTCTTGTGCCAAGTACATAGGCACCGCTTCCCGTGACCGTCCAGGTAGCAGATAAGGGTCTTTGGTTGGCATACTCCAGGGGAAAGCGAAACTGCTTCTCCGCACTGGCAAAGTGGCTTGAGGTCATTGACACCACGTAATCGGCATAGCCTCCCGCCACACACATCGCCCCCAGGGAAAGCGCCTCCCCGCAGGTACTGCACGCGCCGTACAGACCAAACAGCGGAATCTGATAATCCATCAGCCCGAAGGAGGTGGCAATGTTCTGCCCCAGCAAATCCCCGGAAAACAAATACCGGATATCCTCCTTTTTCAGTTTGGCCTTGCCCACGGCCATTCCAAACGCTTCCTTCTGGAGTGTGCTCTCAGCCTCCTCCCAGGTGTTCTGGCCGAATTTATCGTCGTCTCCCACCACGTCAAAACAATTTCCGAGCGGCCCTTCGCCCTCTTTTTTTCCGACAATGCTCGCGCAGCTTAAAATATAAGGCGCTTTTTGAAATTGCAGACTCTGTTTTCCTACCTGTACATCCATACCGTCACTTCCTTTTTCTGAAATCACAGGAAACACCTGTCATATGTCACCTATCGCTTTTAGTATGGATGCTTTTTCAATTTTTATTCGTCTTTTTTATGCTCCGCCTCGCCGAAAGTAAGCGCTTCCCGCACTTCCTCCGGCCGTATTCCAAGATAAACGCACAGTGTCAGAAAATCGTCCGCATCCAGCGGGCTGCGGTAACCACGCCGCAGCTTTTCGGCGCTGATTCCCGTAGACCGCGCCGCGAACTCCGGCTCGATTTTATTTTTTTCGAGGTATGCTATCATATAGTCCGTAACCCTTGATTTGTACACCTTATCTCACCTCTTTTACAAAAATCCCTTTTTTTCTATTCTATTCTGGTAGTTAGAGAAATGCAATCACATTTTTCTTTGCAAAGAAGAATTTATTGACTGATAAAATCAGGTAAGCTATGATACCAATACGAGGTAAATGAAATGCGAAATGAAAATATTCCAAAGGTTTTAAAAGAATATCGTAAGAAAAATAATCTTTCCGTCAAGGATGTCTCACTGATGCTGGAACAGCGTTCCTTAACCGCCGCACCCAAAACGATTTACGGATGGGAAAGCGGTCAGGCAAGTCCCAGCGCGGACGCACTTTTGACACTCTGCGAGCTCTATAACATTACGGATATTCTGGAAACCTTCGGCTATCAGGGCAACGAAAATTTCCATGTGACACCGACAGAACGCGCCGTGATTGAAGCATACCGCGCTCACCCGGAATTGCAGGAGGCGGTAGAAATACTGCTCGGCTGTCGTAAACCAAAGAAAACGACGGCACACAAAGGGCCCAGTATCTGGAAACAGGAATAAACGCGCGCCGCAGGACGCAAAAAGGCTGCCGCAGTCTTGCGGCAGCCTTTTTATGTACGCTTCATATTTCTTAAAATCTCTTTCTGTTCTCCCGAAATCCGGTAGGATTCCAGCAGCTTGCGGATTGCCATATGATAGGTCTCATCGTCCAAATCATTTTCCAAAAGAAATTCGTGCGTCTCTTCGGGAAACTTCGCGTATGCGGTCGCAATTCCCCACGCAACGCCCATTTTCCGGTAATATCCCGGATTCTTAAGTTCATTCCACACGTCAAAGACCTGACCAAGATATTCTTCCGTGAGGAAATGATTCATCAGCATCACGGCGACAACGCGCTGCTCAAACTCCCGGGGA
Organism: uncultured Roseburia sp.; assembly: GCA_944375975.1. GTDB lineage: Bacteria > Bacillota > Clostridia > Lachnospirales > Lachnospiraceae > Roseburia. Next base: position 5,946 of record CALWBG010000036.1, read on the forward strand.
GAAGTCTTATATTCCATCAGAAAATCCCACACCTGCGGCCGGTGCTTCTGCGCCGTCTTAAAGGTAGAGCAGAAGGCATCATTGACCGACCAGTCGTGTATCTTCTGAAGAAAGCCGCGCGCCCAGGAAAGCATTTCATTTATCTCTCCCTTCGCATATCCGATGACAAGCCCCTGTAACATAATTTCTTCGTAGGAATCATCCCGCGCCCCCGCCAGGTACGCACGCCAGTCCTCCTTTGCAATACGCTTTGCCAGCGCCCTGATTTTGGGCACACGCACACCGAGAATCAAATCGCTCCCCAAAATCAGCCCCGACGTAAATTTCCGGAAACCGTCCTCGGCCTCCTCCTCAAAATATCGGCGGATTTCTTCGTTTGTCATAAATATATCTCCTGTCGCTTTTCTCCCGCAGGCTGCTGAAATCTGCCCGTATTCGGGAGGTTCTGTAACAACAGGTTAGCACAGAAGACCTTATTTGTCTATCCCGCGGCATCCGGCTGAACTGTTACCCCATTTTCGTACAGCTTGCCGTCCACAATCCGGACAACGCGTCCGGCATGCCGGGCGACACCGAGATCGTGCGTAATCATGACAATCGTGTTCCCCATGTCATTGAGCCTGTCAAACAGCTTAAGCACCTCTTTCCCGCTCTCCTGATCCAGCGCGCCGGTCGGCTCATCCGCCAGCAGGATTGCCGGCTGCCCGACTAAGGCCCGCGCGATGGCAACCCTCTGCTGCTGCCCGCCGGAAAGCTCGTTTGGCTTATGCTCCATACGCTCCGCAAGGCCGAGCATCGTGATGGTATCCATGCTCGCCTCCCTCGCCTCCTTTAACGTCATACCGCGCATCAGAAGCGGCATGACAATATTTTGCAGCACATTATAGGTCCCAATCAGATGATATTTCTGAAAAATAAAACCGATTTTTTGGTTGCGGATTCCCGTCAGCTCTTTTTCCTTTGCCTTCTCAATTTCCACGCCGTCCAGACAGTAGGCCCCGCTGTCCATCACATCCATACAGCCGATAATATTCATCAGCGTACTTTTACCGGAGCCTGAGGGGCCTAAAACGGCAAGGTATTCCCCCTTCTTTACCGTCAGCGAAATATCCTTTAACACATGCAGTACATTCTCACCCATTTTATATGATTTATTGACATCCCGGAGGGTGATAATTCCGTCCCTTTCCTCCCGTTCCACTGTTTCCATGATTTACCTCTTTTCAATTAAAAATTCCCGGTCCGTTTACAGCAGCATCCAGATTTCCACAATGACCTGCTTGGCGTCGTCGTCATTCTCCACTAAAATTTTGAGCAGATCCCCGGCCTCAAGCCTGGAAAAGGTCGTCTCGTTATCGGACGCGGTGTGAACCGTCACCCCCACCGGAATGTACGTTGTGACGGTGCTGCCGGTGTCTTCCTCATTCCTGTCAAAGCCTCCCTCCTGCGGCACCTCAGTACCTTCTTCTCCCGGGGCAAAGCCGCCGTCTGACGACTGTACTGTGCCTTCTTCTCCCGCAGGGGTGCCTGCCGGCGGCTGCTCCATGGACGCATCGTCTGTGCCCTCCACGGATGTACCCGCGGAGGGCTCTCCCCTCTCAGGACGCATCTCCGTGGACATCTCCGACTCATCCGAAGCCTGCCCGTCTCTGCCCTGCGCCGCGGTAACAGCCGCCTTCGCTGTGGATTCTTCCACCTCCCTATAAGTGACCTCATTTCCTTCTATGGAGGTGACATATGCATAAATAAGGCTCTGATTTTCTCCGAGCACTTCTTCCTTTTCTCCGCTGTTTATGCCAGACAGCACCACCGCTGTCCCGGCAGCGGCAACCAGGGCGGCAAGCACCGCGATTACAAGCTTTTTTAGTTTGATATGAATACGCATTCCGCCCTCCTATTCCGCACCGAGCGCTTCCACGGGCACAAGCCTGGAAGCCTTGTATGCCGGATAAAATCCGAAAATGGTTCCCGTGATGACCGCAAACAGCAGGGCAATCAAAAACGCGGCGGCGGACAGCTCCACACGCACGCCCAGATATTCCACAACAGGCGCCGCGCAAAGACTTGCCGCGACTCCCAGGATTCCTCCAATCAGACTGATTGCCGCCGCTTCCAGCAGAAACTCAAATAAAATATTCTTCCTGGAACAACCGATCGCCTTTAAAATACCAATCTCATTGGTCCGCTCCTTGACGGAAACAAACAGGACATTCATGATACCGATTCCCCCAACCACAAATACAATCGCCGCCATGGCAATCAATAGCATGGTGAGAATCTCATTGGACGCGGATGCCGCCTCCATTTTGCTCCCGGCATCCTCATAGGTAAACTCGGCATTCGGATAGGTCTGCGCAAGCACCTTTGCAACGTCCTTAGATACCTGTTCCACGTTGTCTACGTCCTCCGCAATCACCGTGATGGTCGGGCTGACACTGCTCCCAACAAGATATTTCACACCCGTGGCATAGGGAATAAAAATCGAGTCATCCGGGCTGATTCCCGACGCCACGGTTCCCATTGAGGAAAGCACGCCGTTTACGACATAGGAGCGGCTGTCAATGTAGATGACGCTCCCGTAAGCGTCTATCGCGCTTCCGAAGATTTCCTCCGCCACCGAGGCTCCCAGCACGCATACCTTATCCTTGTTTTCATCCTCCGATTCGGCAATAAATTCTCCGACTGCAAGCGAAAGATTACTCATCTGCGCGTACTCCTCCCTGACTCCCGCAATCGTATAGGTCTGCGCCTCGTCAAGCTCGCCTCCCTCGACGGAGGAACGCGTACTGTAGGAAATAGTTGCCGCCGAAATGCCCGAAACAAACGTCTCTATATCGTCCACATCATCCTCATCCAGCGTAATATTTTCCTGATTGATGCGCTCCTCCATGTCGCTCCCGCCGCCGAAGAAATCCATCCTGCCGCCGGGAAAACTATCGCCGTTTAAAACGCCTCCGCCTGCTTCGTCCGGACTGCGGCCTCTGCCGCCGGAAAAGCCGCCTTCACCGCCGGAAAAGTTTCCTCCTCCCGGGGAAGCCTCCGCGGACTGGCCGCCGCGCTCCCGGTCTCCACCGTCATAGGAAATATCGATTGCCCCCGCGTTCAGATTTTTAAACTGCTCCGCCACATCCGCCTGGCCGCCCTTTCCGATGGCTATCACCATCACAATCGTGGCAGCTCCCACAATAATGCCGATGGAGGTAAGAACGGTTTTAAATTTATTCTGAGTAATATTAATCCATACAAGCCGCAATAATTCATTTGGTTTCATGAGGCCGCCACCTGACTTTCTATCAGAACCGTATCGCCCTCGCTGACACCGGACTGTATTTCAACATTCACCCCGTCGGAAAAGCCGGTGACAACCTCCGTCTTTTCAATGGTTCCGTCCGCTTTTCTGACCTTCACATAGGAAGCGGTTCCTTCATTGATAATCGCCTTATTGGAAACATAAAGAACATCCCCCACCTGCTTTTGGATGAAGGTCACATTCCCCGTCATATCCGTATAAATCCCGTCCAGATCCCCGGTCAGCCTCACGCAAACGTTGTAGGACACCGTGGATGATCCGCTGGATACCGAGGTATCCATGCTCTCCACCACGCCGCTGAAAACCTCATCCTCATATGCGGTAAGCTCCACCATAACCTCGTCGTTCAGCGCAATATCCGAAATGTCCTCCTCCGAAACGGAAACAGTGATTGTAACGTCATCCCCGTCCGCAAAGGCTGCTATACTCACATCCGGGGACAGCTCATCTCCGGCCTCATAGCCTACCTCCATAATGCTTCCCGTATAATCCGAATAAATCGTGCCGTCCCCGACAAATTCCTCAAATTCGGCAAGCGCTTCCTGCGCTTCGGCGAGCGTTTCCTCCGCATTGCTGACCGAAATATCAGCCCCGCTTACATCAGCCGAATACTGACTGTCTGCATTCTGATAAGAGAGCACTGCCTCCTGATAAGTCTTTTCCGCCTCAATAGACTGCGTGGTGTAAGCGCTCTGTGCCGATTTGAGCTGATTGTAAAGCTTGTTGTAATTTTCCTGCTCGCTGGCAAGAGATTCGCTCAAATCCATGCCGCTGTCAATCATTTCCTGGTAATAATTCATCAGCGCCTGGGACTCATCCACCGCCTCCTGTGCCTCGTCCACCGCCTCTTTCAGCTTTGCAATCGTCGCGTTATATTCCTCCTGCGCGACACTGCCCTTCGCGATACTCAAATCATAGGAGTAGCCTGCGCTTACCTTTTCCTTTTCGGAGGCGAGAGACGCCTCGCTAAGCTTGGCGGATGCCTCCGTGACCGCATCCGTCAGCTCCTTTCTGTACTTTTCTATGCTCTCCTCTGTCAGCTTTAAAAGCGGGTCTCCCTCACTCACCTCCTGCCCCATGGTAACATAGACCTCCTCCACCTCAAGCGCGGCGGAAGAACCCGAAGACTGCGACGTCGACGCCGACTGAGCGCCCGCAGTCTGGCTGGTGCTCACGATAAAATCCATATCCTGTGTGAGGCTTCCGATGCTGACGCTTCCACTCTCCGTCACACCAACCGTCAGCGTCCCGCTCTCCACCGTGGTCTCTTTATAAACGGTCTCTGTCTCAGCGGAATCCTGCGCCCGATATGCGTAAATGCCTGCTCCCCCCGCCAGCAGCGCAGCCGCCCCAATTCCGGAAAACAGATATATCTTCGTCTTTTTCATTTAGCTTTCTCCTCCTGCTGTTTCACGAAATGTAACGGTTGCGGAGGAACCGGAAGATAGCCGCCCCTCCGAATTGTCTATGGAAATAACCACCGCATAGGTCACGTTGGAAATGCTGCCTCCCGCCGTCGCCGAAGAAGCGATGGAAGAAACAGTTCCCGTAACCGCTCCCTTCCGGTTTCCCGAGATATTTACCTCCACCTCGTCCCCGACTGCGACCCGGACAATCTGTTCCTGTGGGATCTCCACGGAAATCAGGATGGTATCCGTATCATAATAATAGGCAAAGGCCGTATCGGCCAAAAGAACATCCTCCGCCTCATAGCTTATGCCCGTAAGCGTACCGTCCCGGGAAGCGGTAACGGTTCCATCCTCCATCGCAAGCAGTGCCTTCTGCTCCTTTAAAAGCCCGGAAAGCGCCTCCTGCGCCGTATCCACTGCCGCCTGAAGCTCGTTTACCGTGGCCTCATAGGTGCTCTGGGCATAATTTCCCTCCACGACTGCCGTGTCATACGTATTTTTTGCCTCCGCCTTCTTTGTCCCGGCGTCACGCTGCGCCTGCTCGTATTCCTCCTGCAATTCCTCCAGGCTCTCCGTCAGTTCCGTGATTTTTGTATTTGCTTCCTCCACATTTTTATTGTATTCCTCGACCGCCGCATCAAAATCCATCTGCGCTTTCTCAAGCGCGCTCTGCGCAGCGTCCGCCGCCTGCTGCGCTGCGGTAAGGCTGTCGGCCTGCTGCTCCCGTGTCTCGTAATCCGCCATCGCCTGCTGCACCACGGAAAGCAGCGACTCATAATCCGTCTTCTGCTCGATTTGCGATTGAAGCGACGAAAGCTGCGACACCACCGTCTGCTGCGCCGTCTCGTCGGCCTGCTGCGCTTCTGTCAACGCCTGCTGCGCCGCCTCCGCGGCAGCTTTGGCCTCATTCACCGCATTCTGCTTTTCGTCGATTCCCGCCTGGACATAGTAGACACCCCCGTCCAAATTATCCTGATATTCCCCTATCGTATCCACGGCCTCGTCGCAGGCCTCCTTTTTTTCCGCCACCTCCACATCAATGCTGTCTATGGCCGCCTGATAGATTTCCTGCGCGCTATCCGCTGTCAGCTCAGTCTCCTGTCTTGCATTCTCCGCTTCAAGCGTCCCGCTTTCCAAATCGGATTCCGCCGTTGTAAGCGTCCGTTCCGCGGCCGCCACAGCCTTCTCATAATAGGATTTCGCCGCCTCCATACTCTCGTCCGTGAGCTTAAAAAGCGCATCTCCCTCACTGACGGTGTCCCCCGCCGCAGCATACGCCTCCTCGACCGTCATCGTGACCGCCCCCACCGTAAACTCCGGCATCTGGGCAACCGTGCGAATCTGTGTCGTGCCGTCCTCGGAAAAAGTGCCGTCCTCGTTTTCCTCCCGTGCTTCCGTCGCCAAAATATCCTCAGGCGGCTGCCCGGCCGTGCCGGAAGCAACCGCCTGATAGCCGATTCCGCCTGTCAGCACGCATACGGCAGCCGCCCCGGCTATAGCGCTGTAAAGCTTTTTACCTGGTTTAATCATAATCTTTTTCTCCCATGCAACACTGTTTTTTATCCTGAAATCATCCTTACGATAGCACGGCAACCTAAAGGCTGGCTGAATTTAAAGTGACGGTTATGTGAAGAAACCGTTAAATAAATGTGTTTGCGGAGAACAAAAAAACAACCGGACAGAACTGCTTCTTCCGCAGTTATCCGGTTGTTTTTCTTTTTCTGTCATTTTGGCGCGTCCGATACGATACCTTTCACGCTCTTTTCAATTCCTATAAATTTAAAAACCTTTCCCATTCCTCCGTGTCCTGCTCTCCCTTGACAACCAAGAGAAACGTATGATCCTCCGTATCCACGGAAAATGTATAAATGCCGTCCTTTTTCTTTGCCGAATAAAGCGCGCAGCCCTCCAGCCTTCGAAAACCGGCGGCGTATTCTTCCACCGGCAGCACAATGTCATCCTTCTGTTCCCGCAGTTTCCCGTCCGCATCATAGACCTTATAACCCTCCTCCACAAAGGACAAAAGCTCTGCCCCGCCTACGGTCAGCGTAAGTCCATTCGCCCTCATGGTGCGAATATCCCGGTTGCAGGAATTTTCCGGCAAGATTTTCACATGGTCCAATTCCATCACAAACAACCCCGTCATGAAACGAACCTCCGCTATATACGCCTCCGCAAATTCAAAATGCTCCAGCTCATTGACCGTACGATATTTCAATTTCTGTCTCTCCCTTCCGTTGATCCGGGCTTCCTTTCTGGCTTCTTTGGGTCTGCCCGCCGTCTGCTTTGCTTATTATCGTACCAAAATTTCCCGCCTTTGACAATTCCCGAAAAATACCGTACAATTTTCCTATTCTATAATGTTTACACGGAGAGAAAGATTATGAAAAAAATTGCTTTTTTTGACGTTGACGGCACACTCACCTCGGAAATCGACGGAAGCATTCCAAAGAGCACTGTCTCTGCCATCCGCAGGGCCCGTGAAAACGGTAATCTTATGTTTATCAATACGGGCCGCTGCTTTCAGAATCTGGAGCCACGCTTCCGCGAAATCGGCTTTGACGGCTATATCTGCGGCTGCGGGACAAATATTTTCTGTCAGGGCAAAGAAATCCTGCACGTGGCTCAGACCCATGAGGTTACGATGCAGCTTCTGAAAAAAGCAAGGGAGACTAACATCGATATTATCTTCGAATCCCGCAAAGAAACCGCCTTCGATATGACAAGGCCTCTTAACAATCCCGAATGCCAAAAGCTGTATGAGGAATTTGTGCAGCGCGGCTATGACATGCCCGAAAATCTGGAGCATCCGAATTTTTACTGTGATAAATTCGTCATCTGGTTCCAGGAGCCCGCGCAGCTTGAAGCGTTCCGCAGCGTAAGCGACCGCTATTTTGAATGTATCGACCGCGGGGGCCTTTTCCGGGAATTTGTGCCGCTCGGTTATTCCAAAGCGACCGGCATCCGGTATGTCCTCGAATACTGCGGACTCGATAAGGATACCGCCTACGCGTTTGGCGACAGCAACAACGACATTCCCATGCTTCGCTTTGTTCCGAACAGCATTGCCATGGGAAACGCTTCGCCCGACTCATTGTTTGAACAGGTGTCCTATGTGACGGCAAAGGCAAGCGAAGGCGGTATTGAAAAGGCTCTTAAGCATTTCGGCTTTCTCGACTGAAACGCCGTTTAATTCTGATATACCGTCCAGTTTCCGTTCTGATATGCCATAGAACCGCTCAGGGAAAGGCCCGGCTCATTTGCGCCCGGAATCTGGTTATTTCCGTCGGTAAACAATACCAGCGGATTCGTAATTTCATCCGAAACCTCATATTTATAGAGTGTGCCGGAAACGTGCGTCATGCTCCCCCCGGGCCATTCCCCGTTGCGCACGGTATCATCGTCTGCGGAATACACGTAGCAGTATAAATTACCGCCCCAGCCGTCAGGCTTATAAAAATACGCCGTATTTGTCTGTTCCGTTTCGGAATCCCCCGTGTAAGTATTCCAGTTACCGTCCTCATAAATCATGGATCCGGACAAAAGCAGCCCTTTTTCCATATCGGCCGGATAACGGTTCGAATCACTGCTGTAAAAAATCACTCTCGGAGCTTTAATCGTACCGGGAACCTCGTATTTGTAGATACCGTCAGAAACCTTCGTCATCTGCTGCCCCGGCCATTCGCCGTTATTGACAGTTTCGGTTGCGGAGTCATACGCATAGCAGTAAACCGGTTCCTGCCAGCCGGAAGGAAGCTTAATATAAGCAACATTGTCCGTCTCCTCCTCATGGGAGCCGCCCCCGGCGGTTGTGTTATATACGACCGCAACTCCGGTATTTCCGATATTACCCGAAATCGTACCGCCGGAAACCGTAAAGGTATTTCCGCTGACCTGATCTGTGTAGGTTCCGTCCGCCATCCGGTTTGCTTTCACGGAAACCCAGGTACCCTGCCCGCCGCAGTTTACCAGTACTACACCGGACGTCCCGCGCTCAATGTAGGCAATGCTTCCCGAGGAGGCACAGTATTCGTTCTGTCCCGCAAATGCATTGTGGAATTCATTTGCCTTCTCTACCACATCGTAGGACCAGCCTGTAACATCAGCGCTCCCAAGCATTGTATTATAGCTTGACGGTCTCGCAAAATAAAGTCCCATCGCGTCCGCCCTGGCTGCCACAAGCGCCCAGGTTTTGTTGATGTTATCCGTGCTTACGCCGCTGGAGCCATTGTCCGCATAGGTATCGTGCGATTCCGCCCAAAGCACCAGCTTGTCCGCGGTTGCCGGTGATTTGTAATAATAGGAGGAAGCCGCCCCGGAAGCATTGCCGGAATTAACGCTGTTGCGCATTGCATTTCCGGTCTGATTGTCCGTTACGCTCATATATTTGGTATAGGATGTAATTGAAAGTGTCCCCGCAGAATCCGGCTGGTCAAGCACTTCCCCGTAGCAGTAAAGGTCGATTCCCCTGGTGGAGGCCGCATAGCTCTCTGCCCCTTCAATCACGGTCGGCCAGAACTGGCTGCCGCAGCCCGAGGAGGAATCATCCGGCGTCTCGATATGCTTTGCCGCGTCAAAACGGAAACCGTCCGCTCCCGCGTCGATACATTCCTTCAGATAATTCAGCACATACTGCTGGATTTTGGAATTTCCGGTATTTAAATCGGGCAGCCCTCCCATGCAGTACTGCGTAATTTCATAGCGGCTGTTGTAATGGCTGATATTCTTCGAAATATCGTGCCAGCAGCTCCAGTCATTGCGGATATCATCGGGAATGGCAGAGGATAAATCATTTCCCGTCGTATTTCCGAGATGGTTTGCGACCACATCGACGATGACCTTGATTCCGTATTCATGCGCCGTATCGCACATATCCTCAAATTCCGCTTTTGTTCCGAGCGCATTTGTCCCCGTATTATCAATATAAAAGCCCGCCGGCTGATAGTAAAGCCACCAGCTGCTCCCCTGCGTCCTTCCCTTTGTCGGCTCCTTGCAGAACTGAATCGGCGATGTCTGGATTGCGGAAAAGCCCTGTTCTGCAATCTCCGGAATATTCGCCTCAATGTTACTGTATGACCAGTTCCAGCACTGAAGCGTCACTCCGTCCTGGATGTCATCGACAAGCCCGCAGGCATCCGACGTTTGTGCAGCGGCGTTTTGTTCATTTCCCGCGTACACCAAAACCGTCCCTGCCCCGGCCGCATTTCCAAACAGGAATGCAGAAACCAGAGCCGCCGACAGCAGTCCTCTGTAAAATCTTTTTCCCTTCATACATACCTCCATTTTCCTGTAATTTTAAATACTCTCTCGAAGCTTCTTTTTTAACCATATGATTTACAATCATCGTAAGCTTCTTTGGCACATTTCACAAGCATTTTTTTCGTTTTTTTTCGTAAACGTTATTTTGCACAACTGCACCAGAAAATTTTCGCCGGTTTACGCGCTGTTTTTTGTGCATTTTTACCAGTATGTAAGAAAAGTCTGAATTCAGGTGCTTTTTTATGCGAATCCCGTAAACGTACACTGCGGGGTACACGCAAAGATACCGGGCAGGGTGTTCCTTCAAACAACCCGCCCGGTATCTTTCTTTCACCGGCCTTTTTATGAGGAAAAATCCATCTCCGCAATATTTTTGACAAGCGCAAGCATCTGCTCTTTCGACTGAACGCCCCGCGCCGCCTCTATCACCTGGCGCTTTTCATCGTCTGTCATGGAGGAAAAATGATTCATTGCCTCCTCATTCATTGCAAGCCCAAAGCCAAGTCCCATCGGGAGACCGTCTTCTTTTATCATACCGCTGCCTTCCTTTCACTGCTTTACCGAATTTTCCGTCCTTTGTATTTTCCCTGTCACATCATCCCCAGGATTTTAAGAATCCAGTAAATCAGCCCAAGCACCCAGCTTGAAAAGATTCCGTATAAAATAACGGGTCCGGCAATGGTAAAGATTTTGCACCCGATACCGAAAACCTGACCTTCCTTTTGAAATTCAATCGC
>CALWBG010000037.1 GCA_944375975.1 uncultured Roseburia sp.
AGTTTCTCGGGAATATGATCGGGGTCATCCCCGTAACGCATCCTCTCTAAATTCCGGCAGAAGGCGTACTTCCGCATGTTTTTCGCCTCAAGATAAGCTGTCCGAAGCTCGCGGATTCCGTGGTGAACCGCACTGATTCCCGCAAAGCCGTGCAAAAGCTCGTTCTTCAGCAGAAGCGGCAGCCCTTCCTCCGCAATCACAAATACGTCGTCCCCGTCAATGTCGCGCAGATACATATAGTGCTCTTCCCGGATTCTCGTGCGCTCTCTCATATTCTGGCAGCAGACTACATAATTTTCCTCATGGAAGTCCCAGGCAACCTGATTTGCATACTGGGTTTCCAGCACGGAAAGTTCATCCTCGGTCGTCTGCGCAAGCAGCATCAGATGCTTCATCTGCTGGTAGCCCAGCCTCTGCTTTGTCTTTTGTTTTTCCCGGTTGTATGCAATCTCGTCGTCCAGCTTTTTTAAAATTTCCGTAATCTTATCGCGCTCAATGGGTTTTAAAATATATTCCCGGACCCCGTTCCTTAGCATTTCCACGGCATAGGAAAAATCGTCATAGCCGCTGATGGCGACGGTGAGCGGCACATGCCCGCATTCCTGCATTTTTTGTACCAGCTCGATTCCGTCCATTTTCGGCATGCGGATGTCCGTAAACATCACGTCAATCTCCTGCTCCTTTAAAACCTCAAGCGCCATTTCCCCGTTGCTGCACTCCATGATTACCTCCACGGGAACGCCGCTTCGCTGTATCATTGTCCTGATTCCCTGGCGGATAAGCTTTTCGTCCTCTACAATCAATACTGTTTTCATGCTTCCTCCCTCAATAAAGCTCCGGCCCCGTATGTCCTTGGTATGCGCACTCTGACTTTGGTATAACAGCCGATTTTGGATGCAATCTCAATTCCATAGCGCTCCCCAAAGGCAATGTGAATCCGGTCCTGCACATTCTTAAGCCCGATTCCGTTGCCGGAACCTCCGCTGGAATCAATTTCCCCGGAAATCTTACGGCGCAGCCGCTCTACCTCGTCCTCTGTCATTCCCCGCCCCGCGTCGGTAATTTCTATGATGCAGTCATCACCCTCCAGCAGTCCCTTGATGTAAATATTGGTATCCTCCGCCATCTGTTCGATTCCGTGATAAATGGCATTCTCCACGATGGGCTGTAAGGACATTTTGGGTATCTCCTGCTTTCGCAGAATGTCCGGTATATTGAGCGAAAGATAAATTTCATAATCAAAGCGCAGATTAATGAGCGCCATATAATTTTTGATATATTCCAGCTCCTGTTCCACCAGCACGCAGCCGTTTCCCCATTTCATGCTGTAGCGCAGCAGCTTGCCGAGGGCGGTCACCGCATCCGATATGGCGTATTCCCCGTCAATCTCCGCCATCATTTTGATGGATTCCAGGACATTGTAAATAAAATGTGCGTTAATCTGATTTTGCAGCGCGCGGATTTCGGAATTTTTCACCAGCATTTCCCGGTTCAGATTGTCCTCCATCAACTGTTTAATCCTCTCCAGCATTTTATTAATCTGTGTTCCGAGCTCTCCCATCTCATCGCTGCCGCAGTTCTCGATTACAACATCCAAATCGCCCTTCTGTACTTTGCGGATAGAGCGCAGAATTTCATAAAACTGACGGAGCAGCTTTCTTACGATGGCATTGATGAAAAATATCAGCACCACAAGAAACGCCAGCATGACAAGGATAAAAACCGTTCGTATATTATAGACCTCGTGCACATTCCCGGTAATATTCTTCACACAAATCAGCGTACCTCCAAGCTCTTTAACCGGCAGATAGGATACCACCACATTCTGTCCCCGGATTTTCTGGTAGGAAGTAAAAAGCTCCTCCCCGCTTTGGTTGTTTTGAATCATTTCATCGAGCAGCTCTTCGTCCGCCTCCTCCCCGTTATCTCCGAAATAGCGGGATCCGTCGTCCGTCAGAAAACAGCTCCACTCGTTTTCGATATCTTCATAGAGGCTCGGGAACATCGTCTCCATCGTCATCGCCGCCTCAATCGTTCCGATTCTCCCGTAGTCGCTGTCTTCGATGGCGGTCACCAGAGAGACGATTCTGCGGTTCTGATCCATCGTATACGAGGAAAATATATTATCGGTAAAATTATAATGCCACCCGAAATAATCCTCCTCTGATGCCCATTCCTGCTTTTCCATCCGGGAAGCCCCGTAAAGAATCGGCATCATTTCCTGTACATTGTCATTTGCCGCGTAAACCCGCACGCCGTAGAGCATCGGATTGTTGTTGACCAGCCGCTCCAGCGAAGAAATATCACTGTCCTTAAAGGAAAGCCATTCCCCGGTGGAGAGTGCCTCCCCAGCCTGTGTTCTCCGAAGCACCGACAGCAGCGATGAATCGCTCAAAAAGAACTGTGTAGACATATTGATAGAATGAATCTTTGTGGAAATGGCCTCCGCATTCCGCTCCATCGTATACTGCATGTAATTCCTGTTTTCATCCACCACGTTCCGCTCCATGATGTAAAACAGAATTCCGGTAAAAATTCCGATCGGCACAATCGTAAACAGGATGATGATAAATGTAAACTTGATATTCAGTTTCTGATTGCGCAGCCGTTCCCCTAACCTCATGCGTCCTCTCCATTCCCATCCGCCATCAACGGATGCCAAGCCTTTCTTTGGCTATCTGCATATATTCTGTTTTCTTTTCCATAACCTCCGAGAAACCGAGTGCTTCCCGCTCTTTTGTAAATTCCTCGAGAATTGCGTCAAATTCCTCCTCCGACGGGGCTAAAAGCAAGCGTGGAAGCGTTTCGCTCCACAGCTTTGTAATCTTATCATCCTCTTCCGCCTCTCTGGAACCCGCCGGGAGCGCAATATCATACTGACCGTTGTAAACGACATACTGCCGCGTCCATTCCTCAAGCTGCGCGATAGCCGGAGACGACTCCTGCTTCCACTTAAGCTGCATGACGTTATCCTGCAGCATCCAGTAAGCGTTATCCGCTCCGTAAAGCCGGTCATAGGCCACCCGGTCCGTATCGAGAAGCTCCTTAACCTCCTGCTTTAACACCGGCTTTCCATCCACCATGTCGTAAGTCTCCCCCTCGACGCCCAGACAGGTAAGCATCTGCCCGCGCTCGCTCATCAGATAATCCAGAAACGCAATGGCGCGCTCCGGGTGCTGACAATTCTTCGAAATCAGCGTAACGGTCCAGCCGTTCATGCTTGTCGTCGGTATTTCCGGGTCGTCCCCCGCTGTATTTTTCGGCCCGTCCACCGCAAGATAAATTCCGTCCGGATTCTTTGCATACAGAACCTTCTGCTGGGAAACTATATCTGTATACTGATATAACATGCAAAAATAACGGCCCTCGGCTAACTTCTCTTCCATCTGCGTTCTGGTATCGACAAAAATATCATTTGCCAGATACCCCTCCTCCCCGAGCTGCCTAAACACCTTCAGCCACCGGATATATTCGGGATCGGTATACCTGTCGTAAAACTTTCCGTCCTTTTCCCACGGAACAGCAAGAAAATTCATCAGATATTTGTCAAAGGAAACATTTCCCTCATTGTCAAACACATGGGCGCCGATTGGTATCAGGGCGCCTCCCTCCACCTCGGGAAACAGCCTCGCCGCCTCCTTCACCGCCGCCGCAAAGCCCTCCGGCGTCGTCATATCCGGGCTTCCGATCGCCTCATAAATATCCTTGCGCACCAGAAAGGTCTGATTGCCTCCCAACCCCTCATCTTCCTCGATATCCCGCGGCGTTATGGAGGAATTCGGATATTCGTAAATATTTCCGTCTTCCCTGGTATACCAGCTTACCACCGCGGCGTCCGATACCTCCCAGAAATAAGGGTCATACGCGTCCGCCAGCTCGTTTAAGGCATACACCATGCCTCCATTGACCATCTCGTTCACCTGCGGCTCCCACCAGCCAAGCGTAATCAAATCGGGCAGGGAATCCGCGGAAATCAAGGCGTTTAGCTTTTCCGTCTCGTTGCCGATGGGCGTGACAAAATCAATATTTACCCCTGTCTCCTCAGTAATCGTCTTTGAGACAAGGTTTTCCCCCCACGGTGTTGCAAACCACGAAAAATTGATATACCATTCCAAAGTTACCGGCTCGCCGGCATAATCCGGCCACGCCGGAGCCGTCCCGTTCTCCGCCTCCTGCTCACTCTCCACTGTCTCGTTTTCCTTCTCTTGCGGCCATTCGGTCTTAATACCAGAAGAGATTCCCATAACGGAGAGGAACGCAAAAACCGCAAGCCCCGAGAGCACACATTTTTTTCGTAATCCAGTTCCTTTCATGTCCGCAAAATACCTCTTTTTCCCGTATTTTCATACCCCTATCATATACTATTTCCCTCCGCTTTTCCAGAGGAAAGAGACGCTCTCCGTATCGGAAAGCGCCTCCTTGTAAAAATATGAAATTCTTATTCTTTTACGCTGCCTGCCGAAATGCTGCTGATGATATATTTCGAGCAGAAACAGAATACCAGTAAAATCGGAATGATGGAAATCGCCACCGCAAGATAAATCGCACCCTGATTTCTCTGAATATCCGTGGATGCCTTTAAGGTCGCCATCATCACCGGAAGCGTAAACTTCTCGTTTTTATTTAAAATAATCATCGGGAGCAGGTAGTTATTCCAGTTTCCGATAAACGCCATAATCGACATGGTCGCAATTCCGGGCGACATAATCGGAAGCACGATTCTGTGGAAGGAATAAATCTCACTCGCCCCGTCAATCCTGGCCGCCTCAATCAGAGAGGGCGGCAAAACCGATAATATGTACTGCCGTAAGAAGAATACGGTTCCGGGTGCCGCTATTGCAGGAATAATTAAGGGCAGATAGGAATTTACCAGATGAAGCTTCGTACACAGGTTGTAAAAACCGATGAGGCTTAACTGTCCCGGAATCATCATAAAAATAACGATACCCATAAACAGGGCTTTGTTTCCGCGGAATTTGTACATTGCAAGGCCGTATGCCGTCATCGCGGAAAAATACGCGGTGAGCAGCGTGGCCGGAACACCTACCTTGATACTGTTCCACATACCTTTAAACAGATTGAAAAACTCAAATACCGTCTCCCAGTTTTCCTTAAGATACGTGCTGGGAATCAGGGTAAATGAAGTCACAATTTCATTACCGCTGCGCGTTGCATTTACCAGCGTAAGGAGAAACGGAATGATGCAGATGACTGCAAGCACTATCAGAAGCACGTATAAAACCGCTTTTTTTACTTTATCAAACGTACTCATTTTTTCAGTCCCCCTTCCTGTTAAATACTTTCATCTGGATGAGCGACACCGCAAGAATAATCAAAAACAGTACATAGGCAATCGCCGAAGCGTACCCGACCTGCGTGGTTCCTGTCTCAAAGCCAAATTTATAGAGATACATTACAACCGTCTGTACCGAATTGTAAGCCGCCGATGCCTTATCCGCCATCAAAAACGGCAGATCAAACATCTGAAGACCGCCAATCAGCGATGTGATGGCCACATACAACAGAATCGGTTTCAGCAGCGGTAATGTGATTTTTCCAAATACTGTCCATCTTCCGGCGCCGTCGATCGCAGCAGCCTCAAAATAATCCTTTGAAATTCCCTGAACACCCGCCATCAGCATGATAAAGGAATTGCCGAACCACATCCACGCACTGATGACCGCGATGACATAACCGGCATAATTTCCCGAACCCAGCCAGTCAATCGGCTCCTTTGAAACTCCGAAAAACTGGTAAATCGCATTCAATACCTGATTAAAGGTTCCGTAACGCCAGTCAAGAAGCGTTTTAAATAAAAAGGATACGGACGTCGCCGCAATCAGGTTGGGCAGGAAATAAATCGCACGGAAAATGCCAAGTCCCCGGATTTTGTATTTGATATCACTGAACACAATCGTAAGCAAAAATGCCAGTCCGAGCTGCAGCACAATATTGACTCCCCAGATTCTTACCGTATTCCAGAGCGCCCTCCAGAAAAATTTATCGGTCAAAACCCTCGCATAATTCTGAAGTCCCACCGGTTCTGGCGTACCGAAGCCCTTAAAATTGGTAAAGCTTAAATATAAAGTCCTGAATACCGGATATATACTGAAAATTAAAAATACAATGACAAACGGAAGAACAAAAAAATAACCCGCGTTATTATAGTTCTTCATTTTTTTCTTCTTTGTAACTGCCGACTTAGCCATATCTATTCCCCCATGAACGGAACTTTCTATCTCGTCCCGCGTGCCCCCGGCCAGAGGCACGCAGAACGGAACAAGCCTTATTCTCTGTTTACGGTAATCTCCGGATATGTAGATTCAATCACATCATAGAACTCGCTTACCGCTTCTTCTTTTGTCTTTTCCCCTATCTTTACCGCGGAAATCGCATTGCCCCATGCATCACCGATTCCCTGGTCATATCTGGTTACCTTGGAGGTATCAATGCCCTCAGCCTGCTTTAACCAGAACTCGTAAAGCTTCTCACCGCCGTAAATCGGATTTTCATCATCTTTGTGCTTTTCCAGCGCCGATTTTAAGGAAACCGTATCACCCTGGGAAAACTCAATCCACCAGTCAGCCGTGTCTTCATTTAAGGTACAGAATTTCACGAATTCCCATGCAACGTCCTTGCGCTCGGACTGAGAGGAAATACCGATATAGGTACCGCCGTCAAAGCCGGAAGACGGGCCGGAGCACACGCCCCACAGGCCTGAGGTTTCACCGACGTTATCTCTCATGGTCAAAACACCCCATGCCGGAAGACCGAACGCAAATACCGTTGTCTTTTCCATTCCTTCGGTTGCCTCCGCAAACTCTGTCGCATCCCATACATTGACGGAATCATCCGCGGAGCTCTGGATATCCGCGGTCAGAATCGGAACCTCACCCGCCATTGCCTGATACCACGGTGTGGACCACTGACTTGCATACGCCGTCAAATCTCCCTGATATAAGTCCACGCACAAATCCATAAAATCATATCTTGCCTGGTCAACATTGAGCACTCCGTCTACCACCCATGCGGAATCTCCGGAAAATACATTCATCTCCGCGTCGGAGGAGAAAATACGATAGCCTGCATCCTTTAAGGTCTGTGCTGTCTGAAGGATTGTCGGGTAATCCTTAAACAACTGTCCGATTTCATCCGGGTCATCCGTTCCGAATACCTCTTTTGCGATATCTCTTCTATAATAAATGCCTGCCGGTGTAATCTGATAGGAAATCGCTCTCTGGATTCCCTCGGAGTCCTGTCCGACTTCCCATACATAATCAACAATCTGGTCTGCATAGTCCTGTGCGTTATACGGAGCCTGATTCAAATCCTCAAAAAATCCAGCGTCATAGAAGTCCTCAAGCATCTTGGGCTCCCCGACAATGATGTCCGGCTCCGTCTCACCGCCAAGCAGCGCGGTCTGAACCTTTGTCGGATAGTTCGCCGGCTCAATTACCACGGTTTCTACCTGCACGCCGGTCTGCTCCTGAAATCTCTCTCCGAAATCGATAAGGTCGTTGGATAAGGTCCAGACAACCAGCTTTTCACCGCCTGCCGCAGCGCTGCCGCTCTCGGTAGAATCAACTGCACTGTCCGTATTTGTTCCATTGTTGCCACATGCAGCCATAGACAAGGTCATTGCACTTACCAGCAACACAGATACTGCTTTTTTCCAATTCATAAAACATCCTCCTTGTTTTTCTTTTTCTCTTGGTGATTGTATTATAACCGCCCTTACCCTTTGTATAAAATGCACCAAATTTTAAAAAGGTATCATTTTTTTAGTAGCAGATTGCCGGAATCATACGGGCGCAACATTTACCGAAATTGCCGAGACACGCCCCTCCCGGACATCCAGCGCAAGCCGCCCTTTTGCACGGCCGCCGGCAACGTTCGCTTCGCTTCCGTTTTCATAGGTAAAAACCATGTTTTTGATACTGTAAGCTCCCGGAATATAATCCCGTACCTGCTCAAAGCGATAAGTCACCCGGATTGTCCCAAGCAGCATCGCCTCCACCGTTCGTTCTTCCGGAATCAGATACGCCGGAAGCGCCGGCTTTGGTGCAAACACAAGTGCTCCGTTTTCATCCTCGAACGGGTGCGCCCCGAAGAACATCCGCTTCCACATACTGATAAATTCAATCGTAGAACCGCTTAAGCGGGCCACAAAGCCTTTTCCGCGGCAGGCTTTATCCGGATTTTTACTGCTGGCGATAAAGGAAGAATTTTCATATATGCTTCTTCCATAAACGGCGGGGTCTAAAAACGGTATCGCCGCGCGCCGGAAGTCGTCGAAAAATTCTTCATACAGGCCGCTGCGCAAAAGCTCCAGCAGATCTTTATACTCCATGTGCAGCCAAATGGACTCATTTTCCAGCCATCCCGGCGTAAAGGCCCTCGCGCGCCCAAGCTCATAGGAGGCTTCCGCCAGGGAGGCATTCACCTTGTACATGGAAAGCTCCCCGTCGTAGAGGTCACTCTCCTTAACCCTGCGGTAAAGCTCCCGTTTTTTCTCCATGGGGCCATCAAGCTTTAAATACCGTACCGGCCCTTCCAGAAAATACGGAACCGGCTTTACCACAAAGGCCAGCGGGCGGATGCCGCCCTCCTTGCACGGTTCATATTCGGGCACCTCGTAGGTAAAATACGTGGGGCATATGCCGCCGCCAATCGCGCACGCCTTTTGTATGCCGCGCCTTATGGTCTCCCGGAAGCCCTCGAGTATTACCGCAAGATTTTCTGTTCCGTAAACCGTCTTTTTTCCCGAAATCCCTGCATAAGTCTTATCCCGGTAAATCTCTTTCGCGTCATTGATGCGATTCCAGAAGGACAGTACCTCGTCGTGTTCCATAATGCTGTCGTGCTCAATCCGGTTAAGGAGGTTTAATTCGTCCATAAAGCAGCCAAGCTCCTCCAGAACCCGGATTTCGCCCGGATATTTCCTGAGCGCGCCGATGGTGTAGTCGAGCATTCTGCAAAGCTCGTATGTCTCCGCCATAGAAGAACCGAACATTCCCGGCATACCGTTTAACGCGTCATACCAGCCCGGCTTGCCGCCCTCCATCTCAATTCCCATTCCGTAAGCATCCAGCGTGGCAAACTTTGTGGCACACAAAAGCAGAAGCTTTTCAATCAGCGTCATCGTGAGGGGCGCTCCCTTTCCATAGTCCGTGCACACAAGCTTTTCCGCGGACGGTTCGCGCCTTGTCTCCTCATTTAACGCATGGTACTGGCGCAGCCCGTCAGGCGTCTCCTCATAGCGCAGGAATCTGCGGTTGACATTCACCTGCGAAAGGAAGGTTGTATAGACGTCCTCATAGAGCATCTCCCGCTCCTGCTCCGGGAAAACCTCCAGATAATCCAAAATCAAATCCAGATTGTAGGTCCAGTGGTCACTCCAATAACCCTCCCCGAAATTGCCGTTTACCGTGCTGTCCGCAAAATCAATGATGAGCGTAAACAGCGACTCGCTCCAATCCGTCTGAAATACCTCGTCAAGCTTTTTGCAGAGCGCACCCGGCGTAAACGGTTCCGTCACAAATGACACCATCTGTTCTCTTTGCTCCCGCTCTAAATGAGCCAGCAGCTTTCCTGCCTTATCCGGCTTCAGACGGTAAGTAAGCTTTTCCACGCCCAGCGGATTGTAGCCGTCGAGCTGAATCAGCCCATAAAAGGTATGTATATTTTCCCTTCCGACAAAGGGGGCGAAAAAGGTATCGCACCGGCGGTTTTGATTCACATCGCGGAAATTGCCGTTTCCCTGCGAGTAAAACTCCGGCAGCATGGAAAAGTAATTGTAGTCCCGCTCCAAATCCCCGTGCTTTCTGGAGTACACATAAAAAATCTTATTATTGCCGAGCTGCATCGGGCGTCCGCCGCGAAGCACGTTATCCATATAGGTATATTTGCAATAAGCGTCAAATGCCTTTACTGCCGTTTTGGTTTCTATCACACCGCAGAGTTCCTCCACCAGTTCCTCCGCCTCACACTGCTTTGCCGAAAAATAGGCCTCTCCTTTTTTTTCCGCGAAAAATTCTGTCAGTATTTCCTTTTTCTCCACCTGGCCAATCAATTCATAGAACGTGAACGCTTCTGCGGGCGCAAGCTCCTTTTCGATGCCGTAAAAGCTGCACGGCAGCTTGTTCTGCGTCATCTGCTCTCTGTCAAGCAGCTCCCCGATGCCGCATTCTTCAAAGCCTGCCGCCTTTTGCAGCGAGGTATCATAGGAAAATACCAGCGCCGGGTCTACAATCGGCCGCAGCAGTTCTCCGTCACATAAGCAGCAGGCGGAGAAATTACCTCCCTCAATTCTGCTGACCGCCGCCGTATCGTCCATGCTGGCACGCACCCGGAAATAGGGAATCCCGCTCTCATAATCCTCAACCTGCATCCACGCCTTCGCCGTCTGTCCCATATTTTTCATGCTGTCCGCACTGACGCCGTAGGGAATCACGGCCGGCATACCGTCTAACACCTCCAGCCGGGCCGCATTCCCGGAAATGTTCTGAACCGTTACCTTGCGCACAAGTGCTCCGATATTCTCTCCCGGCAGTGTAAAATAAGTGACCGCCGTACGGATTCCCAGCTTTTCATCGGTTTCCTCGATGGAGAGTGCGTTTTTTGCAATCTGCATCTCATGCGGCACATTTTCATCGGAAAATGCCTCGGTCACCGCACCATCCTTTTTCAGAAAGGTGCGGAAACCCGTTGTCTTTACATTCTGGTATGCCTGATGGGCCGGATAAAATTCCATAATCGCGTGGTCTTTGTTGTCAACCCCAAAGCTGACCACGCATTGCCCGCGATTCACATAATAGCACCAGATAGGGATTCCGCGGATTCCCGAAATCCCGGGCAGGAAGCTCGCAAAGGTGGATTGCTTTCCGTATTGTTTCATTACAAAATTATCTGCCTGTCTTATCATGTTCCCCTCATTTCCGCGCTGTCTTTCATTTTTTCGGCATCGCCCGCAGCGCCCTCTTTTTTATTCCAGTATCACGCGAAGCTCATGGCACGCAATTTCCTTTAGACCTTCGATGGCCTCCTTTGTGAGCCTTACGGATATTCCCTCCGCCGCAGGCAGCCTTGTGCCGTCAAGTACCGCCTCTGAGACTTTGTATTCTCCATACTCTTTCGCGTTTTTATTTTCGTAGGTTATCTTCCATTTTTTTCCTGCAAACGGCAGGGTCACGGATGCTGTGCCCGCTCCGTCAAACTGGCTTTTTAACAGCTTCGGCATCAATACCATATCGCCCAGGCAGCCCTTCACGCCGTACATTTCCGTAACCACCGTCAGCAGATACCAGCTTGCCGCGCCGGTCAGATAATGGTACATGCCCCTGCCCCTTCCGTTGAAGTATTCCGGGATGCCGGGATAAATCCGGCTTACCGGAAAATTAACGGACTGGCGGTAGAGCGACAGAAGCGCCCGGCAGCCCTCGACCGCAAATCCCCGCCGGTAAAGCGCGTTTGCATACATCACTGCCATATGGGAGAATACCGCGCCGTTTTCCTTTTCCCCGTAGGCAAATCCGAACATCCTTCCGAGGTCTGTCTTGACTTCCCCGAAATCCGTATTCAGACAATAGCCTCCCAGATTTTCCCGGTAGAGGTATTTATCCGCACTCTTTACGATTTCCGCAATCTGCTTCTCTCCCGCGGTTCCGGCCATAATGGAAAACACCTGTCCGGTCAGCATCATACGGACACCGTCCTTCCCCGCGCCCTCGACGCGCGCCCCGTGGTTATCATAGTAACCGTTGAACCAGCCGTTTCCGTCGTCATCCGTTACCCATTCCGTCTCTCTGATATGACGCATCATAAACGCCGCTTTCTGACGCAGGTTTTCCGCAAGCAGCCGGATGGGCAGTTCCTTTGTCTCTCCGCTGATGACATGAAAACAGGCCTGCGTATAGCGCTCCAGCGTCCTGTTTTTTTCCTCCGCGGATTCGAAACGGCTGGCATCCCCGTCAAGCAGCAGCGTGATTTCCTTTGCGACCGAAACGGTCGTCCTTTTTGTTTTTTCCCCGTAAGCCTCGAGCAGCTCCGCCAGCTCCGTCAGGTTTCCGGCATAGGCGTTTGTAAACGCGACGCTCTCTCCCCGCCTTGACGCCATATCAAGTGCATCGTTCCAATCGGCGTCCCGCAGGCGGATATGGCCATGCTCTCCGACCTCGTGGCACGCCGTCAGGTTTTGCAGCAGCAGATGTTCCAGCACGGTTCCCTCGTAAATCTCTCCGCCCGCCGTTTTCTGCCGGGAGCCGTAGGCATCATTCCACGCCTCGTCCTTTTTTGTTCCCCGCGCCGTCTGTCCGTCCTTAAAGTACGGCAACCTTTCGTCCAGGATTCCCATATCTCCGGTTTCGTCTATGTAGAGCTTTGTCGTAAAAAACGGCCAGACGCCATGATCCATCCACACTCTTGTGATGTTGTTGCGGTCCGCGAGAAATTCTCCCTGTTTCGCGCCGATAATCGTGGCGTTGGTTCCGTCGATGCGCACACCCCGGAAATTATCCAAAAGCATTCCCCTCACACCCGCGGGGTTCATCAGCAAAAGCGCCAGGCAGTCCTGCCAGAGGTCACGCCAGCCTCTGCCGCCCTTTCCGTAGTCGTGATGCGGCAGGAATGAGCAGCCGTAAATCCGGCGCAGCGTCGGCTGGAAGCTGACCCAATGCATATATTGGTCAAAGACAGCATCCCCGGTATGAAAGGAAACACTGACCTGTTCCTCCCAGTATGCTTTGACCGCGAAAAGCGCTTCCTGCACACGGTCCGCAGTCCGGTATTTTTCCGTTATGCCCGAAATATAAGCCTCCGCCGCTTGATACTGCTCTTCCTGACTTCCATCCGCCGCACTGTCCGAAAATTCTCCTGCCCTTACCGCTCCAAGCAGTATCGTGAACCGGGCCGTTTCCTGCGGCGCAAGCGTCGTTTCCCCGAAATGCAGCCCGCCGACCGCCTCCAGTCCTGCAAACGCGCTGCCCGCCGCAGCGCCCTTCTTATTTTTCACCACGGCCTCGGGACGCTCAAAGCTGCCGCCCTCCCCGATAAAATCCTCCACAACGGGGTAAAAATCCCCGGGCGCTTTCCCGTTCCCGTCAAAACCGCAGACAAAATAAGTGACATCACATTTTTGGTGCCCTCTCTCGTCAAAGGAGAGCGTCGGTGTCACCAGAACTCCGTTTTCCGTCGTCCGAATCCGATGCAGCAGCGAGGTCACATGCCTGTGATCCCGAATATTATCGGCGCTTCTGCCGTACAGCGGAATTGCCGCCGTCGGGGTAAAGCAGACCTCGCTGTCCCCGGTATTGGTGATTTCCACATACATGATTTCCAGATTGTCTCCCACCGGCACAAAAGAGGTAATTTCCGCGGATAACTGATACTTTTCCGAGGCGCGCATGACTTTGTGCCACATCAGTCCGGCCGTTACCTTACTTTTGTCGGAACGTCCCGTAAACCTTTTACCGATTTCTTCGGCGGAAACTCCTGTCGCCGACCAGTCTCCCACTGACGCGATATGGCACCAGAAATTCCGGCTGCTACGGTTATTGTGCAGATTTTCCACACTGACCGGCTCCAGCAAAAAGGTATTCTGGTCCAGCTTACAATCTCCGCCGAGGTTCGGCGTCAACGCGCTTTTCATGCCGTTCTCCCCCGCGACCGGAAAATACAGATAACTGTAGTTCTCCGCGCCCTCCAGCTCAAAGGTGCCTTTTTCATCGATAAATTGATAGGTTTCCTGCATGCTTGCTGTTCCTTTCTCCTTTATATTCCGTTTTCGCAAATACGGCCCGGGTATCGCCCCGTCCGCCGCACTGCCCTATGCTGTCATTTTAAAGAAAATGAAGGGCATAAAAAAAGATACCTTTTTTTTCAAAGGTATCTTTTTTTTAGGAGAGGGGATTGGAGGAACGGCAGGGGAGCCCGTTCCACTCACTTATTTTTCAACTGTATATTTTGTCTTGTCCTCGAAATGTATGCCATCCTCAACAACATTTTTAAATATAGTATTTTTTATCTTGATGTTTTCCTGGTAATTCTGGCTGTCACTCGAAGATGAATGATTACCGACTCCGCGTAAAATTTTATTGAACTTGCAGGATTCAATCGATACGCCCGTACATCTTTGAGAATATCCGTATTCTTTGTAAAGGCAGTACGGAAATGCCTTTTTCATTGCACTTTCAATTTGAATGACCTCATGGTCCCCCGTCTTGGTGTCCCCTATGTCAACCAGAAGGTTTTTAAATAAACAATTACTGAATTTAACATTTTTCAGGCTGGTCAACTCAAATACATGAGAATTATATCTACCATTTCGAAACGTGCAGTTTACAATATTAATATTTGACGCATGAATAAACTTGCCTATCTGAGGATTCAACCCCATCATGTTAAAATCAAGTCCGTCAAATTTGATATTTCCTGACCCTGCATAATTTCCTTTTGAAAAATCATAGTTTTTTGCGGCCGCATCATCTGTATTGATAAAAGTATAAACATTGTTCTGCTTCTCAAAAACCGCGTCCTGATTTGGAGAAATCAAGGACGTATTCCCATATATCCTGTATGGGCCATAGAGCCTGAATGTTCCCCGGTAGAAACGAATCGTGAGCGTACCTCCGGCTTTCGCTTTGCTTAACAGAGCCTGAAATGCATAACCCGGTTTGTTGTAGGTTCCGCCCACCTGATTACCGTCTATATCATATTGTTTAAATGTACCGTTTGTAAAAATAATTTTTCTATAGGTAGTGTTGCCGTTATTCACGTACTTGAATGTTATGATTCCGTTATCACATTCAATTTTCCCATTCTTTGCATAGGTAAGCACTGTCGTCTTGTTTGTATTCAGGTTCGTGATTTTAATATCATCGGCAGCCCAAACACATTCTCCGGCAAAAACAATCAGCATAACCGATAAAAGCACTGACAAACATGCTTTTCTCCATATTTTCATAACCATATCTCCTTTCGTACATTATATTCCATCCTCTCCTCTTCTCAGTATAACAAAACACTCCTCTATACTCAATATCCTACGGCTCTTTGATTTTGTCCGTCACAGAATCACTGGCTGCTTCTATCCGTTTTATTGCCTGCCATCCCCTCTAAATATTTCTCCGTTTCTTTTCGCAACCTAAAAATTACGATATTTCTGCTTTCCCGATATTGGCTGAGCAGTTCATATGAAGCCAATTCCCGTCAATATAAACGCCGCTTTTTCGGCACGCATGACAAGAGTCTGCCGCCGCAGTCGAATGTACTCGTCATTATCGTACAGCGCAGACAACAGCCTTCCTCATACAGCTTTAAAGCCCATAAAATAAAAATGCCCCTCAGTGCCGCAACACACTGAGAGGTTTTCATTATACAAACTTTACCGCCGTCCCATAGGCAATAATCTCCGCTGCCCCCTGCATAATCGCCGAAGAAGCATAGCGGATATTTACGATGGCATCCGCCCCAAGGCTTTCGGCTTCCTCCGCCATCCGCTTTGTGGCAAGCGCCCTCGCCTCGCTCATCATGTCATTGTAGGCCTTCAATTCTCCGCCGACCAGCGTTTTAAAGCTCTGGGAAATATCCTTTCCGATATTTTTACTCTGCACCGTACTTCCCTTCACCAGACCGAGCATTTCCAGATTCTTACCGCTGATGTAATCAGTATTGACTAATATCATCTTCCTCACCCCCTTTCAATAAGTAATCAGCGCAAAATAACCCCAGTCCCAAATCAAGCGCTCAAAGCTGTTTTCCAGGTAAGCGCGGATATCCTCATCATCGTAGCCCGTCATCCGGGAGATGACTGTCATATATTGCCTGACAGTTTCATAGAGAAGCGGCACCTGCCCTCCGTTCATCTCCCTCTGCCCAAACCACGCGCAAAACACGGCATGGCGGATTGTGGCGTACTCCATAGCAAGCCACTGCACCGCAATGAGCATGTCCTCCAAATCCCCGCCGGGCCGCAGTGTCTCCGAATACAGCTCCGACCACAGAAACCTCCTTACCAGCTTCCGGTACGGAAGAAACGCCTGTTCAAATTGGGAAAGTGCTTCGCATAGCGTTTCCCTGTCACAGCTCTCCGAAAATTTCCCGGCAAGCTCCCCGATTTCTTCGAGGGATTCCCGATACAGCCCCTCGCGGCGGTAATTTTCACTCAAATCCAAAAACAGCTCATTGCGCTCCGTGAAGGAATCCGGTAAATCCGGGGCCGCCCCGTCCACCGCGGCGGAAAGCTCCTCCCAAAAACCGTTCCTTCGATAAACCGCAATCTGCTCCAAACAAAGCTCATCCTTTTCATATAAATCCAGCAGCAGATAAAAAATCATAAGGAGATTCTTATTCGGACTGTTTTCCTCCCGCTCCATCCAGTCAAGCATAAGACGGCGCACCTCAAACAAAACCGCCTGCTCCCCGTAATCGCCGGCATTCCTCACATCCGTCAGAAAAATGCTTTCCTCTTCACACATAAGGTCAATCACAGCCGGACAGCAGGATACCAGCGCGTATTCGCGAAACGCGCCGAAATCGTGGATTTCCCGTGGAAAAATATCACAGGTTTCCGGGAGCATTTCATCCCCGTAACGAAGCACGAGCCCGCACAGTCCCG
>CALWBG010000038.1 GCA_944375975.1 uncultured Roseburia sp.
ACTAAGCCTATGGAACAAATATTAATTAAGTTATCAAGGTACGTTTATGTATCTAAAAAATATTATACGAGGAGAATGCTTGATGAAGCGGGAAAAAGCATTGAGATATACCGGGCACGGAAAAAAGCTTCTCGCCTTTGCACTGGCGGGAATCATCGGTTTTGCCGGATTTTATTCGGTCGAGGCGTCGGCCATTAAGGATGCGCAGAAAAAAAAGGACGAGGCGCAGGAAAACTTAAATGAGGTCAACCGCCAGATAGAAGACATCCAGAATGAACAGAGCGTACTTCAGCAGCAGATGGCGGACTACGATGGTCAGCTCATGTCGCTTTTGACGGATATGGAGCTTTTGCGGACCGATATGGATAATAAGGAGCTGGAGGTGGAGCAGGCAAAAACATCGCTGCAAATTGCCCAAATGGAGGAGGAACAGCAGTACGAGGCGATGAAGAAGCGCATCCAGTATATGTATGAAAACGGCGACTCATCGTTTCTGGCCGCGATGGTGGAATCTGAGGACATCAGCGACTTTTTAAACCGGGTGGAGTATGTGTCCGAGGTATACGACTATGACAGGGAGCTTTTGACTGCGTATCAGGACACGGTGCAGCAGGTCGCTGATTTGACGGTGCAGCTCGAGAGTGAACTTGCGCAGATGGAAGAGCTGGAAATCAGATACGAGGAGCAGGAAAAGTCCCTGAATCAGGTGATAAATGAAAAGAAGGTTCAGATTGCGAACTTTGACAGCCAGCTTGCAGACGCAAAAGCGCTTGCGGGGCAATACGCCGAGACAATCCGCAAGCAGAACCAGGTGATTGCGGAGGAGACGGCCAAGAAGCAGAAGGCGGAGAAGGAAGCCGCGGAACAGGCGAAGAAGAAAAACAACGGCACGCAGGATACCGCGTCGTCGGGCACGGATAAGACGCAGACCGGTACGTCGTCCGCCGGGAACGATACGGGAAGCAGCAATTCTTCCGGTACGGGGACGTCCTCAAAAGGGGATTCATCCTCCGGCAGCAGTTCCACGGGACTTACGGACACCGGGTTAAATCCGGGTTATGCGACTGGCGTAAGCGGCAGCAGCGTTGTGTCATATGCAAGTAAGTTTCTCGGGAATCCGTATGTGTACGGCGGAAACAGTCTGACGGAAGGCACAGACTGCTCAGGATTTGTCGCGCTGGTTTACCAGAATTTTGGGATTTCCCTGCCCAGGAGTTCGTATGCCCTGCAATCGAGCGGACAGGCAGTCAGCTATGAGAATGCGCAGCCGGGTGATCTCATATGCTACCCGGGGCATGTGGCGATTTACATCGGCGGAGGACAGATTATCCACGCGTCTACGCCTTCAACGGGTATCTGCTATGGAAGCGCGACCTACCGCACAATTACAACGGTACGGCGCGTGCTTTAAATCTGCGGGGGAGGGTTTTGGCGTACGCCTGGCGGGTAATGAGAAAAATAGCATAATTTGGTGCAGGAAAAAATTTTGTTTTTTTCCCGGTATAATGTTATAATTTAAGATACTACAGTAATATGAGGAGGAAATCATCATGCAGTTTGAGCAGTTGCAGAAAGATATGATAGCAGCCATGAAGGCGAGAGATAAAGTGCGTAAGGACGCGATTTCCGCGCTGGTGTCCGCGGCGAAGAAGGCGGCGATTGATGAGGGCTGCCGGGATGATATCAAAGAAGAACTGGTAGACCGGGTTATTTTAAAGGAAATCAAATCCGTAAAAGAGCAGATTGATACCTGCCCCGCTTCCCGTGAGGATTTACGGGCCGGGTATCAGGCGCGGTATGACATTTTTCAGGAATACGCTCCCACGCTGATGTCCGCGGAGGAGGTCGAGGCGTACCTTAAGGATAAGTTTGCCGAGGTTTTGGCAGGCAAGAACAAAGGAATGATTATGAAGACGGTGATGCCGGAATTAAAAGGGAAGGCGGACGGAAGCGTCATTAACGCAGTGGTTGCGAAGCTATGTCAGTAAGCTTCAAAAACCGGCAGTTTCGGAATACGGCATTTCTGTTGCTTTTGGTGTTTATCACAGCATCCATGTCAGGAAGCGCTTATGTGCGGAGTTATCTGGATTTTGCCGCATCCCTCGATAAGACGGCGGTGATTGTGGACGGACACGGGCTCACGCTTTCGGATCTTGCGTTCTACGTCGCCTACGAGGAGGGCGTGGTGGAGGAGACCGCTTTCATATATAATCCCGAAGATACGGGAGAGTACTGGCGGATTCATACAAACGGTGTTTTTATCAGGACCGAGGCAAAACAGGCGGCAATGGATATGGCGGTTCACGACGAGATTTTTTATCAGCTTGCCTGTGACGACGGTCTTGCGCTCACGGACGAGGAAGAGGCGTGGCTTGCAAACGACCAGTATGATTTCTGGAGTGACTTGGAGGAAGAACAACGGGAGGCGTTGGGCGTCGAAAAAGAGGTTATCGACGAGACCATGCGGAAAATAGCGCTTGCCCAGAAAGCGCAGTCTCTTTACGCGCAGATGAATTATACAGAAGAAGCGGAATATGATTTTAACGGGGAAGCGTATCAGGAGCTTTTGGAGAACCACGAGGTAGAGATCGTGGAGAAGGTTTGGGACAGGGTTCATTTCGGAAGTATTACGGTCGACCATTGACGGCAGTATAACGGAATACAGAAAATAAAACAGAGAGAAGCAGATATTATGTCAGTAAAAATAGGTAGAAACGACCCGTGCTGGTGCGGGAGCGGCAAAAAATATAAGGCATGCCATCAGGCGTTCGATGAGCGGATTGCACAGATCGCCTCCCGGGGACATATCGTGCCGTCCCATGAGATTATTAAAAACGCGGACCAGATTGCGGGAATCAGGGAAAGCTGCAAGATTAATATTGCGGTGCTCGATTATATTGAGAAAAACATTCACGAGGGAATGAACACGGCGGAAATTGATAAGATTGTTTATGATATGACGACAGACATGGGCGGGATTCCGGCGCCCCTGCATTATCAGGGCTATCCCTACAGCGTCTGTACCTCGGTCAACGACCAGGTGTGCCATGGCTTTCCGTCAAAGGATGTCATTTTGCGTTCCGGGGATATTATCAACGTGGATGTTTCCACCATTTTAAACGGTTATTTTTCCGATTCGTCACGCATGTTTTGTATCGGTGACGTTTCCCCGGAGAAGAAACGCCTTGTCGAGGTGACGAAGGAATGTGTGGAGCTTGGCCTTAAAGAGGTAAAGCCGTGGGGCTTTCTGGGAGATATGGGACAGGCGGTACATGACCACGCATTTGCGAACGGTTATACGGTAGTGCGGGAAATCGGCGGGCACGGCGTAGGGCTGGAGTTTCATGAGGACCCGTGGGTCAGCTACAACAGCAAGCGCGGGCAGGAGATGCTTATGGTGCCGGGGATGATATTTACGATCGAACCGATGGTGAATATGGGCAAGGTTGATATTTACGTGGACGCGAAGAATGACTGGGAGGTTTACACGGAGGACGGTCTGCCCTCGGCACAGTGGGAAATCATGGTGCTTGTGACTGAGGACGGACACGAGGTTCTCTGCTGGTAGATGCCTGTGGGAGAGAGGGCATGAGAAAAGCCGCGGGAGGCGCCGGATGGCGCCGACCGCGGCTTTTAGCGCAATTTTGGTTTCCGCAGGGACTTTCCGAGCAGAAGGACTTCCATCGGTTCGCCCTGGTAACGGGCGATGTGTCTTAAGATGACGATGCAGGCGATGAGGAAGCACCCGACGGCAATGGATGTATGGGGCACCCGCAGAAATACGGTGAGCGCGAACAGCCCGAAGGTCACGACCGTGCGGAGCGAATGCGGCCGGAGGATGATGACCACCGAAAACAGCAAAAAATAAAGAATAAGGTATAAGAGCGGGCGGATTTCCGGAAGAAGACCGAGCATGACGCCGAAGGAAACGGCGATTGCCTTCCCACCCCTTTTTTTATGGAAAAAAGGAAAGGCGTGCCCGAACACCGGGGCGGCCATGACCGGCACAAAGAGCAGGGAGGTGTTATCGGTAAAGCGGTTCGCAAGAAAAACAGGCCAAAAGCCCTTGCCAAGCTCGCATAAAAGCGAGAGAGTTCCAATCCAAAAACCGCCGCAGACATAGGCGTTTGCGACGCCCGGATTGTGATCTGCGGACAGGGCGCGGACATCGATACCGCGAAAAAGCCTTGGAATCCAGTAGGCGAACAGCGTACTGCCGCATACAAACCCGAGCAGTGAAAAAAACAGATAACTCATTGATTTCCTCCCAGTTCTTCCAGTTTGTGTACAATGCGCACCGCGGCATCCGGCTTGCGGTGCTTTCTCTGTGCCTCGGACATCTCCTGCCGGAGCGCGTCATCGGCGAGCAGGCGTTTCCCAAGCGAAACCTGTTTTGACAGATGTCTGGAGGACACCGACAGGTGGCGCTTTACAAAAAAATTGCGGTTGGCGGTCTCGCAGCCCGGAATCGGCGCGGTATGGACAATCGGAATACTTTTAACCAGCGCTTCCGTCGAGGTCAGCCCGCCCGGCTTGGTGAAAATAATGTCGCAGGCCTCCATATAGAGGGCAACATGGGTCGTGTAGCCTAACACATGTACGCGGCTGTTAAAATGAAATTCCCGGCATAAAATGCGGCGGATTTTTTCATTGTTGCCGCAGATGATAATGATATGCTCGCCGTTTTTGCAGCGCAGGGCAAGCTCGGCGGCAAAAACGGCAAGCTTGCCGAAGCCCATGCTGCCGCTCATAACAAGGTAAATTGGCACATCCTGCGGAAGCTTGCATTTGCTGCGGGCGGCCGCTCTGTGGGAAGGCTGCGTGAAAGCGGGCTGCACTGGAATCCCGAAGGGCAGGAGCTTTTCGGCCGGAACGCCGCGTCTGGTATACTCCTGGATGAGGTCCTCATGGGGAAGAAAATAGCAATCGAGCTCCGTTTCCTCCCAAAACGGAATACAGGTATAGTCCGTGCCGACAGCGGCGGCGGGGATGGAAAGCATACCCTTCCGTTTCATGTAGGTCAGTGTCTCCGCGGGATAAAGGTGCGGGGTCACAATCACATCATAGTCGTGCATCTCCAAATATGCGGCAAGCTTTTTGGCCATCAGAGAATTGGCATAATAAACCGGCGATTTGTGCCGGGCGCTGGAGATGGCCATGCCAATCCGGTAGATAAGACCAAACAGGAGCGGGGCATGCTTTACGACGCCCACGTAGGCGCCGCCGACCGCATGCGCGGTTTTTCTGCCGGACAGAAGGAACATATCCAGCATATCGGCATGGTGCCCCATCAGCTTTGCGGTTTCCATCACGGCCCTTCCGGCAGCGTTATGTCCTTCTCCGGTGTCGCAGGATAAAATTAATATTTTCATAACTCTTGTGTTCCTTTTCTTATAAGCGTAGCAGTAACAGTTTACCACAACCGCGAAAAAAAAACGATACCTGTTATAAAGATATTAATTTTTTGCATTTTCTTCAAAGAAAGTTCAAAAATTGTACAACGGGACTTCACAAATCGCCGCTATAGTATAATCATCACTTAAGAGTGATAAAACTTTTTTTCATAAATTCTCCCCCTTTTTTTAGAATCCACCATTTCCCCAATGGTGGATTTTTTATGCCCGCACATCTTTTTTCTTTAAAATCCGAAGGCTTATCGCAATAAAAAGCAGAAAGTACACAAGTACGGCAAGCAGGAATTTCCAGGTATCTCCGGCAAGCTTGTCATCGTAGCTGTTGGAGTTCATACCCATGAGCATCAGAGAGTAGGGGAAAAACAGACCGCAGCCCATGTTGTTGATTAAAAGCCCGCCGATGCTTCCGCCTAAGGCGATGCCGATGGGGAGCGCAAAGCTGCGGAGGCACATGGAGAGCAGAAGCTGCAGCGCTCCGATGGCGACAGCGGCCACGGTTCCGCGCAGCGCCCAGAAATAAATCATAGCGGGAGGCAGCCCCGGAAGCCCGGAGAGCTTTCCGCACAGCACAAATAATAAGACCATCCATGCCTGGGTGATGAGCGTTACCTTGCAGACGATAAACAGCTTTCCGAAAAGAACGTTCGACACGCGGACGGGCATGGTCATAAGTACATTCCAGTTGTGATCCAGGTGCTCCAGCCGCCACAGATAAGAGCAGTAGAGCGCGATCAGCGGCGAATAGAAAAATATGGCGTAAAACAGTGTAAACTGCGTCCAGAGAGAATACCATTCCCCGGTCAGAATCCCCAGATTCTGAAGGTAATTAAAGGTTCCC
Organism: uncultured Roseburia sp.; assembly: GCA_944375975.1. GTDB lineage: Bacteria > Bacillota > Clostridia > Lachnospirales > Lachnospiraceae > Roseburia. The sequence goes on from CALWBG010000038.1 coordinate 6,253, forward strand.
ATAATCGCGGGAATAATCGGAATCAGAAAGCAGGCAATCCAGATGACGGAGCGGCGCAGCTTTGTGTTTTCCGCTTTGATACACAGGTGCAGCATAACATCAAACCTCCTTTTTCAGAAAAACGGCACGGCAGAAAAGATAGAGCAATATGCCGAATACCAAAAACAGCACAAAAATTGTGGTCGGGAAGGGAACCTGGTAGAAGGATAAAATACGGGTATCCTTATCCCAGTCCATACCAAACGGCAGAAAGGCGCCGAAGTAGCCCCAGAGCACCAGCCTTGCGGCCGCGGGCGGGAAATACATGGAAAACAATCCGAGAAAGGAGCCCATCAGCCCTACAAGCAGGGGGATAATCTGGTTTGCGGACATCAGGGAGAGAAAGTGCTGTACAGTGAGTACAACCGCTCCCACCAGCAAAAGTATTCCGACGTGACGCAGCAGCAGGGCCGCCGGCAGAGCTTCGGTAAAACCGAATATCTTTCCGCAGAACGGTATCGCAAGCCCTTCCCCGATGGAAAAAAGCAGCAGGTAGAAAAAGGAGTGCAGATATTTCCAGTCGTAGAAGCCGTGTTTGCTCTGTACGGTATACAAAAGCTTTAGGGTTCCGCCCTTGATTTCCATGTCGCAGAGCCTGCTGGCAATCACGGCGAGCATGACCGGCATCAGGATGCAGTTGAGCATCGGTATCTGAAACAGCAGATAGGTATAGCCCTGTGCAAGGTCGTACGCGTCGGCATTGCGGAAGCTGAAGGCGCACCAGAAAAACAGCAGAATTAAAAATGCCAGCGGAACAAGATAAATTTTTAAATGCCGCTCTTTTCGAAATTCGACCGCGGCGCAATGTTGTCTTTTCATGGAACTACACACTCCTTCCTACAAGGCTTAAGAAAATATCCTCCAGGGATTTCTGCTCCTCCTCCAGCCGGAGCAGGCCGATATCCGCCGCATACAGCAGCCGTCCGGCGCGCAGAATGACCTCCGGTTTTCCGGTGTTTAAATAAATGCTTTTCTGTTCCGCCGCCGCGGGAAGCCCGGCCTGCTTTAGTATGCGCAGCGCCTCCCCGTTGTCGGTTGTGACCAGACGCATCCGCGGACGGCTGTGCTCATGGAGGACAGAAAGCTCATCCTGAAAAATGAGCGAGCCTCGATTGATGATTCCGACATGGGTTGCCATGAGGTCGATTTCCGAAAGAAGATGGCTGGAAACGAGAACCGTCATGCCATAGCGTTTGGGAAGGGAGCAGATGAGCTCGCGCATTTCCTGAATGCCTTCCGGGTCAAGGCCGTTGGTAGGTTCATCCAAAAGCAGAACCTTCGGGTGGCCGAGCAGGGCGGCGGCGAGGCCGAGGCGCTGCTTCATGCCCAGGGAATACTGGCCGGCCTTTTTATTCGCCGCGTCCTTAAGGCGTACAATTTGAAGCATTTCGTCAATCTGGCGTTCCGGTACCTGTTTCAGCGAACAAATCAGAGAAAGATTCTCTCTGCCGCTTAAATGCCCGTAATAAGCGGGCGACTCAATCAGCGAGCCGGTGTTTTTTAAGATATCGAGCCGGTTTTTTTGGTTCACGGTTTTTCCGAGAACGGCAACGCTGCCCGAGGTGGGCCAGACAAGCCCTAAAATCATTTTCATGGTTGTGGATTTTCCGGCTCCGTTGGGACCTAAGAAGCCGTAAATGCTGCCCTGGGGTACGGACAGGTCGAGCTCCGTCACCACATTTTTCCCGTGGTATTGCTTTGTGAGGGCAGTTGTTTGAATGACAGTTTCCATATGCGGTAATCTCCTTTTCTTTTTTATTGAAATTAAATCAGGGTGTGCGGCAAATAGTTTTACCGTACGTGCTTTAGCATAGCGGCCCAAGCTTAACTGTGGCTGAAGTCCGCCTTATTTTTACCTTAATTTTGGGCGGCGGGGTGGAAAATGAGGAAGAATTACCGTATAGTAAAGCTGTAGGAATGGAGGTTTACCATGAATTTGTATGACTGTAAGATTCTGCTGGTGGATGACAACCGGGAGCTTTTGACGATGACGGAGCGTATTTTAAGGAAAAGCGGCTATGAGCATATTGTCTGCTGCGGCACCTGCCGGGAGGCGCTTACGCTTTTTGCCGGAGAGAAGCCCGAGCTTGTGATTTTGGATATTATGCTGCCCGACGGGGATGGATTTACGCTGTTTCGAAGGATGAGGGAGATAGCACAGACACCGATTTTGTTTTTATCCGCGAAGGACGAGGATAACGACAGGCTGTTTGGGCTGGGGCTTGGCGCGGACGATTATATCACAAAGCCTTTTTTGCCGCAGGAGCTGGTTTTGCGTGTCGGGGCGATTTTAAGGCGCGCGTGGCTGACGCGTCCGAACGGGGAGGAGGCGAAGGAAGCGCAGAGCACCCTTCGTCTGGGGGAGCGGTTTATTTCCTTTGAAAACGCCACGGTGGAGTATCGGGGAAAAACCGTGCAGCTTACGGCAAAGGAGCTTGCGCTGTTAAAAAAGCTGTTTTTAAACCGCGGCAATATCGTGACCTTCGACGCAATCTGCCAGGCGGTGTGGAACGATTCTTATTATGGCTATGAAAATACGCTGATGGTCCATATCCGGCATCTGCGGGAGAAAATCGAGGAGGATCCCTCGCATCCGAAGTGGATACTGACGGCGCGGGGCATCGGCTACCGTCTTTGCGCGGAAGGGAAGGAAAAGGAATGAAAAGTCTTTGGAAAATCAGCATACGCTATGTGCTTATGGCGGTGTTTGTGATATTGTCAGTTCTCTTAATTAACGCGGTGGTCCTGTTTTGCTATTCGTACCGGGAGATGAAGCAGCAGGACACAAAAAATATCGGGCAGAAGCTGATGGAGGAAATCGCGCAGGAGATAACTACGGAGAACGGAAGCTGCGGCATCAGCGAGAAGGGCGAGGCGCTTTTGCGGGAAAGCTCCTTTGCCTGGGCGATGTGTCTGGATGCGCAGGGGGACGTGGTGTGGAGCTATCAGCTGCCGGAGGAAATTCCGCTTCACTACAGTCTCGGAGACGTGGCCTCCTTCAGCCGCTGGTATCTTCGGGATTTTCCGATCAGGGCATGGCGTGACGGAGATTCCCTGCTGGTGTTCGGCATGCCCAAAGACAGGGTGACAAGGGTGAATTTAATTTATGACTTGGATATGGTAAAGCAGGTTCCCGGCATGGTTCTGGACTTTCTGCTTTTAAACGCGCTGCTTATTTTGGTGCTGGCGCTGTTGTTCGGTTACCGGTTTTACCGCTCCATAAAGCCGATAGCGGAGGGTATCGAGGGACTTTTGGAGGAGGAGCCGCTCGGACTTGCGGAGCGCGGACTCACGGGGGAGCTGGCGGGAAAGCTGAACCGCACTTCGGCTGTTTTGAGGGCGCAGGCAGAGAAGCTGCGGCAGCGCGATGACGCCAGGACAAGCTGGATTTCCGGGGTTTCTCACGATATTCGGACGCCGTTGGCGCTGATTACGGGATATTCGGATGAGCTGGCGGAGGATGCTTCCCTTACGGAGGCGGCAAGAAAAAAGGCGGGGCTGATCCGGAGCCAGTGTCTGCTGATCCGTCAGCTTATTTCGGATTTGAACCTTACCTCAAAATTGGAATATCACGCACAGCCTCTGCGCTGCACATATTTTTCCCCGGCAGTGCTGCTGCGGGAGTGCGTTGCGGAATATTATAATCAGGGGTTGGGAGAAAACTACGATATTGCGGTGGCCGTGGAGCCGGGGGCGGAGCAGGCGAAGCTTTGGGGGGACAGGGCTTTGCTGTTGCGCTCCTTCCGCAACCTTATCGGAAACAGTCTCCGCCATAACCCCAGAGGGTGTGAAGCATCGGTGCGGCTTAGTGCGGCGGCCGGAGCTGTCGTTTTTGAATTTTCCGATACCGGGCCGGGCATACCGGAGCCGGCAGCGCGGGCGCTTGCTGAGGAGAACGGAATACAGCCGGACGGCGTACATGTGATGGGACTTCGGATTGTAAAGCAGATAGCGCAGGCGCACGGCGGTGAGATGGAGCTTGTGAAGAGGGAAAACGGCAATTACGATGTGCGGCTGGTGCTGCCGGAGGCGCAGGAAGAAAAATCATGAAAAGGGGAAGGGCATACGCCCTTCCCTTTTTAGTCACCCGCAAAATTACCGTACCGGAACATAATCCATCACTGCCGGTTCTTCGGTCCGCTCCAGCTTCATGATCACAGGGCGCAGACCGTCGTTGCAGCTACAGATTGCTACCCCCGGCTTTCGAATCCAGTCTCCGTAGTAGAATAATTCCTCCCCGGTGCCGTGGGCCAGGGCGAACACATATTGGTAAATGGCTTTCCAGGCCTCGTCGCAGAAGCCCTCCGGCTTTGCATAGTCGGCGTAAAATACCTGTCCTTCCTTCATCATCGGGCAGGGGCCAAGGCCCTCGACGCCGTATTCCTCTGCAAGCTCCTCGTTTAAGGTAGTTTTCAGAATTGTAATTTTTACTTTGTTCATAGTGTGCCTCCGTTTTGCTGTTAAATGGTAATCAGATGATACTGATCCGTTCCAAGGCCGATTTTTACCGCATGGGCAATGCAGGACTTCCATTCAGTATCCGGATGCGTCATATGGAAATGGTCATGGTGCTCCTCATTTCCGTGCTTCTTTAAATTCTCACCGAGGACACTGTTTTCCACCGGGGTCATCTGGTTGCAGAGGTCCGCGCACGCCTGGTCAAGCGCGACCGGGTCAAAGGAGGCCAGCATGCCGACATTCGGGATAATCGGGATGTCGTTTTCCGCATGGCAGTCGCAGTTCGGAGACACGTCGCAGATGAGCGATACGTGGAAGCACGGACGTCCTTTGCAGACGGCAAGGCTGTACTCCGCCATTTTATAGTTGAGCATGGTGATGGAGTCGCTGAAATCCGCGGCGATGGCATCCTTGGGACACACGGCAAGGCAGCGTCCGCAGCCCACGCATTTTTCATGGTCGATGGAAGCCTTTCCGTTGGCGATTTGCGGTGCATCGTGGGCGCAAATCCTGCTGCACGCGCCGCAGCCGACACAAAGATTCTGATCGACGCTGGGCTTGCCGTCGCAGTGCTGCTCCATTTTTCCTGCTCTGGAGCCGCAGCCCATGCCGATATTTTTCAGCGTTCCGCCGAAGCCGGCCATCTCATGTCCCTTGAAATGCGTCAGAGAAATAAAGACGTCTGCGTCCATGATGGCATGGCCGATTTTTGCCTCTTTGACATATTCGCCGTCGATGGGAACGATGGTCTCGTCGGTGCCCTTTAAGCCGTCGCCGATAATGACATGACAGCCGGTCTGGTAGGGCGAAAAGCCGTTGATATAGGCTGTTTCCAGGTGGTCAAGCGCATTTTTTCGGCTGCCCACGTAGAGCGTGTTGCAGTCGGTCAAAAACGGCTTGCCGCCAAGCTCCTTTACGTAGTCCGCCACGACTCTGGCATAATTCGGGCGCAGAAACGCAAGATTGCCGTACTCGCCGAAGTGAATCTTGATAGCGGCATATTTGTCCTGAAAATCAATGGTCTCGAAACCGGCGGTTTTCATCAGCCGGTGAAGTTTTTGAAGCAGATTTTCGCTGCCTGTGGCTTTAAAAGATGTAAAATACACATTTGACGGTTCCATATGAATACCTCCTGTCAATTTTTGTTTACTGTGTGCTGACTTTTATTATATAAAAAAAAACGTTGATTGTCAGCAAAAAATCTTATGTTCACGCAAAGGCAGGGGACGGGAAAAACGGTGGAAAGCAGTTGAAATGCGGGGAAAAAACGGTTATGATGAAAGGTAGAAAAAAGTTGCGCAGAAAAATGGAGGAAAGAAATGGAAGGCAGAATTACAGGACATACAGGGCTGCTTGCGCTGATCGGTTCCCCGGTGGGACATTCCGGTTCTCCGGCAATGTACAATTACAGCTTTGAAAGGCTGGGACTCGATTACGTTTATGTGGCGTTTGACATTAAGGAGGAGGAGGTAGGCGACGCAATTGCGGCGATGAAAACCTTCCACATGCGGGGCTGCAATGTGACGATGCCCTGCAAAACGGCGGCTGCAAAGTATATGGACGAGCTGTCTCCGGCGGCGCGGATTATCGGCGCGGTCAACACCATTGTCAATGAAAACGGAAAGCTGATTGGGCATATGACGGACGGCGAGGGCTTTGTACAGAATTTAAGGGATCATGGCATCGACGTTTCGGGCAAAAAAATTACGGTTGCGGGCGGCGGCGGAGCAGCCACGGCGATTCAGGTGCAGTGCGCCTTAGACGGAGCGAGGGAGATTTCTATTTTTAATATTAAGGATTCCTTTTTTGAGCGGACGCTTGCGACTGCGGAGAAAATTAAAAAAGAGATGCCGGGCTGCGAGGTGCATGTTTACGACATCGCCGACACGGCAAGGATGACGGAGGAAATCAGGTCCAGCGATATTTTCGCGAACGCTACGATTGTCGGCATGAAGCCGATGGAAAATGAGAGCGTGGTAAAGGATGTAAGCGCGTTTTATCCTGGGCTTGTGGTGGCTGACGCCGTATATAATCCCGAGGAGACCAGACTTCTGCGGGAGGCGAAGGAGGCGGGCTGTACCTGCATCAACGGCAAGGGCATGCTGCTCTGGCAGGGCGTTGCAGCGTTTCGCCTTTATACCGGAATGGATATGCCGGTGGAGGAAGTCAGGGAGAAATTTTTCAGTTAACCGGGGGATGAGATGACAAATATTTATCTGATAGGCTTTATGGGTGCGGGAAAGAGCACCGTGGCAAAAGAGCTTGCGGCAAAGACGGGCGCGAGACGTATTGAAATGGACCAGATGATTGTGGAGCAACAGGGAATGGCGATTTCCGAAATTTTTGAAAGATACGGGGAGGAACATTTCCGGGATTTGGAGACGGAGCTTCTGCGCTCCTTTTTAAAGGAGGAAAATCTGGTGGTTTCCTGCGGCGGCGGAAGCGTGCTTCGGGATGAAAATGCCCGGCTGATGAAGGAGAGCGGCAGAATCGTATTGCTTACCGCATCGCCGGAAACGATTTACGAGCGGGTGCGCCACAGCACGGAGAGACCTATTTTAAACGGAAATATGAATGTAGCGTTTATCCGGGAGCTGATGGAAAAGCGCCGGGAGCGTTATGAGACGGTGGCGGATAGAGCCATCGCTACGGACGGAAAGACCGCGGCGGAAATCTGCCGCGAGATTCTTATGTGAATTGCGCAGAAGACTGCATAAGAAAAAGATTACGTGGGGAGGAAGCCAGCGATATGAATTTTACATTTATGACGGAATGTGAGATAAGCGACCCGGAGATGGGGCGGGCGTATCAGGAAATTTACCGTGAGCTGGAAGAAGCGGAAAATCATTACTGGAAGGAGCCGCGTCAGTGCGGCATTATCCTGCGGGGTACCGCGGAGCGGATTTGCCGGTTTTACAATGACCATTACGGCATTGGGTTTCCACAGGGGACTTTGCTGGAGGAATTTTTATGCTATACGGATGAGGATGCTCACAATGTGCGGGTGAGCTGTTTCCTGAGCACGGTCAAGGAGCAGAGGGACCGTCTGAATAAGCTGAGGGTGCTGGGGGACGACTGCATTCTGGGAGAGGAAGGACCCGACCGCGGGATGGAATTTAACGAGAGGATGGCACAGAACGCGGAGAGGATGGCCGATACCATGATGGAGGTCATCAAGGATATGTGCAAAAAGCTAAACGGCAGGACGGACGTGGACGGACTGGTATTTTATGAGGACTGGGTGCCCGGGTATTCCGAGACGGAGGAGCGATTCCCGAAAGAGCCAGCGGAAAAGAAACCGTCCTTTATTTCCAAACTGCTGCACCGGAAAAAACAGACAGGAGAATGACAGCGTGACGATACAGATTGTTGAGGATGACGGAGCGCTCAGCGACGGGATCGTGCTGGCGCTCCGTGAGCCGGAGCTTTGCTTTGTGCAGAGCAGGGATGTAAAGGGTGCGAAGGAGGACTTTACCGAAAGGTCTCCCGAGCTTGTGATTCTGGATGTGAATCTTCCGGACGGAAGCGGGTACGACTATCTGAAGTGGCTGCGGGAGCGCTCGCGGCTTCCGGTGCTGGTACTTACGGCAAACGATATGGAAATGGACGAGGTGCGTTCCCTTGCGCTGGGGGCGGATGATTACATGACAAAGCCTTTCAGCCTCGCCGTGCTGCGTGCCCGGATTGAGGCGCTGATGCGCCGGAGCGGAGGCAGGCGGCAGACGGCATATACGGAGGATGGCTTTTTCTTTGATTTTGAGGAGCTTCGTTTTTTAAAGGACGGCAGGGAGCTTTCTCTGAGCGTCAATGAGCAGAGACTGTTGCGGCTTTTGGTGGAGCACCCGGGTCAGCTTCTGACAAGAAATGTGCTGATTGACCGTATCTGGAGCGACGACGGCTCGTTTGTGGATGAAAATGCGCTTTCAGTCACGGTGAACCGACTGCGCGGCAAGCTGGAGGAAAAGGGCAAAGCATCCTACATCCAGACCGTGTACGGACAGGGGTATCTGTGGAAGAAAAGCCGGGAATCGTAGATAGGAAAGAGGTTTATATGTTTACAAACAGGACGCTGGATCGGTTGGATGCCATGCTGGACGCTGCGATTGCGGGAGATTTCAGAGAAAGTGATTACGACGAGACGAAGCTTTCAAGGCTGGAGGCGAAATGGAAGCAGTATCTGGCAACAGCCAGTATGTCCCGTGCAAATCTGGAGCGGGAAAGGGAGAATATCAAAAGCATTGTTTCGGACATTTCCCATCAGACCAAAACGCCGATGACAAACATCCGTCTGTACGCGGAGCTGCTTTCCGAGCGGCTGTGGGATGAGGAGAACCTCAGGCTGTTAGGGGAGCTTGTACGTCAGACCGAAAAACTGGAATTTCTGATCCAGGCGCTGACGAAGCTTTCGAGACTGGAAGGCGGCCTTGTGACAGTCGCACCGAAGCAGGAGCGTATCGGTGCGCTGCTTGCGGGGGCGGTGGCGGAGATTTTGCCGAAGGCGGAGCGGAAACACATTTCCGTCCGCAATACCTATGAAGGAGACGCGGCGGCTTTTTTTGACAGGAAGTGGACGGCAGAGGCATTGTTTAATATTTTGGATAACGCGGTCAAATATTCCGCCTGCGGCAGTACCGTCACCGTGTCGGTCATAGAATATGAAATGTACGCGGCCGTCTGTGTGCGCGATGAGGGCATGGGAATTTCCGAGGAGGAAATCCCAAAGCTGTTTGAGCGGTTTTACCGCGGAAGCCAGGCGAGCGGTCAGGAGGGCGTCGGCATCGGACTGTATCTGGCGCGTGAAATCCTGCGCAAGGAAAACGGATATATCCGGGTAAATTCAAAATGCGGCGAGGGCACGGAGTTTCGCCTTTTTCTGCAAAAATATGAGAGCTGACAGGAATCTTTCACAAGTGTTAGATTTTGGAAAGGGCACGGAAAGAATCGTCTGCTACAATGAGGACAGTAAGAAAACTGTCCTTTTCTTTTTGGGAAAGAGGAACAGAGACCAGGGAGGTTTATATGGAAGTATTGCGGACAGAGAATTTGAAAAAATATTACGGGAGCAGCGAGACGATGGTGCGCGCGCTGGACGGTGTGGATTTATCGGTGGAGCGCGGAGAGTTTGTGGCGATTGTCGGAACCAGCGGCAGCGGGAAGTCAACGCTTTTGCATATGCTGGGCGGCCTGGACCGTCCGACGTCGGGAAAGGTGTTTGTGGACGGCAGGGATATTTCCGGGCTGAAGGAGGACGCGCTCTGCGTGTTCCGCCGCAGAAAAATCGGCTTTGTATTTCAGAGCTATAATCTGGTTCCGGTGCTGAATGTGTATGAAAATATTGTTCTGCCGATTGAACTGGACGGAAATACGGTGGATGAGAAGTATGTCAGGCAGATTATCGGGATTCTGGGATTAAAGGAGCGGCTTTACGCGCTCCCGGCACAGCTTTCCGGCGGACAGCAGCAGAGGGTCGCAATCGCGCGGGCGCTCGCGGCGAAGCCAGCGATTCTTTTGGCGGATGAACCGACCGGAAATCTTGACAGCAAAACAAGCCAGGATGTACTGAGCCTTTTGAAGGTGACAGGGGAAAAATTCGGGCAGACGATTGTGATGATTACGCACAATGAAGAAATCGCGCAGCTTGCAAATCGGATTATACGCATCGAGGACGG
>CALWBG010000039.1 GCA_944375975.1 uncultured Roseburia sp.
TAAAGCGCGCACTTTCGGCATTCTGGTGGACGCTGTTGTTCAACGTGATTATCGGCGCGGTACTTATGACATTTTCCCTGATTTTCTTAGAACAGCTTTCCGTGCTGTTTGCCGGGGATGATGCGGAGTTTGCCGGAATGATAGCGGGAATCTATCGCTTTGAGGCTATGGGGGCAATCCCGCTTGGCGTTAATGCGGCGGTTTTGGCGCTGCTTTACGGCTTCGGAAAAACCAAAATAACGCTGTTTATGAATTTCTGCCGGGTATTTTTATTCCGTGTTCCCGTGCTCTGGGCATTACAGCAGTTTACGGATTTGGGAAGCGTCTCGGCGGGGATTGTGATGGCCGTCAGCAATATCGCGAGCGGCGTTCTGGCGGCGGTGGTCGGCATGATTGAAATTTATCGCATACGGGCGGAGTACCGTGAGGAAAATGAGGAAAAGCAGTTGACTTTTGCGCCTTTTAATGGTAGTCTTTAAACAATTAACAAACACGTGGAAAAAGAGAGTACGTTTGTCGGAACCCGCAGAGAATTTTCCAATCACATCGTGTGAAAATAAGCTTTCAAGTGTGATTTGCTGCGAGGAAATGGGGAAGGATAAACCGAAGATGGCTTTGGAGTGGCAGGAATGAACCGCTTTGCGGATAAGTCCTGACAGGACCGCCTGTTACAGCGGGGGATATTGCATGGAACAAAGGGCGCTGTGCCGTAAGCGATATGCGATGTCTGTCAGAGGTCTGTTCGGACTATGTCCGTCGGACGAATGGAAGTGGTACCACGGGATAGTTTGTCTCGTCTTCCCAAGCGGAGGACGGGACTTTTTTTGTGTTAGGAAATTCCGCTGATTTTCCTATATGGCAAAAAAGTCCCGGCGCCCCGCTGACTGTTTTTCAAAAAATGTGGAAAAGAGGGAATAGCTATGGCAGAAAAAGGAAAGTTTTATATGACAACGGCGATTGCCTATACATCGGGCAAGCCGCATATCGGAAACACGTATGAAATCGTGCTTGCGGACGCGATCGCGAGATACCGCAGACAGGAGGGGTATGACGTGTACTTTCAGACCGGTACGGACGAGCACGGACAGAAGATTGAGGAAAAGGCCGAAAAGGCAGGTGTGTCGCCGAAGGAATACGTCGATCAGGTGGCCGGCGAGGTAAAGCGCATCTGGGATTTGATGAATACCTCCTATGACAGCTTTGTGCGCACGACGGACAGCGACCATGAAAAGCAGGTTCAGAAGATTTTCAAAAAGCTTTACGATAAAGGAGATATTTACAAGGGTTCTTATGAGGGGCTCTACTGTACTCCGTGCGAATCCTTCTGGACGGAATCCCAGCTTGTGGACGGGAAGTGCCCGGACTGCGGCAGGGAGGTAAAGCCGGCGAAGGAGGAAGCATATTTCTTTAAAATGAGTAAATACGCTGACAGGCTGATTGCGTATATCAACGAGCACCCGGAGTTTATTCAGCCGGTTTCGCGAAAAAATGAAATGATGAACAATTTCCTGATTCCGGGACTACAGGATTTGTGTGTGTCGAGAACCTCATTTTCCTGGGGGATTCCGGTGGATTTTGACGCAAAGCATGTGGTCTATGTGTGGCTCGACGCCCTCACGAACTATATTACGAAAATCGGCTATGACGCAGACGGAGATTCCAGCGAGCTGTTCCGCAAAAACTGGCCGGCGGATTTACACTTAATTGGCAAGGACATTATCCGCTTCCATACGATTTACTGGCCTATTTTTTTGATGGCGCTCGATTTGCCGCTGCCGAAGCAGGTGTTCGGCCACCCGTGGCTTTTGCAGGGCGGAGAAAAGATGAGCAAGTCCAAGGGCAACGTGATTTACGCGGACGACATGGCGGAGATGTTCGGTGTGGACGCGACACGTTATTTCGTGCTGCATGAGATGCCGTTTGAAAATGACGGTATTATCACATGGGAGCTGGTAATTGAGAGGTTCAACTCCGACCTTGCGAATATTCTCGGCAATCTGGTGAACCGCACCGTTTCCATGAGCAATAAATACTTTGGCGGCGAGGTGAAGCGCACCGGAGCGGCGGAAGCGGTAGATGAGGATTTAAAGTCAGTGGTGACGGCCGCAAGAGATAAGGTGACGGAAAAAATGGATAAGCTGCGCGTTGCAGACGCTATCACCGAGGTATTTAACGTATTCCGCCGCTGCAATAAATATATCGACGAAACGGCTCCCTGGGTGCTGGCAAAGGACGAGGCAAAAAGCGACCGTCTGGCGGAGGTGCTCTATAATCTGACCGAGTCCATCACCATCGGGGCAAGTCTGCTTCAGAGCTTTCTTCCGGAGACAGCGGAAAAGATTTTTGCCCAGTTAAATACATCCGCCCGCGCGTTTGATGTACTGAATCAGTTCGGACTTTACGAGAGCGGAACGAAGGTGACGGAAAAACCGGAGATTTTATTTGCAAGGCTGGACGCAAAGGAAGTTATGCCGAAGGTAGAGGCAATCCAGCAGGCGCAGAGAGCGGAGTTTGAGGCGGAGCAGCGTGCTCTCGGGGAGCTGCCGGAGGAAAACGAGAGCGAGCCCGTCATTGATATCGAGGCAAAGCCGGAAATCACTTATGATGATTTTATGAAAATGCAGTTCCAGGTAGGCGAGATTATTTCCTGCGAGGCGGTGCCAAAGTCGAAAAAACTGCTCTGCTCCCAGGTGAAAATCGGAAGCCAGGTGAAGCAGATTGTATCCGGTATCCGTAAAAATTACACGCCGGAGGAGATGGTGGGCAAAAAAGTGATGGTGCTTGTAAATTTAAAGCCCGCGAAGCTGGCCGGTGTGCTCTCGGAAGGAATGCTGCTCTGCGCGGAGGACGCGGATGGCAATCTTGCGCTGATGACACCGGAGCGAGGGATGCCCTCCGGAGCGGAAATCTGCTAGAAAACAGCAAACTGTCCGTGAGCTTCTCCATCCTGGGCGGCCCACGGGGAAAACGAGGCAGTCGGAAATGAAAATCAAACAATTTTGCAGGGAAAACCTGCCGTTTATCGCGGTGGGCATTGTCGCGCTGCTCTGGCATCTGGTGTTGAAAATATCCGCCGGAGACGATGTCGTTTACTTTCAGACGCTGATGGACGGGAGAAGCATTTTTGAAATCCTGGCGCACCGTTATGCCACCTGGTCATCGCGGCTTGCCATCGAATTTGTGCTGATTCCTCTGGTGCAGTGTCCGCCGCTTTGGAAAATACTTGATATCATTGTTTATACTTCGATACCGGTGCTTTTGTACCGTCTGCTTTGGCGTGAGGGGCAAACGCTTAAAATGAAATGGCTGGTCTGCGGCTTTGTTCTGCTTTACCCGTTCTCTGACATGGTTTCTGCCGGCTGGATTGCCACGACTACAAATTATCTGTGGCCGCTGTGGTGCCTTTTGTATCTGTGTCTGCTGTTAAAGCGCATGGCGCTGGGCGGGGGCATCCGGTGGTATCAGGCAGCGGCGGGCATTCTTGCCTGTATTTACGGAAGCAGCCAGGAACAGGTGGCGGCAATCCTGCTGGTCATCCTCGTCTTGGCTGTGATTTCTTTTCATCAGAGAAAACAGGCGGGAAGCCCATTGCTTTTCGTTTTTGCGGCAATCGATATTGCTTCCCTCACAGTCATTCTCCTGTGCCCCGGGAATGCCGTGCGCAGCATGCAGGAGGCCGGGGGACGGATGCCTGAGTTCGTAAATTTTTCCGTCTGGGAAAAGGTGTATATGGGAGCCGCGAACGTGGAGCGTATTTTTATCGCGGGGGTAAACAGCATATTTTTGATTGTCGCGGTTACGCTGGTGGTGCTGGTCTATGTGCGGACGAAGGATTACCGGAAAACATTGCTTTCAGGGGTTCCCGTCCTTGTGCTGGCGGGATATGCCCTTATCCGCACAGGACATCCCTGGTATGAAAAAATCTTCATCATACCGGAGCAGACGGCAAACTGGGATTTTACCGCTGCGGAAACGTATCTTCCCATTCTGTTTTTGCTGGCGGCGGCGGGGGGCATGGCCTATGCCCTGTTCGTGCTGTTGGGAGAGCGGCCCGCGATTTATCTGAATACGCTGTTTCTGCTTGCCGCAGGTCTGGCGTCCGGCGTTGTTATGGGATTTTCCCCGACAATTTACGCCTCCGCCGGACGTCCCTATATTTATCTGTATTTTATCCTGTCAGGCGTCTGTCTGTATTGCCTTGACCGGTTCGGCACGCAGGTCTGTCGGGAGGTATCGCCTGTACTGCGCAGACTGGCGGCAACGGGACTTCTTTTGTTCGTGCTTGTCAATGTTGCCGAAGTGCTCTGGATGTGTCATATAATGTAAAGTTTGTCATTATCAAATGAAGTATTCCTGCCGATGTAGAAGCTAAGAACGAGTGTAAAACATTTGTGCTGTAGTCTTTGGGGAGGAAGATGAGTAATGGGAAATATAGCGTTGAACGCCGGTGGTACCGGGAGCGCATTTTGGTATACAACGGTGAACTGCGTCAAAAGCAGAGGGTGATAAATATCACGAAAAAATGGGATGGCAGAAGCGTGAAAATAATGGTCTGTTTAAGAAAAACCCAGTCGATGAACGGCGTGGCCGAACACGAAAAAGAAATGAATGGAGATTATGATGATATTTGAGACACATGCGCATTATGACGATGACAGATTTGAAAAGGACAGGAACGCTCTGCTTTCTTCCCTGAAAAAGCAGGGAATCGGGCGGGTAATTAATGTCGGCGCGTCCATAGAATCCACCAAAACCACGCTCGCACTTGCGGACGCGTATGATTTTGTATATGCGGCAGTGGGCGTGCATCCAAGTGACATTGACGGCCTGAATGAAGAAAGCTTTGCCTGGCTTCGTGAGCAGACTGCCGGCAGGAAAGTGGCAGCCGTCGGAGAAATCGGGCTTGATTATTACTGGGAAAAGGATGCGGCAGTGCAGGAGCGGCAAAGATACTGGTTTGCAAGACAGATGGAGTTGGCGCGGGAGGCTTCCCTTCCGGTGATTATCCATTCCCGGGAAGCGGCGGCGGATACGCTCAAGGTATTAAAGAGCGTCCATGCGGAGCAAATCCCGGGTGTCATACATTGCTATTCCTATTCGAGGGAGATGGCGGAGGAATTTATAAAAATGGGATATTATATCGGGGTCGGCGGCGTTGTCACCTTTAAAAACGCAAGGAAGCTAAAGGAGACAGTGCAGGCAATTCCGCTTGAGAGGATTCTGCTGGAAACAGACTGTCCGTACATGGCACCGGAGCCGTACCGCGGGAAACGCAACGATTCCTCCTATCTTCCGCTGGTGCTGGCAGCGATTGCCGAGCTTCGCGGCATCACTCCGGAGGAAGTGGAGCGCGCGACGGAGGAAAATGCCCGCCGTCTGTTTGTGAAAGTTCGATAGTTAAATGTAATAAGGGACATATCTCAAAAATGGTTTGAAATATGTCCCGTTTTGTTTACAGTTTATTTGTTCTTTTCCTGAAACTCGATTTGATTAATGCCATCTTCCATGGTGTCCGATATTCGCTCTTGTGTGCCGGGCAGAAGAATTATAGTTATCGCAGACACTGTCACCATTGCTGTCTGAGTAATTTGCTCCATAATTGACCGTTGGATTTGCCGCAGAAGAATAATTGTCACAGATACCGTCACCGTTATTGTCCGTGTAATATCGGCCACATCCCATTTGGCCAATGGGGAAACTGCATTCATCGCAAATTCCATCGCCGTTTGCATCAGTAAAAGCACATGTTATATGTCTTAAATTGTGGTTTTTTCCGGTTGTTGAAGCGAAGGAATTTGTTGTTCCCATTCCTAAAATTAACATTCCGGTTAAAGTGGCAGCCAATAATTTTTTCATATCCGTTTCCTCCGTTTTATATAGCAGTAATATGTTGTTTCAATATTAATACGATTGAAGCGGCAAAAACCATTCATAAATAAAAAAAATTTTATATATGAAATGGAAAAGGAGTTAAGGGGCGGAACAGTTGATTTTGTATATCTAATCGGGGAGCAAATTTTCATCGTTTCATTTGGAAAGTTCGATGGTATCGTTCCAAAAGCGTTTTGGTATGTTCTGTGCTTGCAGCCCGGGGTTTACTCTTGCCCGGATGGCGATGTTTTCAAAGAAGGCAAGCCAGAGACTCTGATATTCTGCTTCACGGCAGGACTCACGCTTTAGAATCGATTCATCCAAATCGGAGGCATCCGCCAGCATGAAATTCTTTCCCGCGGCGTGTACCGCGGCCTGGCGGCGGTTTTTGTCGTAAATGATAAAATTCTCCTGCGGGAGGCGGTCGGTAAAATGCTCGGCCAGAATCGGCAGGGCGTTATTTTTTGGGTGAATTGTGGAAAAAAGCACTCCGTTTTCCAGCTCGCGGAAACGCAGAAATCCGAGCAAATGATGAGCTTCATTGGCGGTTGCGCGGGAAAGTGTGAAGACGCGGTGCACATGCGGATGATTCAGGCGGTGTAGCATATTTGCGCCTGCCGCAGAGGAGAGCGCTAAAACGACCGTATGGTAAATGGCGTCCGCCTTATCAATTTCGCCCTTGCGCTCAGGGATGACTGCCAGCAGAGCGTTCATAATGGTTTCATAAAATTCCGTTCCCAGGCGGGCGCACAGCGTCCGGGCAACCTTGTCGGATTTTTCCGCAGAGGGAGTCACCGGGAAATATTGGGAAAACAGTTCATAATTATCCGGTTCCCGGCTGGTAAGCCGAATGTCGTCATGAGTACACCGGGCCTGCCCGGCCGCCCGGAAACCCGACTGCCCGACGCCGTCTGACATCTGCTTATTCTGTTGTATTTTAAAAGCCCAGGCGTCATAGACGCCGCTGAAAATTCCGTTCGGACTGTCTTCACAAATAAAGGTATACATGATGATCTCCATTCCGGAGCCGTTGCGGTATCACGGCTCCATGCCGATGTCAAACAGGCTGAGCTGTTTATAACCCGCTTCCCGAATTTCGCGGGGAATCTGGGTCCGGTCGCCGATCAGATTCCGGTAGATATAATCCTCGTCCAGCTTTGTGCGGTACATCATTTTTCCGGAGCAGGTGATAAAATAGAGCGCGCGCTTTAAAACCACACCGATTTTTTTCAGGTCGGAGAAACCGAGGGCTGCGGTGCGCCGTGCCTTTACAATGCGCTGTGCCGATTTTGCTCCGATTCCCGGCACCCGCAGCAGCGTGCGGTAGTCTGCGCGGTTGATTTCGATGGGGAAGCATTCAAGGTGGCGCAGCGCCCAGTCGCACTTGGGGTCGAGATAAATATTAAAGTCGGGGCGCTCCTCCGAGAGCAGTTCATCCACCGTGAAATCATAGTAGCGCAGCAGCCAGTCCGCCTGGTAGAGTCGGTGCTCCCGCAGCAGGGGTGGCCCGCCGGGGAGGACGGGAAGATTGGCATCCTGGTTGACATTTACAAAGGCGGAATAAAAAACACGTTTTAAGTCAAATTTCTGATAGAGCGATTCGGCGACACGCATAATCTCGTAATCGTGCTCGGGGGTTGCGCCGATAATCATCTGCGTGCTCTGGCCTGCCGGTACAAAGCGGGGCGCTTTGCGGTACAGGGCAACTTCGTTCTTATTTTCGGTAATGCGGTTCTGAATTTGGCGCATAGGCTTTAAAATGGTATGCCGGGATTTGTAGGGGGCAAGTTTTTTTAAGCCTTCTGCGGTGGGAAGCTCCAGATTAATGCTCATGCGGTCAGCCAGAAAACCGGTTTTTTCGACCAGAACCGGGTCAGCGCCCGGGATGGCCTTTACATGGATATAGCCGTTGAACTGATGAACCCTGCGGAGCTGATAGAGCGTCTGATAAATGAGGCCCATGGTGTAATTGGGGCTCACCATAATGCCGGAGCTTAAAAAAAGTCCTTCGATATAATTCCTCCGGTAAAACTCCATCGTGAGTTCGCAGACCTCGTCCGGCGTGAAGGAAGCGCGGGGAACGTCGGAATTGCAGTTGTTCTGGCAGTAGGCACAATTAAAAATGCACTCGTTGGTGAAAAGGATTTTGAGCAAAGACACACAACGCCCGTCGGCGGAAAAAGTATGGCAGATTCCGGCGGCGACGGAGTTGCCCATGCCCGCGCCGTTCCCCCTGCGATCCACGCCGCTGGAGGTGCAGGCGACATCATACTTTGCGGCATCCGAAAGTATGGCAAGCTTTTCCGCCAAAGACATATTCATCTGGATATTCACGTGGAGTCACCTTCTTTCAAAAAGAACTAATGTTCGATAAGGTGACTATAACACAGGAAAAAAGAAAATGCAATAGAAAAAACGAATATTTGTTCGAAATAAAGCGGCTAACCGTCAGAGTAAAGTACGAGATGTTCCATACCCTGACGGTTTCCGTATTTTCAGTGGTATTTTGATTGAGTTGAAATGTTGTTCTTTTTCTCATTCATGCCATGCCGATAACCGTGCCCTTTGTCGTGATGTTCCTGCACATCCTCCGTATTCTGTTGTGTTTCATTTTTATTACCGGATAACAGAGAATCAATCAAATCCTGAATCTCTTTCATGGTCATGTCACGTATTTCATCGGAAGTAACGGAGGGGTCGAGCTCCTGTATTTTTAACAGGGCTTTGTACTTGCCGTAAGAAAGACCTGTTTCGTGAGCTTCCGCAACCTCATCCGAATGTGCGAAATAGCAATGAGCATTTTGATGGTGCTCCGTGCAGCTTTTCATATCGGAAAGTATTTTTGAGGATTGCGCTCCGTCCTTTCCGATAACGGTAATGGTTACAAGTTCGTCGTCTGACAGTAACGCGGCAACTGTTTCGCTTTCCAATATCTGATTGACGGCTTCCGTATAGCCTGTGAATTTTATGTCGAGAGCATCTGCCAGATCCAATCCGTCATCGTTGTAGCCGGTTACGGAAATTACCCTGTCAAATCGGTTAACACCAAGCTCAAGCGAAGGGTTAATATCAATGCTTATTTGCGCCGTGGGTGTAAAATAAAGCCAGTGCCCGCCAAATAGCAGGAATATCAGGCATGCCGCGGCGGAGACAAAATATTTATAATTTATGGTATGCGCTTTTGTATAGCCCTTTGTCTTCCGGGCGAGAAAAACTCTGGTGTTATTTTTCAATACTTCGTCTGCCCGAATCCAATGAAAAGTTTCCTTCAGCTTATCATTCATATCCGTCACCTCCCAGCTTTTCCCGAAGCATTTGCCTGGAACGGGTCAGAAGCGTATATATCGTATTTACATTTTTGCCCAAAATACTGCTGATTTCCGGGGCAGTGTAGCCTTCATAGTAATGCAGATAAATCACTTCCCTGTATTTTTGCGGGAGTGAAAGCACAGCCTCTAAGATATCGCGGTTGTCCGGCGGCAGGGCCGCGGGTTGCTCCAGGATTTCTTCCAGTGATACCATGCGGGTACGGAAAAAGCTTTTCAGAAGATCCTTGCAGGCATTAATCGTTACCCGTATAAACCATGCCTTTTCATGTTCATCGTTTTCAAACAAAACGGAACTGAGGGCATATTTCAGAAAAACAGTTTGAAATATGTCTTCGGTATCAGCACGATTTTTTAAATGTATTATGCAAAGCCGCTGAATGGTATCGGAATATC
Source organism: uncultured Roseburia sp. (assembly GCA_944375975.1). GTDB lineage: Bacteria > Bacillota > Clostridia > Lachnospirales > Lachnospiraceae > Roseburia. The sequence goes on from CALWBG010000039.1 coordinate 9,594, forward strand.
GCTCAATGGCTCTGTTTACCTCTTGTTCGCTTCTCATCCTAAGACCTCATTAATTCCCGGAATCATCTTCTGTGGCTGTTGTGGCCATTACCGTGGTGAGCGTTTGAGCTGGTAGGATAATTTGTGCAGTTGACTGAGGTGCTAATGATTTTTTCATATGCTCGTCCTCCTCTTTTTATAATAAATTTTTTCTTTCAATATTAACACGATTGAAGCAGGCAAATCCATTCACAATTAAAAAAATACAGAAACATTTTGCCTTTCCTATTGTTTTTGTATATAATAGTAAAAACAAAATGCCACAGATAAAGGGGAAACCTATGGAGATTGATATTTTTGAGCAGTTCCCGAACAGGGAAGCATTTGATGAATATTGGAACCGTCATTATGTAACAGTGACCTATGACGATGTGAAAGCCGCGTTTGAGAATTATGTCAGGTCGGCGGGCGGTCATATTTTTCTCTCCGATTACGAGGAAAAGGGCTGTGTTTCCAGGCAGGATTTTAAGGAAAACCTTTCCCAGGAGGCGCAGTTTACGTTTCAGGATGGGCTGACGGAGGTCTTTTATGAGAAAAATCCCGAGCTTTATGAGACGGCGTTCGCGCTGTACGAGGAAGCGCAGATGACCGGGCGCGGGGATGCTGCCATTGCCCAGACTTTCCACGACACCTTTGCGCAGCTTTACGCAGAGTTCTTAGACAGGCTGTTTGATGAGGTGCTGAGCAAATAAGAGGTGCGGACTGCCGCAGACAGAAATGAGAGGAATACGATGGCAACACTGGGAATCCCGCAGAACACCATTGCGGTGCTGCAAAAGTATCAGTTTAATTTTCAGAAAAAATTCGGGCAGAATTTTTTGATTGACACGCATGTTTTGGAAAAAATTATTGCGGCCTCCGGCGTGACAAAGGAGGATTTCGTACTGGAAATCGGACCGGGAATCGGTACCATGACGCAGTATCTCTGCGAGAGTGCCAGGGCGGTTGCGGCGGTCGAGATTGATAAAAATCTGATTCCGATTCTCGAAGAGACGCTTGGAGCATATGATAATGTTACCGTAATCAATGATGATATTTTAAAGCTGGATATCCCGCGCCTGGTACAGGAACAAAATGGCGGGAGGCCTATCAGGGTGGTTGCCAACCTGCCTTACTATATTACGACGCCGATTATCATGGGTTTGTTTGAAAGCCATGTGCCCATCGACAGCATTACCGTGATGGTGCAGAAAGAGGTGGCCGACCGGATGCAGGCAGGTCCCGGTACCAAGGATTACGGCGCGCTCTCACTGGCAGTTCAGTATTATGCCAGACCGGCGGTGATTGCGAATGTGCCGCCGAACTGCTTTATGCCGCGGCCGAAGGTCGGCAGCGCGGTCATTCGGCTCACGAAGCATGAGAAGGCCGTTGTGCAGGCGGACAATGAAAAATTATTATTTGACATCATACGGGCGTCATTTAACCAGCGAAGAAAAACGCTGGCAAACGGACTTGGAAGCGCGCCAGGGATTCCTCTGCCGAAGGAAGCCATACAGGGGTGCATCGAACAGATGGGTCTGTCGCTTACCGTACGCGGGGAGGCTCTGACACTGGCGCAGTTTGCCGAATTATCCAATATCATTGGAAAACGCCTGAAAGAAGGGCAGTAGGCGGCTATTTGTGCCGGAGCGTCACAAATAAGCCCTGATGGCAGACGCAAATCGAAGATTTGCGTCGCCCCGTCGCATAAAACGCTCCAGAACGGAGGATTACAAATGGAAGAAAACCGCTATGAAAACCAACAGCAAACCTACGGGAATCAGAATCAGACATATGGTGACCGGCAAAATTATGGGAATCAGCAGCCCTACGGCGGACAGTCGGGATACAACAATCCGCCGGTATATTACAATAACGGAGGCTTTGTGCGTCCCGAGCAGCAGCATGGGACGGTGACGGATGTTTTCTGTTATATTCTCCTCGTAATCATGCCGCTGCGGCAGATTTTAAGCATGGTTACCACGTCCTCAATGTTTGGTTCGATAGATTTCAGCTATGAGAGTATTATGAACGGAACCTATATGTACGGGCTTTTTAACAACTCCTACATGCTGCTTACCATTCTCAGCTATCTGCTGATGGCGGCGTTTATCGTGTTTGTCGTGCTTGACATCGTCAAAATTTATAAGCAGCATTATAAAATAACCGGATTGATATTGTTTGCCATCTTTTTAAATCCGGGTTACTATATCTGGCGCGCTTATATCCTTCATCGGAAAAAGACAGTGCCGGTGATTTACACCGTACTGTATTCCCTGCTGGTATTGGGCAGTATGGCTTATACCTTTATGGAAACCTTCCGGATGATTATGGGTATGTTTTATTATTATTAAATCTTCTGCTGATTCGAATGAGAAATCTCCTTGTTTCATATATTAAATGGACAAGGAGATTTTTTTATGAGAAAAAGACGGAAAAAAAGAGGAAATGAGTTTTTTTCCTCGTTGATGATTGTGATATTGCTGCCGCTGCTTGTGACTACGGTCATGCAGAGCATGAAGCTGGAAAAATTGATAAGCGGCCAGAGCGCCTACGCGGAATCAGCGACCGAAGCGGTATATGAGTCCGGGGATGGGAGCCTGCTTTTGGGAGGCACGGGGGAGACCGAGGAAACGGAGCGAAACAGGGAGCTTGAGCAGAAGGTTCTTTTTGTGGCGGCGAAAGAAATCGGGGCGGATTATGAGGACGCCGCGATTATGGCGCAGTGCGTCATAGCGAGGACAAACCTTTATGATGCCGCCAAAAATCAAACTGCGGAACCGCAGGGACTTTCCATGGAGGAAATGCAGACGCTTTGGGGAGAGGACTTTAACCGCATTTATCAGAAATTTTCGGAGTGTGCCAGGAAAACAGCGGATGAAGTTCTTGCCTGGGACGGCAGTTATATTTACGCCGCGTACCATGCCATCAGCAGCGGCAGAACCAGAAACATGTCGGATTTGTACGGGGATGCGGGTATGCCGTATCTGATGGAAAAGGAATGTCATGAGGATACGAGCGCAAAGGGCTATCTGTCGGTATATTATTTTGAGGAGGAGGACTTTTTGTCGCAGTGCCGGGAGGCATTCGGGACCGAAGAGTTGGATTCCGCGGAAAGCATTCAAATAGAAGGGCGTGACGCTTCGGACTACGTTTTAAAAATGAAGGTTGGAGACATTGACTGTACGGGAGAGGAATTTCGCACGGCCTTTGAACTGCCGTCCGCCTGTTTTACGGTGACGAAAATCGACGATAAAGTGCGGATTGTGACGAAGGGAGTCGGACACGGGTTCGGACTGAGTCAGCACACGGCGGAAATCATGGCGGAGGAAGGAAAAAGCTACAGGGAAATCCTGGAATATTTTTATCCGGGAGCAGAAATCACCGAAGCGCAAAAAATTCAGTAATATTCGTATAAACCATCCAAAACAGGTAACAATATAGTTAAAAATAAACAATGGATGGTGAAGGATATGAAAAAGAAAGGATTTTTACGGCAAAAGCAATATGTGATTGCGGGAACGCTCGTAATCATTGCGGCAATCGGGACGACGGTCCTTTACAGCAATAAACAGGAAAAAGAGCGGGAGCAGCTCGAGGCGGAGCTTGCAGAGGAAATGAATCAGCAGCCGGATCAGGAGGAATTGGCGGCAGCCGAGGACACGGAGCAGTCCGCTGAGGCATCGGCGGTAATACCGCCGAAGGAGACGGAGGAGGACAGTACGCAGACCGCCGAGGTCGCGGAAGAGAGCGAGACGACTGAAATGACGGAAACCACCGAAACTGCGGCCGGGGACGCCCAGACGGCGGAGGAAACGGCCGGTACCGCACAGGCGCTTCATTTTTCGCCGGAAGATGGTCTGATGTGGCCGATGGAGGGCAATGTTATCATCAATTACAGTATGGATTCTACCGTGTATTTTCCGACCCTTGACCAGTATAAATACAACCCGGCAATTATCATCGAGGGAGAGGTAAATGATAAGGTTTACTGCGTGGCAAAGGGGCAGGTGACAGGGATTGAAAATGACGAGGTGACAGGCTGCACCGTGACTGTGGATTTGGGTGACGGCTACAGTGCCATATACGGACAGATGAAAGAGCTCAATTTTGCGGAAGGAGATTATGTGGAGGCGGGACATGTACTGGGCTATATCGGTGAACCGACAAAATATTTTTCCGTAGAGGGAAGCAATCTGTATTTTGAATTGCAGAAAGACGGGACGCCCATCGATCCGATTGATTTCTTTGAATAGACTTTCCTTGAATAAGTCGGTATACTATCCTATAATATGAAAGTATTGGGGAAGTAGCTGATTAAGAGAAGGGAGCGCTGTCTATGGGGTCTTTCGGATACGGCGGCACGGTGGATGACTGCGTGAGGGAGGTGCTTGCGTGTCGCGGAAGCGATGCGGAGCGGACGTTAAAATACTGCGGCAGGCTCGCGCGGTTTGCCGGGGAATATGACGACGCGGGGCTGCTTGGCTTCGCGTCCTACTATGCAGGGGAAACCTATTACCTGTTAAATGACGGAGAGCATTTTTTTCAATCCATTACAAAGGCAGTTTCCTGCCTGGAATGCTCGAAGCAGTGGGAGCTGCTCGCGCGTGCGTACAATATCCTTGCGATTGCCTCCGTCAATCGCGGAAATGAACCGATTGCAATGGATTATTATCTGATGGGGCTTGGCGTCTGTAAAAAGTACGAATTATATGAGGTTGAAAATATGATTCGTTTAAACCTCGGAAATCTCTACCTGTCAAACGGACAATATGTCGAGGCACAGAAGTATTTTGAGGGGAGCCTCGGCTGCCTGCGCCGGTCACGGCAGACGGAGGACTACTATGGAATTTTGACCTGCATTTATGTCAGCCTCGGCAGCAGCTATATGCTGCGCGGCATGACGGAAAGGGCGCAGAGCTATGCCTGGCGGTTACAGGAGGAATGTCTTTCGCATATCGGAAAGACAGAACAGCTTTACGCACTGTGCTTTCAGGCACAGCTTTATCACCGCATGGGGCAGATAGAACAGCGCGACGCGTGTATCTGCACCGTTTGTCGGGAAATAAACCCGGATATGGCGGTGATGGACGTATTTGACGACTTTTACCGGCTGTGCGGGCTGCTTTTGGAAATCGGCTGCGACGAAGGCTTTTTAAAGGTTTCCGGCATACTGGAGCAGCTTGTGAAACAGGCGAAAATGGTAAATCTGCAGAAAAAAATGGTTTCTCTCCAGATCAGATATTACCAGAAGCACAGGAATCAGAATGCTTATTTTAAGGCGGCGGGAGTTTATTATGAGCTGTCTGAAATAATGGAGCGCGAAAATCAATATATCATTGCGAATATGCTCGGCCTTCGAAGCTCCTTAGAGCGGGCAAACGAGAAACGCAGAGAGGTGGAAGCGGACAATATCAGACTTCAGGAAAAATCGGAGACAGATGCGCTGACTCAACTGCCCAACCGCTTCCGGCTGAACGAATATTCCGAGACGGCGTTTGAGCGCGCGAAAAGAGATCAAAAGCTGCTGGCGGTGGAAATTCTCGATATCGATTATTTTAAGCAGTACAACGACCATTACGGTCATCAGGCAGGTGACGCATGTATTACCGCAATTGCGGGACAGCTTACCGCCATGCAGAATGACCGGATTTTCTGCGCGCGCTACGGCGGGGACGAATTTATCATAATCTACGAGGATATGACAGAGACGGAAGTTTACGGGGAGGCGGAACGGCTTCGTGAGCGTATCATGGGGCTTAGGCTAAAGCATGATTATTCCGAGGCGTTTGATTGGATAACCATTTCGCAGGGGATTTGCAGCGACGTGCCCGGGGATGAAACGAAAAGCTGGGATTTTCTGCACACTGCGGACAAAATGCTCTACCGGGTGAAGGGAAAGAGCAGAAATGGCATTGCGATAGGGCATTTGGACGTCCTGGACGAAAAAGAACAGATTTAGACGGAACGTTTCGATTGCTTCCGCATAGAATACATTATGTAGGAAAACCCGCAATCGAAACATCACATTTTTACGGGAGAGCGGAAAGAAAAAGCTACGGTATGGGTGAAATACGTTTCTGTCGATTGCTTTTTATATGAACCTGCCCGGAGCCTGAGCGCGTTTCAGGTTTTGGGTTACATAATCGTTATTGACAGAGCAGTTTTTTCTTGACAAAAGCGAAGTGTCGTGTTATCATTCAGACTGTTACGCTTATGAAGGGGCTGTTATGACAGCCCCTATTAGTTTGCCCTGTAGGGAAAGGTGAAACGCCGCAAACGTGCGTCTGCGGAAAAATCGGACGGACGTTTTGAGAAAGGAAAGAATGGAAACAGTTAGATTTGAACAATTAAATTTATATCCGCAGGTGCTGCGCGCGATTAAGGAAATGGGGTTTGAGGAGGCGACGCCGATTCAGAGTCAGGCAATCCCGGTTGTGATGTCGGGCGTGGACGTTATCGGACAGGCACAGACGGGAACCGGAAAGACGGCGTCCTT
>CALWBG010000040.1 GCA_944375975.1 uncultured Roseburia sp.
GTGTGCTGTTTTACAGCACTTTGAAATTCTTTGAATCTTTCAAGGTTATTTCACTGTTCAGTTATCAAGGTTCTTTGCAACGACAGACCAATGTTTCAAAACGGCCTTTCGCGCCATGCTTGACTATACAGATCAAATCACGATGTCCGCTGATTTCCAGACAGCTTTTCCATATGTCAAGCGAGCGGAGAAGGAGGGATTTGAACCCTCGCGCCGCTATTAACGACCTGCACCCTTTCCAGGGGTGTCCCTTCGGCCAGCTTGGGTACTTCTCCGAATAAGTTTCAATATTTTATTGTACCGATATGATAAACTTCGGAAAATATCGATGAGCGGAGAGGATGGGATTCGAACCCATGCGCCCTTTCGGACAAACGGTTTTCAAGACCGCCTCGTTATGACCACTTCGATACCTCTCCGTGTCTTTCGTTTCAAATCAGTGCAGAAATGATTCTACCATCATCCGCGCGTCATGTCAACATTTATTTTTCTTTTTTTTACATTTTTTACAGCGAAGCTGATTGCAGATATGCTTCCGCCACTACAAGGTCATCCGGTGTTGTAATTTTAATATTTCGATAGCTGCCCTCAATCAGTTTGACCTTTTGTTCTGTCATGCGCTCCACAACCATCGCGTCATCCGTTATCGCATCATCCTCTTTGCGAAGCATTTTTTGATATGCCTCCAATATCAGCGGATAGGAAAAGCTTTGAGGTGTCTGGATCTGCCAGAGTCTTGAGCGTTCTGGCGTCTGCTCCGCAAACCTTTCCTCATCTGACAGCTTTATCGTGTCCTTGACCGGCATTCCCGCCACGCACGCGCCGTATCTTTTCACCGCTTCCATGGACCGCCCGATGATGTCTTCATCCACCATGGGGCGCGCTCCGTCATGAATAAGGACGTAGTCCGCTCCCCTGGCCGCACGCAATCCTTCGTATACGGAATGATAGCGCTCGCGCCCGCCCGGAACAACCGCAGTCACTTTCTTCAGTCCATATTTTTCGATAATTTCTTTTCTGCAATAGGCTTCCTCACCCGCACCCGCAACTAACACGATTTCGGAAACCTCACTCTGTTCAAACGCCCTGAGTGCATAATAAAGGACAGGTTTTCCGGCCACTGTAAGATACTGCTTATGCACTTTGCTGTTCATTCTTTTTCCTGAGCCTGCCGCCAGGACAATCGCCGTAAATTTTTCCGTTTTGGTCATTGCTTTCCTCCACCGTCTGTTTTCGCCGCTTTCCCCGCAGTATCAGCGTTCACCCAATTTCAAGTTCGGAACCGCATTCAGCGTAAGCCCGTCCCTCACGCCGTTTTGGAAATCATAATAAGCAGCAACACCTATCATCGCCGCATTGTCCGTGCAGTAAACGGGGGACGGATGATAAAACGCAACCCCTCTTTTGCGGCACGCCTCTCTCATACCTTCCCGCAGCACGCTATTTGATGCCACGCCTCCCGCAATAGCGAATTTATCCAGCTTAAATTCTTCAATCGCCTTCATCGCATTTCCAATCAGCACGTCAGTCACGGCCTTTTGAAACGATGCTGCCACATCCGCCTGAACAATCGGAATCCCTTTCATCCGACAGCCGTTGAGATAATTGAGCACAGCCGATTTCAATCCGCTGAAGCTGAAATCATATGGTCCGTCCGCGATTTTTGCGCGCGGGAACTCCACCGCGTGCGGATTCCCCTCATGCGAAACCTTTTCAATCTTAGGCCCACCCGGATAGCCGAGACCGATTGCCCGGGCCACCTTGTCAAACGCTTCTCCCGCGGCATCGTCTCTGGTCCGTCCCAAAATCTCGTATTTGCCATAGTCGAGGACCTTTACAAGGTGCGTATGCCCTCCCGACACTACCAAACATAAAAACGGCGGCTCCAAATCCCTGTTTTCAATATAATTTGCACTGATATGTCCTTCAATATGATGCACTCCGACCAGCGGAAGGTTTTTGGCATAGCTGATCGCCTTTGCCTCCGCAACTCCGACCAGCAAAGCACCCACCAGCCCCGGACCGTAGGTAACGCCGATTGCGTCAATGTCGTCAAGCGTTACATGCGCTTCCTCAAGCGCCTGTTCAATTACCTGATTTATTTTCTCAATATGTTTACGTGAAGCAATCTCCGGTACAACTCCGCCATAGAGCGTATGCAGGGCAATCTGCGAGGAGATGATATTGGAGCGCACGTCTCTGCCGTCCCTAACCACAGCCGCCGCCGTCTCGTCGCAGGAACTCTCGATTGCCAGTATGTTTATGCTTCTTTCATTCGTCTTCATCCGAAGGCTCTCCTTCCGTCTGGTAAAACACCAGAATTTTCCAATTTCCGTCTTCATCCTTCCGCAGCACGTAGGTCTGATAGGTCCGGCTGTAGGATTTGTCTTCGTTGATGAAATACGACGCGTTGACATAGGCGCACTCGTCCCCGTCAATCGTCTGGTAATTTACCTCATTGCTGTCACAGACGGAAGTGGATGCAATCGTTTTTGACTTCTCCCGATATGTCTCTATGTCAGCCTTTAGGTTTTCAAAATAATCGTCGCGGGAGTTATTTTCCAGCAGCTCATCGTCCATAAGCATTCTTGCCTGATCTCCCAGCTCGTACAGCTCATCTTCTGTATACTCTTCGTTGTAAAAGCAGGAGATGATGCGATTATAAAATTTTACGACCTCACGAGGTGTCTTGGGGTAGTTTCTCTCCAAATCCCTGGTAATCACTTTCTGCACTTCTGTCAGTTCGGCATCACTTTGCACGCTCCCGCTGCGTCGCAATGAGACCGCCCAGAATGCACCGACAATCACGACAACGCAGATTACCGCCAGAACAATACTCCGTACTCTTTTTTTCATGAAAACCGCCTCCCTCTGTAAAATCGCCGCTACTCATTTTCATCAAACATCAGCTCTACGCTTTTTCCGTCCCTGCCAAGAAACGAGTGTTCAAAGATGCTTCGCACCTGCGGCATATAATCCTCCGCCCTGACCAGCGACGGAGAAAAATGCGTCAGCCATAATTCTGCTGCCTCCGCCCGTTTCGCCATCTCCGCCGCCTCGTAAAATGTCATATGTTTATACTGTCTTGCCTTGGCAAGCTTTTCTTTTTCGGCGTACATGCCCTCACAAATAAACAAATCGGAATTCTTTGCCGCCTCCACGATAGATTCCGTCGGCCTGGAATCGGTGCAGTAGGTCACTTTTATCCCTTTGCGTGGCTGCCCTAAAACCATATCAGGCGTATAAAGCCCACCTGTCTCCAGAGTAATCGTCTCTCCCTTCTGCAGCCTGTTCCAGAACTTCTGAGGTATCTGCAGCTCTTTGGCGCGCTCTACCTGAAATCTGCCCGCACGTCTGATTTCAACCGCATAGCCATAGCATGTGATATTATGATTCACGCGGAACGCATGTATATGGTAACCCTTTAATTCTATATCGGCAGCCGGCTCCGTAATCTCAATATAGCGAATCTCAAAAGGCAGCTCCGGGGCTATCGTACGCAGCGCCCCGACTACCCGCTCCAATCCCTTCGGTCCGATGATGGTCAGCGGCTCGCTGCGCTCCGCATTTCCCATCGTAAGCAAAAGCCCCGGAAGTCCGCTGATATGGTCGGCGTGATAATGGGTAAAGCATATAATATCAATCGGTTTAAAAGTCCATCCCTTTTCCTTGATTGCTATCTGGGTCCCCTCCCCACAGTCAATCAAGAGGCTGCTTCCGTTATAGCGCAGCATTGCCGCAGTCAGCCATCGATGCGGCAGCGGCATCATTCCGGCGGTTCCCAAAAGGCATACGTCCAACATAACTGGTCTCCTTTATACAAATTCTGTAATTTCTTCTTCCTCCGGCGGTATGGCAAAAGTCTCCGCCAGCTTTTGGCAGCAGTCCTCGCAAATATCCGCACTGTGAATCTTACCGTCCTTCTTGTGAGAAAAATAGCCCCACTCTTTTTTTACTGTAAGGAATGATGCGCGCTCCGCCAATGACTCCGCACAGATTTCCTTTCCACAGCAGTTGCAATAAATCATCTGGTTTTTTCTGCTCATTGAATCCCTCCACTCCGTTTTCTGTCATGACGCTACCATTATATAAGAAGCATCATGCCTCATACAGTGGAAATTACTGGCCGTATATCATAATATAGGCATCCTCTTTCGGAAATTCATAAAACCCTTTCCGGACACCCATTATCTTAAATCCGTTTCGCTCGTACAGACGAATCGCGCTGTCATTCGATCTGCGCACCTCCAGAACGATTTTTTCCACTGAATGTACGCCTGCTTCTTTCTTTATCTCATCCAGAAGCATCCCGCCGATGCCGCGGCGCCGTTCGTGCGGTGCAACCGCGACGTTGGTGATTTCTCCCTCTTCCATGGAAAGGTACATGCCGACATATCCGACAATACGTCCATGCTCCTCTGCCGCCAGAAATACGGTGTTGTCAAGCTTTAACGCATCCAAAAATCCGGCGGCGCTCCACGGCTGCGAAAAAATCTCACGCTCCAGCGCTGCCACCTCCTCCACGTCCTGCTGCCGCATTGTTCTTACCGCAATCATGCGTTTTCACTCTCTTTCCGTTCACGCTCTGCCTGGGAAAGCCTCAAATATTCGGGTCTGTGTGCAGCGGCCGTCTCATATCTGCCCTCCGCAAAGTATTTCATTCCGAGCGCAGCTACCGCTCCGGCGCGCTGTTTATTCAAATGTGCCGGGGCAAAGGTGTACGGTACACTGCAATTTTCTTCGATATAGTCGCTGAATACCGGGACTCCGTCTCCCAAAAAAACAACCGATTTTCCCGTATCGTTCACAGCCCGGATAATTTCGTCGATGCCGACGGCACACTGCTCCCGCACTACCTTCATATCGTTGCCGCAGAACTCATACAGCCCGGTGTAGGTCTGGTTTCTGCGCGCATCCATCAGCGGACATACCAGGCTTTGGTGTCCCACAAGATTATATGCAAGCGCGTCCACGGTAGGAACGCTCACAATCGGCTTATTTAACGCCAGTCCAAGGCCCTTCGCCGTAGCCGAACCGATACGGAGCCCGGTAAAAGAGCCCGGCCCGCCCGCCACCGCAACAGCGTCTATGGTGTTTAAATCCAGCTCTATCATTTTTGCCACATCGTCCAGCATCGGCAGAAGCGTCTGAGAATGCGTCTTTTTATAATTGACGGTATATTCCGCCATCAGATTGTCGTCGCAGACCACGGCTACGCTCGCCACCAGTCCCGAACTGTCCAAGCCTAATATCTTCATGCTTTCCCGTCCCGTCCTTTGATTATAATTTTGCGGTAATCAAATCCCTTTTCCGGATTTTTCTCGATGGTGACATCATAACGCTTTTCGGGGAGTATCTCCTCAATCAGGTTCGCCCACTCAATCATACAGAGCCCCTGCCCGTAAAAGTAATCCTCGTAGCCAATCTCATCCATTTCTTCGAGATCCCCGATCCGGTAAACGTCAAAATGATAGAACGGCAGCCGTCCCTCCTCATATATCTGCACAATCGTAAAGGTAGGACTGGACACCGGCTCCGTAATGCCGAGTCCCTCCGCGATTCCCTGCGTAAAGACGGTTTTTCCCACTCCAAGATCCCCCACAAGTGTGTAGACATCTCCGGGCTCCGCTAATGCGCCTATTTTTTTCCCCAGCGCACGTGTTTCTTCGGGCGAATTGGTTTCATAAACTGTTGTATTCATATCATCCTCATTTTATTTTCACACGATATCCCGGAAGCTGCCGCTTCGCAAGCGCGGCAAGCTCCTCATATTTGTCCCCAAGCTGCTCTCTTGGAATCACATAAGCATTAATGCGGTTGCTGTACACTAATACGTTACTTTTTGTCGCAACCATTTTATAAATCTGGTTCCACGGAAGCTTGGCCCCCTCCTCGCCCTGTGTGACGGCAAAGCCTTCTTCCCCCACTGCGTAGTGCAGAGGGCGGCTTAAAACCTCTGAAGCTGCAATGCTGTGCTTTGAGCGCAGCAGCAGGGTCACGGGCAAATAAACCAAAAACAGAACACCGAACAGGACATATAACACCGTATAGACAGCTTCCACCCGCGCGCGCGTCGTATACGCCACAACAAATATCAGAACAGACACGACGATGGAAAACCATCCGTGAAATCCCGAATACGTCTGGTACATATTAAACCGATACATATCCCCGGGCGTCAATGTGATATCAAATTCTATCGTCATCTTTAATCTCCCTGCTGTTTGGAATCAGTTTAGTATAACATTTTTCCTCAAATAATAAAATAAGCATTCTCATTCTTCGTCTTTTCCCGTTTTTTGTACATTCCCGGCTATTCGGCTTCCTATCGTTCCGTTCCCTTTAAAATCGGCGAGATGTGCTTATAGGTGAAAAATGTAATCCCCACGGAAAACAAGCCCTTAATTATTGTAAACGGCATATTAAAGCACACCAGACACTGTAAGATACTCTTCATGGACGGCAGGATGACCTGATATGCCGCAAGCACGGTCTCCTCCGGCATAAAATTGTAATAAACCGGATAAACCAGCCAGTAATTTGACACGATGCTGAATATTCCCATAAACACCGCTCCGAGCAGAGAACCAAGCAGCGCGGTTTTCCTTGACTTTCTGCGCTTGTAAATGATTCCCGCCGGAAGTACGAACGCTACGCCAAGGATGAAATTGGAAAGTTCTCCGACACCTCCTGTGGAAGTAATAAACAAATGGAGAATGTTTTTGATGAGGCAGACAATCACCCCACACAGCGGCCCCATCGCGAAAGAACCGATTAACGCCGGGAGCTCCGATAAATCCATTTTGATAAAAGAGGGCATAAACGGAACCGAAAAATCGAGGAACATTAAGATGTAGGCGACCGCCGAGAGCATCGCAGTCACCGTCAGATAGCGCACATTTACCGCTTTACCCGTTTTTTTACCTGTCATTGCTTTGTTTGCCGTATCCATTTTACTCGTCTCCTTTTCTTTTCTGAGGAATTCGAGGGATATTAAGCGTGCCGAACGCAAAAATCCCCGGATGTCACATCATCCGGGGTTGTCATTCCAATGAAAGCGAAGCCGCCTCAAGCGTCTTGCACTTCACATGCTTATCTTCTCCCATCCAGACTATACTGTCGGTGCCGGATTCTCACCGGCTCAACTGCTTTTGCAGGTCACGGACTCTCGAATGCCCCGTTCTGCGCTTCCGCGCACGGTATCCCGGGCTTCGCATCACCGTCGGTCGGGAATCTGCATATTGCCGCTGCCGCGGCTCCTGCTGCATCACCCTGCCCCGAAGAATTCCTTATTCTTTTTTCTATTTTCTATTCCATTGTATGCATATCGGATGTATCTGTCAATCCCTTTTTTATACGCACACGGTCGCCTCCCGAATCACATGTCTTTCGACGTCATGTACCTCAATTGTCAGGCCGTCTGCCTTTATACAGAATGTTTCTCCGTCGTCCGGAATCCTCCCCGCAACACCACATACAAAACCGTTGAAGGTATCATATTCCTCCAGCGGAAGATCAACCTGCAACTCCTCCGCCACATCGGCAAGTGAAGCGCTTCCCTGGATTTTCCATGTTCCTTCGCCGATTTTCTGAATTTCCTCCGGCTCTTTATCGTCGTTAATGTCTCCTACCAGCGCCTCCAGCAGATCATGCAGGGTAACAATACCGGAAAGCCCCCCGTATTCGTCCACAATAACGGCAAAGTAATTTCTCTGCTCGCGCATCAGCCGAAACAGAACATTGGCCTTCATGGTTTCGGGAATGAAAAACGCCGGTTTCACCGCATGCTTTAGAATATTTTCCCTGTTTTTATCCTTCATACGGAAATACTCTTTTGTATCCAGCACGCCAATTATTTCCTCTCCCGTCTCTCCGCAGACCAGATAATAGGTATGGCGATTCTCAAAAATCGTCTGCTCCCATTCCGCCATATCATCCTCCATATACAGGCTGACCACGTCCTTACGGTGGGTGCAGACCTGTTCTGCGGTAATATCATCAAACTCAAACACATTCTTAATTAATTCTGTCTCCTCACGGGGAATGCTGCCTTTTTCCTTCCCCTCCGCAAGCATCATGCGGATATCCTCCTCGGTTACGGCGGCCTCCTCTTCCTCGGGATTTAACCCGAACACACGAAGCAAGCCGTTCGTCGAAACCGTCAGCAGCCAAACGAGCGGCGCAAACACCTTCGATACCATATACAGTGTGCCGGACATACCCAATGCAAGCTGCTCGGCCTTTTTCATCGCGATCCGCTTTGGTACAAGCTCACCGAGCACCAGGTTGAAGTAGGTCAGCACCAGCGTAATCAATACAACGCACACCGAGCGCAGCACCTGTCTCGGCAGTGAAATGCCAATGCCCACAAGAAGCTCGACCAGCGGATCCGCGAAATTATCCGCCGCAAACGCACCACTCAACAGTCCCGCCAGCGTAATGGCTACCTGGATGGTCGCAAGAAACCGGGAGGGCTGCTCCGTCAATACCGCCAGCCTTGCGGCACGCCTGTCCCCTTCCGCGACAAGGCGCTTTAGCTTCGCGTCGTTCATAGAAATCACGGCTATCTCTGCCGCTGCAAAGACTGCGTTTAAGGCAATCAATACAATCTGTAAAATTATTGCTCCTATCATTGTTCTCCTCCAAAACAAAAACTTCTGTAGTATCTGAATCTCCTGTGCTTATTTGCAAAGCACCCTTAAACCGAAACAAGCATAGCCCATATTCCATTGGACAGTGATGACAAAAACTTCATCATCCCGCAGGAACACAGGCTATGCTTTATCTATTCATAATACCACATGGAGAATAAAACTTCGATAAGCCGTATCGGTATCGTCACTGTCGTCCATGTATGTAATCACACTCCTTTTCTTTTCTCTGATATGCGTATGCTAACATAAGCCCGTTGTTCTGTCAACCGTTCAGTTTCATCGTAAGCGCAATCCGCTGTTTTTTTAAATCTACATCCAGCACCTTAACCTCCACGATGTCTCCCACGCTGACTACCTCCAGCGGATGCCTGATAAACCGATCGCTCATCTGCGAAATATGCACCAGCCCGTCCTGATGGACGCCGATGTCTACAAATGCCCCAAAATCAATGACATTACGGACCGTGCCTTTTAATATCATGCCCGGTTTTAAATCCTTTAATTCCAGCACATCGCTTCGTAGAATGGGCTTTGGCATATCTTCTCTCGGGTCGCGCGCCGGCTTTTCCAGCTCCTTTACAATGTCCTTTAGGGTCATTTCGCCAACGCCAAGCTCCTCCGCCAGCTTTTTACTGTCCGAAAGCTTTTTGGAAATCCCGTCAAGTCTGCGCTCTCTGACATCCTCCGGCGTATACCCGAGACGCTCCAGCAGCTTTTCTGCCGCCTGATAGCTTTCCGGATGAACCCCGGTAGCGTCGAGCGGATTTTTTCCCTCCGTGATGCGCAAAAATCCTGCGCACTGTTCGAACGCTTTCGGCCCGAGCTTTGCCACCTTAAGAAGCTGCCCCCGCGCTTCGAACCGCCCGTTTTCCTCCCGGTACGCTACGATATTCTTAGCAAGCGTTTTGCTGATGCCGGAAACATACTCAAGCAGGGACGCCGACGCTGTATTTAAGTCCACCCCGACACGGTTGACACAATCCTCCACAACACAGCCAAGCGCCTCGCTCAATTTTTTCTGGTTCATGTCATGCTGATACTGCCCGACACCAATCGACTTCGGATCGATTTTCACCAGCTCCGCGAGCGGATCCTGAAGTCTTCTTGCCATGGACGCGGCGCTCCGCTGTCCCACGTCAAAATTCGGAAATTCCTCGGTTGCCAGCTTGCTTGCGGAATAAACGGAGGCCCCCGCTTCATTTACAATCACATAGGAAACCTTGACCGGAAGCTCCTTTAACAAATCCACAATCACCCGCTCCGATTCCCGGGAGGCCGTGCCATTGCCGAGTGAAATCAATGTAACATGATATTTGGAAATCAGCTTCTTTAAAACAGCCTTCGCTTCCTCCACCTTATTCTGCGGTGCCGTCGGATAAATAACGGTAGTGTCCAGTACCTTTCCCGTGGCATCCACAACCGCAAGCTTGCAGCCGGTACGGAATGCAGGATCCCAGCCGAGCACGACCTGTCCGGCAATCGGAGGCTGCATCAGAAGCTGCTCTAAGTTTTTGCCGAATACCCGGATTGCCCCGTCTTCCGCACGCTCGGTCAGTCCGCTTCGGATTTCCCGCTCGATAGCGGGAGCAATCAGTCTGTCATAAGCATCCGCAATCACTTCCTGTAATACCGGCGCCGTCTCCCGGTTGTCTCTGACGATGATCTTCTTTTCCAGATAACGCAAAATATCCTCGATGGGAGCCTCGACCTTTACGCTCAAAAATTTTTCCTTTTCACCGCGGTTTAAAGCCAGAATACGATGTCCCGCAAGCTTTGCCACCGGCTCGTCAAATGCGTAATACATCTCGTATACGGATTCGGCTTCGGGATCCTTCGCTGTGGAAACGATACGCCCCTTTTTTACCGTCATATCGCGGATACGGCTCCTGTAGTCCGCTTCATCCGAGATACGCTCCGCAAGAATGTCCTTCGCTCCCGCAATCGCTTCTTCCGCCGTATGTATTTCTTTCCCCTCATCAACGAACTTTTCCGCCTCCTCCGTTAAGGGAGTCTTTAACATCTGAAGGGAAATCATATCGGCAAGCGGCTCTAAGCCCTTCTCTTTTGCAATCGTCGCGCGGGTACGGCGCTTTGGCTTGTACGGACGGTATAAATCTTCAACCGCCACCATAGTCTCCGCGGCAAGAATCTGCTCCCGCAGTTCTTCCGTAAGTTTTCCCTGTTCCTCAATCCCGGAAAGCACTGTTTCCTTGCGTTCTTCCAGATTTCTTAAATAGTTAAGCCTTTCGTACAAATTACGGAGGGTCTCGTCGCTTAGCGCGCCCGTCGCCTCCTTGCGGTAGCGGGCGATAAATGGAATGGTATTTCCCTCGTCAATCAGCTTTACCGCTGCCTCCGCCTGGTTTTTGCGAATTCCAAGCTCCTCCGATATTTTTGCAATGATGTCCATAACAATCCCCTTTTTCTTTTCTTTCCCGCCAGGACGTCACGCCGTATTGGCGTAGCATTCCGGCTCATTACCATGCTGTATAGTTTAACACAGACAGCGGATTTTTCAAATCTTTTATAACAGTTTGCGTAATTTACATTTGAAAGAAAACGTGATACACTATGTGTTATGACATCAGGGGCAAAAGCCTGCGTCCACGCCATGCTTGCATGGCAGTGGAAAGAAGGCTTATTGCCCCGCCAAAACATTCGGAAAAAGTGGGGCAGGGGCCCCATGATTTTCGAATGTTTTGCAGGATTGTGGGAGCGCGTAGCGCGGAACAATCCGTCTGGTGTCTTTTGACCTCAACATCTACGGTATCGCACAAACATCAGTATCAGGAAACGGAATTGCTATGGACTATCAATTTTATCAACAGCCAACACGAAACGACAGACATTCCAGACGGATGGAAACCTGGTCCATTGTCATGGGCATCATTTCATTATCCACGCTTTGCATGGTATATCCATCTATCATCTGCGGTGCATTGGGCATCGTATTTGCGCTGCTCTCGCGCGGCGGCGAAATACAGCTCTCTAACCGTGCAAAGGCCGGACTTACTATGAGTATCTCAGCGCTTGCCATGGTCGTTTTCTTTTTTATTTATACAATTGTATTCGCCAATCTCTATTACGGCGGTCTGGAAAATATGCTGCGGGAAAGCTGCGAGATGATGGGGCTTGATTACGACGTCCTGTTTGGGCAGCCATAGGATTCCTGCTCCATGCACCCATAGCTTTCATAGGTCAAATCCCCATATTAAGAGTGCGGCATTTTTCACCAGCCAGCTTACCAACAATATGGCAAGCCCAATCCAGAGATATGCGTCACGGTAATGCAGCCCGATTTTGATTTTTCCTCTGCTGAGCCGCTCGATTGTCTGGCTGAGCATAAACCAGCCTCCTGCAATCAGCAAGTATATAAAAAAAGGCTGGTAGCGCAGGACACCTATAAGATTTCCCCGAAGAAGCGCCTGAAACGCCCGTGTTCCCCCGCAGCCGGGACAGTACAGCCCCGTCACGGAATGGAAGATGCAGGGAAAGAGGACGCTTTCGATGCGAAATCCGGTCACATGGGAAATGAGCAAATATCCCCCGAACAATGCCAAAAGGCACCAGCCGGCAATATACCAGCCTGTGTCAAGCTCTTTTTGCCGCCTGTCTGAAATTGTTGTTTTCCTTCCCGCTGTCCTGTTTTTTCCGTGCCGGTACATCCGCTGCCTCCGTCTGTTTTTTTAATGTGAGTATATTGCATGTTCCGCGCTTTGTAAAGTTTCCGGTAAAACAGGTGGCATCATTCGTCCCCTTATGCTATAATTATGATAGCTTTAAATGATTCGAAAGGAGTTGATTCAGGATGCAGGGAATTCGTTTTGATTCTGTTTTATCCTATACCGGTTATTCCAACGCCACTGGTGAAAGCAGCCGTCTCTCAGGCGCTTTGGAGCCTTCGTCAGAAACAGGTAATGATTCTGTCCGAAAACCAGGTCGCAAATCCTCACCGGAAGAATGTCAGACCTGCAAAGAGAGGAAGTATCAGGACGGCTCCAATGAAAATGTATCCTTTAAATCGGCTTCCCACATTTCACCCGAAGCGGCCGCATCCGCTGTCCGCGGCCACGAAGGAGAGCATGTTTCCAACGCCTACAGCAAGGCGGCGCAGAAAAACGGTACGGTTGTCTCGGCTTCGGTGACGATACATACGGCAATCTGTCCCGAATGCGGGCGCACCTATGTCTCCGGCGGAACAACCAATACCATGATTCGGTATCCGAACGAGTCGAATCCGTATCAACAGGAGCGGAAAGCGCAGGATGCCATCCGCTTTACCGGAAACAACATTGACTACGTGGCATAATAACGTCAGTGCAAATTGCAGTTTACACTGACGCTTCCAACAGACATCATATAAGACCCAAAGGAGTTCTTCCATGAAACGACCATCGAAAGAAATTAAGCGTATTGCACGCGATATACTAAATGACCGGTACGGTGTACCAATGGGGGCTTTCGTTGCTGCGGGCGTCATTGTCGCAGTGATGGAAATCCCCTTTTCCATGTCCTTAGGGGCAAACCCCACAACCTCCCAGCTTATCATCGCACTGCTGGCGGAATTTCTCATTACGCTGGTGAGCTTCGTTTTAAACGCCGGCGTCACACGTGTACATTTGAATATGACCCGCGGCACGGAATTTGGATTTCTTCAGATATTTGACCCCTTCCGCAGCGGTACGGAACGCTTTTTCGGAGCAGGGCTGATACAGCTCCTGCTTGGACTGGCTGCCTGCCTCCCGCTCATTGGCGGTCTCATATATTTTATTTTCGCAGAAACCGATGCCGTCTCCATCGCTGTTCTGGCGACAGCAGCCATTATTTCCCTCATACTCTCCGTCCTTGTTACGCTGAATTTTTACTTTGTTGATTTCTTTTTACTGGATTATCCGCAAATGAAAGTTTCGGCGGCATTCCGCGAATGCCGGCTGCTTATGAAGGGAAACCGCGGACGGCTGTTTTATCTTTCTTTAAGCTTTATCGGCTGGAGTCTTTTGATTCTCTGCTCGCTCGGAATCGCGGCCTTATGGGTAAGACCTTACATGAACCAGACATTCGTGATTTTTTATCTCGACTGCACCGGAGAGCTCGACCGCATTCCGGTCCGCACCTACCCGGCGCCGGAAGCGTCCGGCGGCTCCATCTTTTCCTGACGCAGTCGGCCGCTTACTTTCCCGCCGTCTCAAGGCTGATTTCGCCAATGCCGCATTCCAGTGTAACCGTTCCGACGGTTCCGGCACCGGAATGACGGTGTTCGCTTCCGATACAGGATATTTTCTGCTCATTGACCCTGACACTCCCGAGCGCACAGGAAATGTCATAATCATAATCACTTTCCCTGCGCTCCAGGAAAATCTGACATTTTCCAACACCGCAGTTTGTGCGAAGACTGCCCGCAATGTCTCCTCTCATCAAAAAATCCCCCACACCGCACTGTACTTCCATATCCTTCGTCTTTACGGAAATGAGTTCCAGCTTTCCGGCCCCGATATCCGCTCTCAGTTCCTGTTCCACCACGACCTGTTCCGCACGCATATTTCCGGCTCCGACGGAAAGTACCAGTTTCCCGCATGCAAATTCTTTCCGCCTGATATTGAGATCGCCCGCTCCGCATGCGACGGAAGCCTCCGAAAACACAAGCCCCGCCGGCAGATACAGACGGATTTGGGGACTCTTCCCCCTTCTGATGGAAATCACCTTTGCCGCCCGCACACGGTAAGCCGAGCGAAGCGTTTCTCCGGTCACACCGCACGAAAAGCAGTCCTCCTTTATCCCCTCCGCTTCCACATGAATGTTTTCGTCCGTCGAATCCGCAATTTCCATATCGGCGTAGTCAATCTGAATTTCCAGTCTTTGAATTTCCTCTGTTTTCATAATATCCAGTTTCATTCTTCCCTCATTTCTGCGCTGCTTTTTGTGCATAACAAGTTTGCTGTCAAGCAGCGCGCAGACACAAACTTGCGAGTGAAAACCCATTTCCGGGTTCTTTCCGAACCTCTTAAATATAATAAATGTTAATAGCTCCAAAGTTTGCCGATCCCCGGACATAAAGCACAGCCTGCGAGGTTCCCTCACATTTTCCCTTTACGCCGATGGTCCCGAAGGAATGATCCAGGCAGTTTTCCACTTTCCATTCCTTTGGAATGTAAAGGTTGGTCTCACCGAAATTGTTCTCCACCTCCACATAGGCTGAATCTCCCTGAATCATCGCATTGTCAAAATAAACGCTCATTTCTCCGAAATTATTTTCAATCTGCGCATTGCAGAAATTGTCGGAATTAATGTAGCGGATAGCCGAACCGAAATTATTTTCACAGCGGATATGCTCCCCACTGCACTGCTCCCCCGAGCTGCCAGTTCCGTCAATCCAGCTCTCATTGCTTCTCCAGGACGACCTCCGTTTTCCCCGAAAAATCATGGATAATCCAATCGAAGCCAGGAGTGCGGCCAAAAGCACTGTCCAGGGCGTCAACGCCGCGTTTGCAATTCCAAGCGGCTCGTCATATATAATATAGAGAAACGCAATCGAAAGCAGTATTTCATAAAAGTTAACGCTGCGGATTCCCTCAATGAGGAGCGCAATAAAAAATATGGTCATCAGTACACTGAACAGGCCGATGTCAGGGCCAAAGCCAAGCTTGCCGACTACCAGAAATACTGCGGCAAGGAGAAAAAATACTCCCCAAATAATTTTTTTCTTTTTCATACATGCAACCTTCTTTCTTCTAATTTGCTGATCAGCGGTTTATAATAATATCTGGAAACATACACCTGTTTGTGGCTTCCGGTAAACGCAACCACACTCGATGCCGTTAAGTTCCGGTTAATGGAATAAATGTGATGGATATTTAAAATCGCAGATTTGGATACCCGCATAAAACAACCGGGAAGCAAATCCTCGAGCTCATACAATTTGTATTTTGTCTGGTACATATCCGTTCTGGTGTGGGCACAGACACCCGAACCGTCCGTCTCAAAAAAGAGAATCTCGTCCAATGTCAGATAATACTCCGTGTTTCCCTTGTAAACCGTAAATTTCTGAGCGGCATTTGCCACTTCGCTGACTGCTTTTTGAATTGCGGCAATTTCCCCGG
This sequence comes from uncultured Roseburia sp., assembly GCA_944375975.1. GTDB lineage: Bacteria > Bacillota > Clostridia > Lachnospirales > Lachnospiraceae > Roseburia. The sequence continues at coordinate 15,752 of CALWBG010000040.1, forward strand.
TCAGTCCGCGGCAGCGGATGATGACCTCATCCTCCTGTACTTCCTCATCAATCTCAATTTTAATTTTCATAACTCCCCTCCTTCCTCCGCGATACCGCCGTTTTCTATATCATAAAAAAACGAACCGCCGATGTAAACCGTTTTACATCAAGTGGTTCGTTTTTTCTGGTAAGAGGTAAATTTCAGACTATCATTGCCCACGCAGCGCCTCAAGCGCCCGCACCGCAGTATCCAGATACGGATGCGGGCGCTTGAGGCGCTGCGTGGGCAATGATAG
>CALWBG010000041.1 GCA_944375975.1 uncultured Roseburia sp.
GGTTTAACTAAGCCTATGGAACAAATATTAATTAAGTTATCAAGGTACGTTTATGTATCTAAAAAATATTATACGAGTGAGAATATGGAATGAAATTTTACATGGCGCCGATGGAGGGGCTGACCGGTTTCGTTTATCGGAACGCCTATCACCGCAATTTCGGGGATGTGGATCAATATATAACCCCCTTTATCGGCAATCGGAATCTAAGCTCCCGGGAGAAAAATGATATTCTTCCGGCGCATAACGCGGGGCTTTCGGTTGTGCCCCAGATATTGACAAACCGTGCGGATGATTTTCTGGAAATCGCCCGCACGCTTCAGGAGTACGGCTATGATACCGTTAATCTGAATCTTGGCTGTCCTTCCGGGACAGTTGTGGCGAAATACCGGGGAGCGGGATTTTTGGCGCTGCCGGATGAACTGGACCGTTTCCTGGAGGAAATTTTTCATAAATGTCCGCTTCGGATTTCCATAAAGACCCGGATTGGAGTAGAAAATCCCGGGGAATGGGAAAGACTGCTCGCCATCTATGAGCAGTATCCGCTGGAGGAGCTGATAATCCATCCCAGAGTACAGAAGGACTTTTATAAAAATGCGCCCCGGATGGACGCCTTTCTTTTTGCAGTCAAAACCAGCCGCCACGCACTTTGCTATAACGGGGACATTGCCTCTTTGGAGGACTATCGTCAGGTGACGGGCAATATCGCGGATGCAAAATTAAATCGGGTGATGCTGGGACGCGGAATTCTCAAAAATCCCGGGTTGATTGGTGAAATCCGCGGCGGAAAACGTGTCTCAAAGACAGCCGTAAAAAAATTTCATGATGATATCCTGGTGGGCTATCTTGAGGTGATGTCCGGGGAGCGTAACACTCTGTTCCGTATGAAGGAATTATGGTCATATCTCGGACAGAGCTTTACCTCGCCCGAAAAATATCTGAAAAAGATTCGCAAAACACAGCGTGTGTCGGAATATCGTGCGCTTGTGGATGCGCTGTTTTCGGAGCAGGAATGGTGTCCTTGATGTATTGCGGACGAGGACGGTTGTTTGCCTCATAAAAACAAAAAATACTTGCAATCTTTATTTTCACATGCTATGCTACTGTGCAGTGGTACTTTTATACCGTATCAAACGGAAAGGAAAGAGGCAGGTATGTTACAGGCAATTGACGATTTCATATGGGGACTTCCCCTGATTATCCTGATTCTTGCAGTCGGGATTTTTTTGACGATTCGGCTTCGCGGACTTCAGATTACGAAGCTTCCGCTGGCAATCCGCCATATTATCGCGAACGAGAAGGATGGAAAGGAGGGCGAGGTTTCCAGCTTCGGGGCGCTGTGTACGGCGTTATCCGCTACCATCGGAACCGGAAATATTGTCGGCGTGGCGACCGCCCTGGTGGCGGGAGGACCGGGAGCGCTGTTTTGGATGTGGGTTGCCGCCCTGCTTGGAACAGCGACGAAATATGCCGAATGTCTCCTTGCCATTAAATACCGTGTGGTGGAAGAAGACGGGCATGTGGTGGGAGGTCCCTTTTATTACATAGAAAACGGAATGGGGAAAAAATGGAGATGGCTTGGCTGTATTTTCGCGTTTTTCGGCGTAGGGGTCGGCCTGCTCGGAATCGGTACATTTACTCAGATTAACGGAATCACCAGCGCGGTCAATGACTTTTTTGATCCGCAGAACGCATGGACGGTTTCTTTGTTTGGCCGGGATTATTCCTGGACGGTTGTCATCGCGGGACTGATTCTCACGCTGTGCGTGGCGCTTGTGATTATCGGCGGAATCAAGCGTATTTCCTCCGTGGCGCAGGTGATCGTGCCGTTCATGGCGCTTTTGTATGTGGGAGTGGTTCTGGTGATTCTGCTGACGCACCTGACGGAGATTCCGGCGGCGGTTGTAGAGATTGTGGAAAGCGCCTTCGGCCTTCGGGCGGCCGCGGGAGGAGCGGCCGGAGCGGTTTTGGTTGCCATGCAGAAGGGAATCGCGAGAGGAATTTTCTCGAATGAGGCTGGACTTGGAAGCGCGCCCATTGCAGCCGCAACCGTGAAAACGGATGAACCCGTGGCACAGGGGCTGGTTTCCATGATGGGAACCTATATAGACACGATTATCATCTGTACCATGACGGGGCTTTCCGTCGTCCTCACGGGAACCTGGAATATAGGGCTGGACGGCGTTGCGGTGACGACGAGGGCATTTCAGCTTGGACTCCCGTTCCCGGAGCAGGTATCGTCGTTTATTCTGATGGTGTGTCTTGTATTTTTTGCGTTTACGACAATCCTTGGTTGGAACTATTACAGTGAAAAATGTCTGGAATATCTGGTGGGCAACCGTCCCGGCATTTTAAAGGGCTATCGCTGGCTGTATATTCTTGCGGTATTCATTGGGCCGTTTATGACCGTTTCGGCGGTATGGACGATTGCCGATATTTTTAACGGTCTGATGGCGCTGCCGAACCTGGTTGCGCTCGTCGCCTTAAGCGGCGTGACCGTTGCCGAGACAAAAAAATATTTTGAGAAACAGAGAAACTGAAAAAAGCAATGTTTGTCAGATGAAAGCGGGGAAATGGCATGGAACAGATGACGTTGTTTGATGACAGGGAGCAGTGGCTGGGCGAGCGGATGAGCACACCGCTGGCAAGCCGGCTGCGCCCGAAGACACTGGAGGAGTTTGTCGGGCAGGAGCATTTGCTTGGAAAAGGGAAAATGCTGCGGCAGCTCATCGAGCGGGACCAGATATCCTCCATGATATTCTGGGGACCGCCCGGAGTCGGGAAGACGACGCTTGCCAGTATCATCGCGGGCAGGACAAAGGCAGATTTTATTAACTTCAGCGCGGTGACAAGCGGAATCAAGGAAATCAAAGAGGTCATGAATCAGGCGGAGAGCAGCCGGAAAATGGGAATCCGCACCGTGCTGTTTGTGGACGAGATACATCGTTTTAACAAGGCGCAGCAGGATGCTTTTCTGCCGTTTGTGGAGAAGGGGAGCATTATCCTGATTGGAGCAACGACCGAGAACCCGTCCTTTGAGGTAAATGCCGCGCTTTTGTCCCGCTGTAAGGTATTTGTGCTGAAGGCGCTTTCGGAGCAGAATCTTGTCGCGCTTTTAAAACATGCTCTGACGAGCCCGGATGGCTTCGGGGGACAGCGGGTGCAGATGACGGAGACGCAGCTTTGTGCTATTGCCGCCGTGGCAAACGGAGACGCGAGGACGGCGCTTAATACGCTGGAGATGGCGGTGCTCAACGGTGAGATTGGCTCTGACGGCTCAATCACGGTGACGGACGAGGGCATGGAGCAGTGTATCAGCAGAAAATCGCTTCTCTACGATAAAAACGGGGAGGAGCACTATAATCTGATTTCCGCACTCCATAAGTCTATGCGCAATTCTGACCCGGACGCCGCGGTTTATTGGATGCAGCGCATGTTGGAGGGCGGGGAGAATCCGCTTTACATTGCCAGAAGGCTGATTCGTTTCGCAAGCGAGGATGTCGGGATGGCGGACAGCCAGGCGCTTTCGGTGACCGTGGCCGCTTATCAGGCCTGCCATTTTAACGGGATGCCTGAATGTGACGTGAATCTGGCACAGGCGGTCGTGTATCTTTCTATGGCTCCGAAATCGAACGCACTCTACGCGGCCTGTGAGGAGGCAAAGCACGACATCCGCACCCGAAGGACGGATCCTGTTCCGCTTCAAATCTGCAATGCGCCCACGGAACTGATGAAAGAGCTGGACTACGGAAAGGGCTATGAGTATGCTCATGATTATGAGAATAAGCTGACTAAAATGAGGTGTCTGCCGGAGGCGCTTGCGGACCGGGAATATTACCGGCCAACGATGCAGGGACAGGAGGCGGCGGTGCGGGAGAAGCTTGATAAGATAAGGGCATGGAAAAAAGAGTAATAAAATGGAATATGGGTTCAAAAGGGACCGGATTTCCGGGAAATGTAAATGTTTCCGGAAATCCGGTCCTTTTTCAGTGTGCCTGGCGGCTCATGTTTCCGGGAAACTGCCCGGCTTCATAAAATCTTCAAAAAGTCTTCATGCGGCGCCTGATTTTATCTTCATAATTATTCCATTAAAATAGAGGAAACAAAGAACAAAGCGCTGCGCGGAATGAATGGAGGACTATGATGAAAGATAAAAAGAAAATTGCTGTTTTTTTCGGGGGATGTTCCACAGAGTATGAGGTATCGCTGCAATCGGCTGCGGCGGTCATCGCGCATATTGATACGGAAAAGTATGAGACGGTGTTCATCGGTCTTGACGGAAAAACAGGGGAATGGCTGTGGTACCGGGGTACGCCGGAGCTGATAGAAAAGGACCGCTGGCGCAGGGAAGGAGCATGTGTTCCGGTGTACCCGGCCATGGACCGGAGGGTGTCCGGGTTTGTGTACTGGGAGGCACAGGGGATGAAAACCATAAGCGTTGATGCGGCGCTTCCGGTTCTGCATGGAAAAAACGGGGAGGACGGGACGCTGCAGGGTGTGCTGGAGCTGGCGGGTATTCCGGTCATCGGCTGCGGCCTTTTATCCTCGGCGCTGTGTATGGACAAGGAGCTGGCGCATCGGATTGCGCGAATGGAAGGAATCAGGACAGCCGAATCTCTCACAGTACAAAAACCCTACAACGGGGAGAAATTAAAACTGGAGGCCCAGAAAATCGGTTATCCGCTCTTTGTAAAGCCTGTCAAATCAGGCTCATCCTTCGGCATCACAAAGGTTAGCGCGCAGGAACAGCTTTTGCCTGCGGTGGAGGCTGCGTTTGACCATGATGACAGAGTGGTTTTAGAGCAGGAAATCCGCGGCTTTGAAGTCGGGTGCGCCATTTGCGGCGCAGAGGAGCTTTTCATCGGAGCGGTGGACGAAATCGAGCTGTCGGACGGCTTTTTTGACTATACGGAAAAATATACCTTAAAAACCTCGAAAATTCATGTACCCGCCCGCATCTCAGGGGAAAAAGCAGAGGAAATTAAGCGGACGGCGGCAGTGCTTTACCGCGCGCTCGGGTGCAGCGGTTTTGCCCGTGTGGACATGTTTCTGACGCCGCAAGGAGAGCTTTACTTCAATGAAATCAATACGATTCCGGGTTTTACCACGCACAGCCGCTATCCGGGCATGATGAAGGCCGCGGGTATTTCCTTTGCGGAGCTTGTGGAACGTATTCTGGAAACTGTATGAAGCTTTTGGGGAAAAGCAGACGGAAAGGAAGGTGCGGTATGGGAAACGTTGTTTTAAAGCAGGAAATGGCGTGCCGGGGACCGCTGATTTTAGTGACGCCGGAGTATCCGCTTTATGTCCGTCCCGGGCGGGAGCAAATGCAGGCTCCGCTGCGGGAAACGCCGCAAATATTGCTGGCGAAAGAGGCGAAAGAGGCGTTGTGCGCCTTACTTGCCGAGACGGGCGGCGAAGCGGAAATCACGGGAGTGAGCGGCTTTCGCGCGAGAGAGGAACAGGAAAAAATCTGGGAGGACAGCATTCGGGAAAACGGCCCTGCGTTTACCAAAAAATTTGTGGCACTTCCCGGTCACAGCGAGCATGAAACGGGGCTTGCCATTGATTTGGCGAAAAGGCAGCCCGGAATCGATTTTATCTGTCCCGAATTTCCGAGGGACGGAAGCTTTGGGGTATTTCGGGATAAATTGCCGCGGTACGGCTTTATCGAGCGCTATCTGGAAGGGAAAGAAAACATTACCGGAATCGGGGCTGAGCCCTGGCATTTCCGCTATGTGGGATTTCCGCATTCCGCCATAATAGCGGAGCACGGAATGGTACTGGAGGAATACATCGAATTTCTAAAGGAGGGTACTTCCCTGCAAAAGCCGTATCGGTATGCAAGTATATCCGTGTTTTATGTGCCGCTTTGCGGGAAAACGGAAAAGACGGTATGCCTGCCGGATGCGCCCTGGTCGGTTTCCGGTACAAACGAGGGAGGCTTTGTGATTACTGTTTGGGAGGAGCTGCCATGAAAACAAAAGAATACAAAGCGGTGGATCTGTTCCGCCTGCCCGCGGCTTTTATGGTCGTGGCGATTCATACGGGACCTTTTGCCGCATGGAACGGGTTTGCCGATTTTTTGTTCAGCTATTGCCTTTGCAGGGTGGCAGTACCGTTTTTTCTGATAACGACGGGATTTTTTGTGCTCGGCCCCGGCCGGGGAGAAGCACTCTGCCGTTATCTGAAAAAAACGCTGCTCCTGTATGCCGCTGCAACCCTCCTTTATGCTCCGGTGAGCTGGTATGCCGGCAATCTGCCCGGGAATGCGGCGGAAGTCTTTCGGCAGATTCTTTTTGACGGGACGTTTTATCATCTCTGGTACTTTCCGGCGGCGCTGCTTGGCTGTGTGCTGACGGCGTTTCTGTTAAAACGCTCCGTGAAGGCAGCCATACTGTTTGCTGTCTGCGCTTATCTGGTTGGACTGGGAGGTGACAGCTATTACGGGCTTGTCTGCCGGGCAGACTGGATAAAAGCGGCGTATGACGGAATACAGTTCGTCAGCAGCTATACCAGAAATGGTATTTTTTATGCTCCGGTGTTTTTGCTGATGGGCGCACTTATATACCGCGGCCGTCGGAATCAGAACAGGAGACGATATCTTCCGGCGTTGGCAGTGCTTCTGCCGCTTATGTGCGCAGAGGGGGCGTTCACCTTTTTGGCGGGCTGGCAGCGCCATAACAGTATGTATTTTTTACTGCTTCCGGTCTGCTGGTGTCTTTTTTGTCTGCTTCTCTCCGCGAAAGCAAAAACGCCGGTCTGGGCGCGCGGCGTTTCCATGCTGATTTATATTCTGCATCCGCTTGTGATTATTCTGGTACGCGGGGCAGCAAAAGCGGCGGGACTGACAGCTTTATTTGTGGAAAACAGTTTTGTCCATTATCTGACCGTTTGTCTGGTGTCGTTTGGGATTGCCATTTTCGCAGTGTATGCCAGGATGAGGTTAAAATGCCGCATCCGGGTGAAGGAAAGCCTCACGGACAGACGGGGACAGAACAAGCCTCAGAATACATCCAACCGGGCAGTTCCTGCAACAGACAAAGAGAACTGCCGGGCGTGGATAGAATTGAATCTGAAAAATCTGGCCTGGAATGTCGGGCAGCTTCAGGGACTACTTCCCGCTTCCTGTAAGCTGATGCCTGCCGTAAAGGCAAACGCTTACGGCCATGGGGCGGTAGAAATCAGCCGGGCGCTGCAAAAGCTTGGAATCTCCGATTTCTGTGTAGCGTCGGTGGAGGAGGGAGCCGTGCTCAGAGAAGCGGGCATCACGGGGCAGATCCTTGTGCTTGGCTACACGCCGGTTTCAAAAATTGACGGACTGTGCCGTTATGATTTGACACAGACCATTGTAGATTTGGATTATGCCAGGGAATTAAGCGCCTTAGGGCGGCGCGTTTTCGTTCACGTGGGGGTGGATACGGGTATGCACCGTCTCGGGGAGGACTGTGGGAGCATAGAAAAAATTCTGCGCATCTTTCGCCTGCCGAATTTGAACGTGACAGGTGTGTTTTCCCATCTGTGCGCCTCGGACGGAGTTTCAGAGGAGGAGCGGGAGTTTACCGAGACACAGATTGCCCGTTTCACGGAGGTGGTCGCGGCGCTGCGGCAAAACGGAATCACCGGGTTTCGGACGCATTTATTCGGAAGCTACGGCATACTCAATTACAGCCGTTCCTGCGGGGAAAGCTATGATTATGCCAGAGCAGGAATTGCGCTCTACGGTGTGCCAAGCAGTCCGGGAGACCGGGTGGAGGCTCCGGTTACGCTGCGCCCCGTTTTAGCTCTGAAAGCAAAAATTGCCTGCGTAAAAACGTTAAAAAAGGGTGAGTCGGCCGGCTACGGGCTTGCGTATACGGCAAAGGAGGAACGTGTCATCGCCGTGATTTCCATCGGCTATGCGGACGGCGTGCCGCGGGCGCTTTCCGGCAGGGGACATGTTCTTATCCGGGGGGAAAGGGCTCCGGTTATCGGGCGCATCTGTATGGATCAGATGCTTGTGGATGTAACCGGTATTGCGGGGGCCGTGCCGGGCGAGACAGCGGTCTTAATCGGAAGCAGCGGTGAAGAAACAATATCTGCCGCGGAGCTTGCGGCGGAGGCGGACACGATTTCCAATGAAATACTGAGCCGTCTAGGCAGCAGGCTCACACGGCTTGTCCTTGAATAAGAACGTATGGCGGCGTTACGGAATTTTCGCATTTTTTCGAGACAAATCGAGGCGATTATGGTAGAATATTGCTGAATCTTCATACTCTAAAAAATACAGGAATACGGTCAGGAGAAAAGGAGGAGCACCATGATGAATCCGGCATCTATTATGAAGCTTATGAGTGCAAAAAATAAATTTACGGAAAACCATCCCAAATTTACGGCATTTTTGAATGCGGTATTTTCCAGCGGCATTACCGAAGGAACCATTATTGAGATTACCGTGACAAAACCGGGCGAGGAAGCGGTTACCACGAATATGAAAATTACACAGTCCGATTTGGATTTATTTTCCGAATTAAAAGATTTGGCAAAGTGAGGGAGGAAGTGATGTCAGGAAAGAGGGTTTCCCATCGGGTAGACGGAAATAAAATTGAGATAACGTTTGAGCGGGGGACGGCGGTTCTCTCCGTTCTTCGGGAGGATATTTTCAACGTATTTGTCCCATGCGAGACAAAGGAGCACCGCTCGAAGGCAATTGAGGGAGACAAAGGAGTTCCCGTGGAATTTACGGTGACGGAGGAAGCAGAGGCGCTTGTCATCAAAACGCCGGCGCTTTGGGCAAAGGTATATGACGGCTTTTTTGTGGACTTCTATAAAAAGGATGGGACGCTTTTATGTGCGGACTCCCGGACGGGAAGAATCTTTGGCAGCCAGCTCAGTGAAAAGTTTATTTCGTTTTTGGAGGCGGAGGGGCACGATGTGCCGGACGCGTCCGGTTTCCATTACCCGGTTGAAATTGTAAAAACGATGGACGGTGACGAGAAGTTTTACGGGCTGGGGGATAAGAGCGGCTTTTTAAATAAAAGAGCTTATGAATATGAAAACTGGAATTCCGATATTCCGCAGGCGCATACGGAAAGCTACCGGGCGCTCTATAAATCCGTTCCGTTTTTGATTACGTTAAAGACCGCGGGAGTATACGGTATCTTTTTTGATAATACCTATAAATCCTATATCAATCTCGGCAAGGAAAATACCGCATACTATTATTACGGGGCGGACGGCGGCAATCTGGACTATTATTTTATCTCCGGCGGGCACATGCCGGAGGTTGTGGAGGGTTATACCTGGCTGACCGGGCGCACGCCGCTGCCGCAGCTTTGGACGCTTGGTTATCATCAGTCACGGTGGGGCTACGAATCAGCGGAGGATGTCCGGGAGGTTGCAGAGCATTACCGTAAGCTTCGGATTCCCTGTGACACCATCCACTTTGATATTGATTATATGGATGGTTACCGTGTATTTACCTGGAATGAAAAAGATTTCGGAGCGCCCGGGGCCATCATCCGGGAGATTGCGGACAGCGGCTTTAAGAGCGTATGCATTGTCGACCCGGGCGTAAAGCTGGATCCCGGGTACGCGGTGTATGATGAGGGAATGGAGCAGGACTATTTTGCGAAAACACCGGAGGGGGAGACGTATGTCAATGCGGTCTGGCCGGGAGATGCCGTCTATCCCGATTTCGGAAATCCCGAGGTAAGAAGCTGGTGGGCAAAAAAGCAGTCTTATCTCACCGGGCTTGGGGTAAGGGGGACCTGGAATGATATGAACGAGCCCGCGAGCTTCCGCGGGGAGCTTCCGGCGGACGTGGTGTTTACCGACGAGGATAAAAAGAGCAGCCACGCGGCGATGCACAACGTTTACGGCCATCTGATGGCAAAGGCGACCTACGAGGGTTTAAAGCAGGCGGACGGAAAGCGACCGTTTGTCATCACAAGGGCCTGCTATGCGGGAAGCCAGAAGTATTCGACTGTCTGGACCGGGGATAACCAGAGCCTTTGGTCCCATTTGCAGATGGCGGTGCCGCAGCTCTGTAATCTGGGCTTAAGCGGCTTTGCCTTTGCGGGAACTGACGTGGGCGGTTTCGGCGCGGACTGTACGCCGGAGCTTTTGTGCCGCTGGGTGCAGGTCGGGGCGTTCTCCCCGCTGTTCCGCAACCATTCGTCAAAGGGAAGCACACGTCAGGAGCCGTGGCAGTTTGACGAAACAACCATTGCCGTGAACCGGAAATTCATAGAGCTGCGCTACCGGCTGCTGCCTTATTTTTATGATTTGTTTCACGAATGTGAAAAGACAGGGCTTCCGATTATGCGGCCGCTGGTGCTCCACTATGAAGATGATCCGGAGACCTTCAATTTAAACGGGGAATTTCTGGTGGGAGAAAAGCTTCTGGTGGCTCCGGTGCTTGAGCAGGGCGCGGTAAAAAAGCTCATTTATCTGCCGGAGGGTACCTGGTACGATTTTGAGACAGGCAGACCCTATGAGGGAAAGCAGTATTATATGGTAGACGCGCCGATTGATGTCTGTCCGATGTTTGTAAAGGAGGGCGGCATGATTCCGATCTGGGAGCTTTGCCAGTATGTGGGCGAGAAGCCGTATGATACCTTAAAAATGCTGGTATTTCCGGGGAACGGAACGTATCTTCATTACCGGGATAACGGTGCGGATTTTGCTTACCGGGACGGCGCGTATCATTTATATGAGTTTTCCGGCGTACCGGGACAGAAGGAGATTTCGGTGAAGCTTCTGCATGAGGGCTATACGCCTTACCGGGAAATTGTTTTTGAAACAAGAGGCTTTTAAAAGCTGCACCCGTGGTTGGCTGGCGCATATGATATAGTGATGTTATCTATAGGGAGTATAGAGTGGACTATAATCAGGAGCAGTTTTTCCGTATGCAGTTCGATGCGCCCAAAATGCCTTTTTATATGAGCTATCCGATGCAGAATCTGTATCTGACAGAAATGGAATATGAGAAAGACATGGAGCGGATGAAAGAGCTGTATCCGAGGGAAGTAAAGCGGATTCTCGAAATTGTGGAAGATGAATGCGATAAAATGGAATATGAGGGAAGCCTGATGTTCGATGAGTATCCGGATCGCCTGATGCTGGAGATGGTCGTAGACCGGATTTATCAGAACGCAACCGGCGAGAAACAGGATATGGAGGCGGAACAGTACTGGGGCGGCATGACGCCTCCGCCGCCGCCGCCGGGTCCGGGAAGACCGCCGCAGGGACCGCCAAGAGGGCAGGGAGATCATTTAAGGAGCCTGATTGGCGTACTGTTAAACAACGAGATGTACCGCAGGCGATGCCGTCACAGGCGGTGCAGGCGCTGGTGGTAGACGCTGTTTATTAAGAAAAAAGAAAGAATCGGAATTAGCCATTGCGGATTTTTTCAAAAATGCATACAATATAGCTATCGCGTCTGCGGTAGCTATTTTTATGAAGGAGGGACGATCGTGCGGAAGGGTGCAGTAAAAGCAATCGTCTTAATAATAATATTTATAGTCGGGCTTGTCGTATTCAGTGCGATGACAAACCATGTCAATGAGGATCTGACAACTGAGATGGAGGAAGCAACGCTTCCGGTTATCACTTTGTTTCGGGATGAAACGGAAATTAATGAGCTTCACGGCTACCGCACGGAGATGAATGCCGCTTACATGCGGGATACGATTACCCCAATCGGGGAGGACCGAAAGCTTCCGATAACGATTCAAAGCTATCAGACGACGGTGGATGCCGTTTCCTACGAAATCAGAAGTCTTGACGGAGCGCGTCTGATTGCCAATGCGGATGTCAATTCCTATGAGGACAATAAGGGAATCATATCCGCGGAGCTTGAGATTCAGAACCTGTTGAAGGAAGATGAGGAATATCTGCTGATTATTATGCTGGAAAGTGGAAATGAGCAGATTTATTATTATACAAGACTTGTGGAAGCGCCGGAAAGCCATGTGGAGGAAAGCATCGCGTTTGTAAAGGATTTCAACAACAAAACCTTTAACAGTGAGACGGTGGGAACGCTTTCTACCTATATGGAAAAAACGACCGGGGACAACACGACGCTGCAGTTTGTTTCGCTCAATTCGTCGCTAAAGCAGGTTTCCTGGGCCAATCTGCCGGTGGAGCGGCTTACCGCGCCTGTTCCTTCCATCAAGGAAATTACGGACACCTACAATGTGATTGTGCTCAATTATGTGGTGACGAGTACCGGGGAGAGCGGGGAAAATGAATACTACAATGTCGAGGAGTATTACCGGGTCCGTTACACCAGCAGCCGGATGTATCTTTTGAATTTCGAGCGTACCACAAACCAGATTTTTCGCCGGGAGAGCGCGGCCTTTTACGACAATGACATTCAACTCGGTATACGTTCCTCCGATGTGGAATATCGGGCAAACGAGGCGGGAACAATGGTTGCCTTCGTGCAGGAGGGGGAACTCTGGAGCTACAACGAGACGGAGAACACGCTGGCAAAGGTGTTCAGCTTCCGCGGCTATGAAGGGATTGACGAGAGGGAGAATTACGGAGAGCATGATATAAAAATTGTCAGCATTGATGAGACAGGAAGCCTTGATTATATTGTTTACGGCTATATGAACCGCGGACTTCATGAAGGGGAGGTTGGAATCGCCGTTTACCACTATGACAGCCTTGCGAACACCAATGAGGAAATGATATTTATCCCGTCCGATAAATCTTATGAGGTAATGAAGTCTGAAATGGGGCAGTTAATGTATGTAAACGAGGGCGGCGAGCTGTATCTTATGATGGACGGAACGGTTTATGGCATTGATTTATCAACGCTTGAAGTAAGAAAACTGATTGAAGGGTTAGAAAATAAGATTTTTGCCGTTTCCGCAAGCAACCGTTTTTTTGCGTGGACACAAGACGGAGAAAACAGTGAAATTGTCCATGTCATGGATTTTTCCGATGAAACCACAAGAGAAGTGACGGAGGGCGGCGGGAAATATGTAAAGCCTCTGGGCTTTATGGAGGAAGACTTTGTTTATGGGGTCGCGAACGCCGCGGATGTTTCCACGGAGGCTGCGGGCAATATCATAGTTCCGATGTATCAGGTAAAAATAGCCGACGTTGCTTCAGATACCATCGAAATTTTAAAAACATATGAAAAAAGCGGATATTATGTGTCAGATGTTGAAATTGACGATTATACAATGTACTTAAACCGCATACAGTATAATGGGACGGCCTATGTGGAGGCGGACCAGGATATGATAATGAACCGGGAGGGCGACGGGGCAGCACCCGTGGAGGTGCGAAGCAGCAGCTCGGATATAAAGCAGACGCAGTACCAGCTATCCCTGGCAAATCCGGTCAGCGAAAAGGAACCAAGGCTTCTTACGCCTAAGGAGACAATTCTTACAGAGGAGCGTAATGTCGCGCTCACGCAGGATGGAACCGGGGAGCGGTATTATGTTTACGTGAAGGGTGACGTAATCTTTACCACGGATGATGTGACGGCGGCAATTGGCCGGGCAAATGAGAATATGGGAGTGGTCATAGACGCCGACCAGAAATATGTCTGGAAGCGTTCCAGAAACGCGGTTCAGCCGGCATTTTCTGATATTGCGGTCGGCGAGGAGGATATGGATTCCGGAAGCATTGCAAAATGTATCAATGCCATGCTTGAGAAGGAGGAAATTAATATCAGCGTGAATGCGCTGATTGCCGGAGGTGAGACACCCAAAACCATTTTGGGAAATATGATGAGGGATGCGCAGATTTTGGATTTGAGCGGCTGTAATGTGGAGGAGGTGCTTTATTATGTAAGCTGTGGGAGTCCTGTTTTTGCGATGAGCGGAAATGAGGAAGCCGTACTTTTGGTCGGCTATGACGCGGATAACGTCATTGTATTTGACTCGGATTCCGGGACAAACCGAAGGCTTGGCCTTGAGGAGGCAGATGAAGAATTTTCCGCTGCCGGAAATGTATTCTTAACTTATCTGAAATAACCCTTAAAATACAAGAAAAATGCATAAAAAATCAGACGTTCAGAAAAATCCTTCGTTGAACTTTAACAGATTTTATTTAAGTGTATTGCAAATTGTACATGAATGGGTTATATTTTGAGAAGTACTTAAAAAGAGGAAGTGGAGGAATATGAGCAGAAAAGAAGTAGTTGTATCTAATGTTTCTGAGGAACACAATAATCCGATTGCAGAGCTTGTCCAGGTGGCATGCAGCTTTGACAGTGAAATTATTCTGGAAAGCAACAACCGCAGAATCAACGCCAAAAGTATTATGGGAATTATGGCCTTTAATCCTTCTAAGGGGATGACGGTGAATATCGTCGCAGAGGGAAGCGATGAGGAGGAAGCGTTAAATGCAATGGAGAAGTTTTTAGTGTGTGAGTAGTTTGTTTTTTTAATTGAGGAGGGAGAAACTCATGATGGAAAAAAAGACGACAGCAAAAGTGGACGAGACCAAAGCAGTAAAAGCAGATGACGTAAAAGCAACCGTAAAGGAAGGCGCCGCGGCAGTGAAGGCAGCAGTAAAGGAAGTGGCAGCGGAGGTAAAGGAGCCGGTAGAGGAGAAGAAGGCAGTAGTAAAGGAAGTGGCAGCGGAGACAAAAGCGGCAGTGAAAGAAGTGGCACAGGAGACAAAAGCGGTTGTAAAAGAAGTAGCAGAGGAGACAAAGACAGCGGTGAAAGGTGTAAGAGGAAGAAAACCGGGGAAAACGGCTGCGAAGAAAGCAGTAAAAGAGGAATTAAAGCCGGAAGTGTTCATTCAGTACCAGGGAAATGAAGTGATTGTGGCAGAGGTAATTGAGAAAGCGAAGAACGCGTATGTGGCAGAGGGACACAGAGTATCTTCCATTAAGAGCCTTCAGGTATATTTAAAGCCGGAAGAGTTTGCAGCTTACTATGTTATCAATCAGAAGGTTGCCGGGAGAGTAGATTTATTTTAAATAGAGATGAACCGCATGGAATAGCCGTGTATGAATATTTAAGATAAATATCAGATATAGAGCAGAAAAGAGGGACAAATCCATTTTGGATTTGCCCCTCTTTTCTTATCGGTGAGAATGCTATGCATTCTCTTAAGAGCGCCACCGCCGGGTGGCGCTTTTTAGAGGATTTCCCCGGCTTTGTACTTGGATACCAAACGTTCGATTCGCTCATACGGATTTAACAAATCACTGATGGAGGAATCGTGGTTTAAGGTATCAATGATATAAGCGATATATTTGCTCATGTCGCAGTTGATATAATAAGGCTTGGAGAGCAGCTCCGGCGTCTGATAGGTCAGATTCGTGGTCACAACCTTGTAGATTGTGCCGTCCGCAACCGCTTTGTCGAATTTTTCAAGTCCGTTGGTGAAAAGTCCGAAGGTTGCCACCACGAAAATCCGGTTTGCTTTGCGTTTCTTTAACTCGGTGGCAACATCAATCATGCTTTCGCCGGACGAAATCATATCGTCGATAATGATAACGTCCATGCCCTCCACGGAGGAACCGAGGAATTCATGTGCGACGATTGGGTTGCGTCCGTCTACGATTTTGCTGTAGTCACGTCTCTTATAGAACATACCCACGTCAAGCCCAAGCACGCTCGCGAGATATACCGCGCGGTTGGTACCGCCCTCATCCGGGCTGATAATCATCATGTGCTTGGAATCAATCTTTAAATCAGGAACATTTTTTAAGATGCCTTTGATAAACTGGTAGGCGGGCTGAACCGTCTCGAAGCCTTTCAGCGGAATCGCGTTCTGTACGCGCGGATCGTGGGCGTCAAAGGTGATAATGTTGTCTACACCCATCGCGGTAAGCTCCTGCAGAGCCAGGGCGCAATCCAGTGATTCCCTGGCAGGCCGCTTATGCTGGCGGCTT
>CALWBG010000042.1 GCA_944375975.1 uncultured Roseburia sp.
GGTTTCTTCCTGCCAGACGATCTTCAAAATAGATTTCCAGCTGAGAATGGATCTGTCCCCAGTCCTGACGATGTCCCATCCATTTTTTCGTGATGTCCATAGTTGCCAGATACAGCATTTTTAGAAGGCTGTTATCGGATGGAAATACGGTCTTGCTTTTGGTCACTTTTGAGACTGTTTCAAGTTTTGTGTAAACTGATATAAGATTTCCGTTTGCATCCGAATTCCAGTATTGTTCCTGAAAATGAATCCATTCCCGAGCCGTTTACGCCACAGGCTCCCATAAGTCTTTTCTACAGTCTTCCATATCCCCACACCTCGATTGCCGTATAGCTATGGCTGTAATGATACCCCAATTTTTCTGCCAGTGCGACAGAGGTCTTATTTTGCGCGTCCCAACTGGGATATAAATTCCGTTTTAAGCACTCTAAAATCAGCTTTGCCCCGCAGGCATAGGCGAATCCCATTCGTCTGCAATCTTCTCTGGTATCAATTTCTATTTCTATGCCCTCACGGTACCTGGAATAAGAGGACGCGCCGGACACAATCACATCGTTTTTGAGAATTACTGCGCCGAGTCCGAGTTTCTGATAATTTTCATAGGTCGGAAACTGTGACACCAGATCAGCGCTCCATGCTTCTGACCGGCACATGTTGTAAAGTGGTTCATCAATCATGGAAATTTGATATCCCTCCGGCAGAGAAGCAACGGCTTTTTCCAGTTTTTCCTGATGAAAAATACCCGGCTCCTTTTTGATTGCATAGCGGGAAACAATTTTGGCCTTATTGCCGTAAACCTGTGTAATCATATGCTGCCAGTGCTCATTCGGCGGAACCATGATCATAAAATTTTGAATACACCAATCCGGTTTATAAGAGACTAATTCTGCATTCGGTTCACCGGCAAAAAAGGTGAAATCCCCAATCACAGCCATTGCCGCGGTTGGATTGTTCCAATCATCCGCATAGATTTTTCCCATTACCCCCTGCAAACAGGACCAGATAAGTGTTTCGTCCCATTTGCCGAACAAAGCTGCAACTGTATTTGTGTTTGAAATTTCATATATCATGGAGTACCTCTTTGCAAAATAATTTTCCGAAACAAAGCTGATATTTGTATTTTGACATAACCATTGAAAATAATCAAACGAATTATATTGCGCGTCAAAGTAATGGCATTTATTGGAATTTCACAAAATCCGAATGGAAAAATTGTTTACTTTTGAGACTTGAAAGTTTTGTAAAATAATTATATTGTTTATATATGAAACAAAATAGTTTCATACAAAAACCATAAAAGCTAAAGCGTACGCGAATGGTTGAGAAGCTGGAGTAAACTCAGGGGTATTTTAAGAGAGAAGGAGAGGTAAAGAAATGAGAAAGGCATTTATAAGTCGGCAAAAGTATGTGCAGGGAGAAGACGAGTTATTAAACCTGGGCTATTTTGTAAAGCAGTATGGGGACAGAGCCATGCTGATAGCGCATCCGGATGATGTAAATCGTGTCAGGGCAAAGCTTCAAACGACAGCAGAAAAATTTGGGGTGGAATTTGTTGCGGCCGGGTTTGTCGGGGAATGTTCCAGACAGGAAATTGCGCGGGTTCAGAAGCTGGCAAAAGAAAAAGGGTGCAGCTGCACCATCGGCTTGGGCGGCGGAAAGGCCATTGATACTGCAAAATGTGTAGCGGAAGGTGAGAATTTGATTATCGTTCCGACCATCGCCGCGACGGATGCGCCGACATCACACTCCGCCGTTGTCTATACGCCGGAAGGAGCATTCGACGACTATTTCTACTTCAAGGCGAATCCAAACGTCATCCTGATTGACACGACTGTTATCGCGGCGGCTCCGACCAGATTTTTGGTATCCGGCATGGGAGACGCATTATCCACTTACTTTGAAGCAAGAGCGAATGTGCGTTCCCATACGAAGGTAAATGCGGGACTTCCCTGCGGAGCGCGCGAGGAAATTTGTCCGCCGGCTTATGGAACAAGAGCGGCTTTTGCATTGGCGGAGCTTTGCTATAAGAACCTGCTTGCGTTTGGCGTTTCCGCAAAGGACGCTTCGGAGCGGAACGAAGTGACAGACGAATTGGAAATGATTGTCGAGACAAACATTTTGCTCTCGGGACTGGGGTTTGAATCGGCGGGACTTGGCGCGGCGCATGCAATTCACGACGGCCTGACCGTCCTGGAGGAAGCACATCATTATACCCATGGGGAAAAAGTGTCTTTTGGCACAATCTGCCAGTTGGCATTGGAAAAGGCCAACGGCACGGCAACGGATGAGGAAATTCTTGAGGTGTTGGAATTTTGTACCGGCGTCGGACTTCCCGTCTGTCTGGAGGACATCGGTGTTGCCGCAATCTCTGATGAGAAGCTTCGTGAAGTTGCCGAAAAATCATGCATTCCGGAGGAATCTATTTACGCAATGCCGTTTCAGATAACGGTTGAGGGCGTAATGGACGCCATTTTGGAGGCGGACCAAATGGGTAAGTCCTATAAAGAGAAGCGTTCGTTATATTAAAAAATGCAGATAGTTTGGGGTATATCAGAAATTAGAATGGAGAAGCGTATGCAAAAAATAATTAACAGACCGGAAACGGTGGTAATGGAGATGTGCAGCGGAATTGCAAATGCGCATCCGGAGCTGGAGTTTATTCAAAAATACAAAATTATAAAGAAGAAGGAAATCAATAAGAACAAGGTTTCCCTGATTTCCGGCGGCGGCTCGGGCCATGAACCGGCACACGCGGGATATGTCGGAAAGGGTATGCTTGATGCGGCTGTATGCGGAGACGTATTTGCGTCGCCATCGCAGGTGCAGGTATATCAGGCACTGAAAGCTGCCGCAAGCGACCGGGGAACTCTTATGATTATCAAGAACTATTCCGGTGATATGATGAACTTCAAGAACGCGGCATTTTTGGCGGCGGAAGATGGAATTCAGGTTGACTACGTGAAGGTGGAAGATGATATAGCGGTACAGGACAGTTTGTATACAGTGGGGCGCCGTGGTGTCGCGGGTACGGTATTGGTACATAAGTGCGCGGGCGCGGCCGCGGAAAAGGGAAAAGATTTACAGGAGGTAAAACGTATCGCGCAGAAGGCTGCGGATTATGTGCGTTCACTGGGCTTCGCGTTCAGTTCCTGTACTGTTCCGGCGGCAGGAAAACCGACATTTGAAATTTCGGACGGAGAAATGGAATTCGGTGTCGGAATTCACGGCGAACCGGGAATCAGGAGAGAAAGGATTGTAACAGCGGATGAACTTGCGGAGCGCATGGTACCGGCCTTGTTGGATGAATTAAAGATGAATGGGGAGGAAGTGGCGGTATTAATCAATGGATTTGGTTCCACACCGTTGCAGGAGCTATATCTGTTCAATCACTCGGTAGCTAAGGTTTTGGCAGCCAAAGGAGTCCGTACATATCGGGTCTTCGTCGGAAACTTTATGACAAGTATTGATATGCTTGGCGCTTCCGTGTCACTTTTAAAATTGGATGACGAGTTAAAAGAGATGCTGGATGCACCCTCCGAAGCGCCGGGGTTCAGAGTCACAGGGCCGTCAGAGAGGCCAATATATACGGAGATTCGGTACGGTGCGGAGGACAATACGGTTGTGTCCTTTCGGGCGGATACGACAAAAATGAGTAAAATTCCAAATGGCAGGAAAATAGATTTGGATGCCATGGTCTTTCTGGTTGATAAAATGGCGGAAATCATTATCGAAAACGAGCAGCCGTGGTGCGAGCTGGATTCTCATGCGGGAGATGGGGATTTCGGACAGTCTGTCGCCAAAGGCTTTCGTCAGGTCAAGAGAGAGTGGCTGGACGTAACACAAAATCATAAAGTGGATATCGGAGATTTCATCGGCGCGATTTCCATGATTATCATGGAAAACTGCGGCGGAGCCTACGGCCCGATCTGGGGTTCTGCATTCCGTTCCGCGGGAAAGAGCGCGGGGCATAAGAAAGAATTGACGGTTGGGTATTTTGCGGCAATGCTTCAGGCGGCAGTGGAAGGCGTACAGGCCACCGGGGAACGCTCTTTTGGCAGAGGCGCTGTGGTAGGAGACAAGACACTGATTGATGCGTTGGTTCCCTGTGCAAACGAGTGGAAGGTGTGTGCCTCTGAAGATTGTGATTTTGTGGCTTCCTTTGCAAGGGCAGGCAGGAAAGCGGTGGAAGGGGCCGCCGCGACCGCGGAGCATGTTGCGCACATGGGCCGCGCGGGTACCGTCGGCGAGAGGTCAATCGGATATCCGGACGCGGGCGCGTACGCGTTGGGACAGATTTTTACGGAACTCACCGGGTTAATTGATTAAATTTTCAAACTTCGCACATGAAGTCATAGCTATGTGCGAAGTTTGAGTACATAAAATTATTTGGGAGGTTACATATATGAGCAGGGAAATTTATATTCCGTCCACCGATCGGAAGAACAGGCTGCATGTTGTGGTTTGGGAGCCGGAAGGTGAAGTGAAGGCAATTATGCAGATTTCCAATGGAATGGTTGAGTATGTGGAACGATTTCATGAGTTTGCGTGCTGGCTGAACCAATACGGAATTTTGGTAATCGGAAATGATCATCTGGGACATGGAAAGACAGCGGGCTGTGATGATGATTTGGGATATTTTGGAGCGGAAAAGAGCAAAACCGTTGTGGATGACCTTCATGAGGTAACCGTTTACGCAAAAACAAATTATGGAAGAAAGCCGTATTTCCTGTTCGGGCATAGCATGGGCTCTTTCATGGCAAGAAGATATCTGATGACATATGGGGAAGAACTCGACGGGGCGATTCTTTCCGGTACGGGTTATACGCCGGGCTCCGTATTGAATACGGCGGGATTTGTGGCCGGCTGGCTCAAACTGATTCATGGGGAAAGGTATCGTTCTCCGTTTTTGGCGAAGCTTTCTTTTGCGGGATATTTGGATCGTATCGAGAATCCGCGTACCCCAAATGACTGGCTGACGAAAGACGAGGCCGTGGTTGATAAATATAACGCGGATAAGTTCTGTACTTATACGTTTACCGTCAATGGCTATCAGACGCTGTTTGGGGTATTAAGATACATTCAGACGCCCCAAAATGTGGAAAAGATTCCGAAGGATATGCCGATTTTTCTGATTTCAGGCTCGGAAGACCCGGTAGGCGCGTAAGGCGAAGGCGTAAAAAAGGTATATGAAAGCTATAAAGCCGCCGGTTTGAAAGATGTGAGCATGCGTCTGTATGAAGGGGCACGGCATGAATTGACGAATGAGATTGAAAAAGAATATGTCTATGCGGATGTGCAGGAATGGATATTCAAACATATAAAAGAATATGACAGCCGGCTTATTTCAATTCGGAGGGGGCAAAGCGTATGACAGATACCAGGGAAAAACAGCTTTCTGTTTTAAAAGAGCGCGCGGGAAGAAGAAAATATAAGGAAGAAAATCAAAAATTTCTTCTGGCTAATTATGCCAATTTTATTTTTTTCCTGATTATTGAGATTGCGTTTGCAATAAATATTGCCGCCTGTATTTTGGATTTCGGCATGTCCGTGAAAGCGGTTTTTGGTCTGGTATTGATTGTTGCCGGCATTGTTGTCACAGTTGCGCTCTATGTGGCGAACAAGGCCGGCAGATCCATGTTTTATTTTTGTGCGGCCCAGTTTATTGTTTTATTTATCGTTGTTATTTTTACAAACGGGAATGACTGCATGAATTTTGCGCCGATTCCGTTTTTGGTGGTAGCGATGATGTATAGCAATAAAAAATTGCAGAAAATACTATGCGCTATCTTTGGGGCAATTATTGCAGCGCGCTATGCTGCGCTGCTTGCCGGTATCATTACGACCGCGAATACCATGAACGAGGAGCTTGCCGTTCTGGTTCTTGAGCTGATTGCTTTATTTGCGGTATGGCAAAGCACGCGTATCTTATGGAGGTTTAATGATGACAGCGTTGGAGCGATAAGGGACGAGGAAGAAATCCAGAAACTGATCATGGCAGATGTGCTGGACATTGCGCGTGAGGTTCGGAATCAGACGGGAGACGCGGACGGCATCCTGGAAGAGTTGTATCACGCGGCACAGAAAATAGACGAGGTGGTTGAAGGAATTACACAGGGGACATTGAGCATAGCCGAAAGTTTACAGAATCAGACTCAGATGACACAGAGTATTCAGGATTCCATCAATCAGACCGCAGAAAGAACAAAAAATACAGTTGAGAAGACATCAGAATCCATGGATGCTGTCAATGAGAATCTCAGGATGATGGATGAGCTCGGTCAGCATTCCGACAATATCGAAAAAACAAATGCTACCGTGGCCGGTGCGATGCATGCATTGCAGAAGAAGACGGAGGATGTAAAAAATATCACCGATATGATTCTGGATATTTCAGACCAGACAAATCTCTTAGCGCTGAACGCCTCGATTGAGGCGGCGAGCGCGGGAGAGGCGGGAAAGGGATTTGCCGTTGTTGCGGATCAGATAAGACAACTGGCGGAGCAGACGAAAAATGCGACAGAAAGCATCACGGGAATTATCGGACAGCTCAACGAATATTCGTCAGAAGCTTCCGATGCGGTAGAGGATTCTCTGACGGCGGCAGGCACACAGGCAAAATTGATTGCCCGGGCTTCGGAGGGATTTCGGGTGATTGACAGAAACATGAAGGATATGATGTCCGAGATGCGTGATATTGACGGAAGGATTGAGGAATTAAAAAATTCTAATAATGAAATTGTTGACAGTATCAGGCAGTTATCCGCGGTCAGCCAGGAAATTACCGCGAGCAGTTCGGAGGCGTCTATGATTACGGTGGAGAATCGTAATCGTTCGAAGCAGGCGAAAAATATGCTGCAAAATGTGTTGGAGTATTCGCACAGATTAGATAAATATATGAATTATTAATCAGCATCCATTTACCGTAGGCGTTTGAGAAAGTAATAATCAGAAAACAGGTGTGGTGAATGACCTTTAATTGTGCTAGAATAGTTACATTACATGGAAAGAGAGAACGGCTATGGAATTAAAATGGATGGAGAGACATCGTTCCTTAATCGAGAAAATGATTCGATATGGCAATGCGTATGCATATACATTCAGAAAACAAAGAAGCTTTGGAACGGATACCTTATTTTCTGCATCCCAGATTCAGACATTGGAGTATATTCTTGAGGCGGAAGACAGTGATGAAAAGATGACGGAAATGGCTGCACGGTTGGGCGTGAGCAAAGCAACATTTTCCAAGAATGTAAAGAGTCTGATGGATAAGGGACTGCTTGAAAAATTTCATTGTGAGGGGAATCAGAAAAATATATATGTAAAGCCGACGGACAAAGGCCGCAAGGTATATGAGGAATATACGAGGTTTATCTGCGAGAATTTATTTGACCAGATTCTTGATATTGCGGATCAGGTGCCCCCGGAGTATTTAAAGGCAATGGAAGATATGCTGGATTATTTTGCCGACAGGCTGGTATTCTATCAGGACGACCAAAATGATGAAGCCCCGGAAAAGGTATTTATTAAAATAGAATAAAGCAGGATTTATTTCAGATAGCAGGGAGTCGTTAAGATTGCCTGCTATGTTTATGTCAGGATGTAACTCTTGACAATATAATATCTATATGATAGCATGAAGCTACCTTCACATGAAGTAAACTTCATGTTTTCGGGAGGAAGTGCATGAAAACAAAAGTAAAAGAATTTCGGACAGCGGCAAAAATGACACAGCAGCAATTAGCGGATTTGGTTCATGTTTCTTCAAGAACAATTATTTCCATCGAAAAGGAGCAATACAGCCCCTCTCTTATGCTGGCATATCGGTTAGCAGAAGTATTTGGCGTGAGTGTGGAGGAATTGTGCTGTCTGAAAGAAAACAAAGAGTTGGAGGATCGGCAGTATGAAGATTTATAACAAAAAGGTGTTTGCTTCCGGCGTTTTTATGGCAGCTTTGGGCATTTTAAATCTCATTGCGGATATTTCCGGCAGGGAGGTTGATATAAATGGGATTGTCCTCATAGCGGTTTTGCTCTTTTTAGGTGTTGGCATGATAATGCGCAGCTTATCTCAAAAATTATCAAAAGAAGACAGAGTGGAAGAATTTGATGAACGCAATCGGTTAATTGAATTGAAATCGAAAAGCAAAGCTTTCAGACTTACGCAGGCAATCTCCTTTGTGCTGATGCTTGCATCGCTAATAATGGGAAAAGTATCCGGCTATGATGGCTTTACGGCGATGGGGGCAGGACTGGCATTTGCGGTTGCGATATCCTTGTTTGCGGAATTATTCACATATTTGTATTATGAAGCCAGGAATTAGGAGGGATTGTGGTATGAAACAGCCGCCGAAACAAAGACCTGTAAAAGATGAACGGGATGAGCAGATAGATATGCATTCCAGAAGTGCAGCGTTGGATTTTATGATAGCTGCCACGCAGATTTTGACAATTATTTGCCTTATAAAAGGCAATCCGGCATGGAAGGGCAGCCTTGCGCTTTTGTTTATTGGAGGAGCTGCCAGATTGTTTTATAAGTATGATAAATATGAGGAAAAGCCATATATTCAGGTTGGTATTGGGCTGGGAATAATTGGTGCGATTTTGTTCGTATGGTTTGGAATTACGGGATAAGTATTACCCCTGAATGGCAGAAAGAAAACTGTACATTCTTTCGCCCTTCTTTTATGATTTATGTTAATTTGGAATGTTAGATGTAAAATCACAAGCATTGATTTCTCCCAGCCTTTCCTTTAGTTTCTGAAAATCAGCCTGCATCTCCCCCAGCTTTCCCTCATCCCTTAAAACGGCGGAGGGGTGGTAAAATGCCGTGAGCCAGGTGTTTTTTCGAAACAGGAAGGTACCATGTTCCCTTGTGATTTTATAGTGCGGATCGATCAGCCGCTGAGCAGCGATTCTCCCCAGGCAGACAATGATTTTTGGGCGCAGCAAAAGCGTTTCATATTTCAGATAAGGAATGCAAAGCTCCTGCTCGCTCGGCTGCGGATCACGGTTGCCGGGAGGGTTGCATTTGACAACATTTGTGATGTAGACTTCTTCGCGGGACAGGTTGATTTCGGAAAGCAGCCGGTCAAACAGTACGCCCGATTTTCCGGTAAACGGCACGCCGTCCCTGTTCTCGTTTCTTCCGGGCGCTTCCGCGACAAAAAGAACCGGTGATTTTAAATTTCCTTTTCCCATCACGGCCTTAATTCTGGTCTGTGACAGCGGACAGCGTGAGCAATGCTCTACAAACTGCTTTAATTCTTCGTAAGTATACATAGGCGCCTCTGCAATAAAAACAAATCGACAATTTCTCGTATATCATATCATAAATCCCCGTAAATTTACAGACGTCAGAACCGAATATACTTTTTTGATTCTTCTTGACATTGGAAAATTTATCCGTTACAATAAATTTAGCACGTGCTAAACAATATAAAACAAAGGAGAGAACGTATGACAGATACCATTCAAAAACTGCAAAACCTGAGAAACGAATTGATACAGAATATCAATTTGCAGATTGACGAAGCTATTCTACAGCTTCAGAGCGGACAGGAGCAGACAGAGCGGGTTGCGGAGGTAAGGGAATATGAGAGCATTTATCCGTTGACGGCGGCGACCGGTATTTTCAAAGGTAAAAAGCCCACGGGAGTGAGATTTCAGGACGGAACCCGCATCGATGTCCCCACCTGGAAAAAGGTAGTAGAAATTATATTAAAAAAATGTAACCAGGAAACGGTATACCACAACCGCCTCATAGAGCTGCGGGGAAAAGTGGCAGGACGTGACCGCGTGCTGGTGGGAGAGAAGCCGGATGAAATGCGTAGTCCGCTGGAAATAGCAGAGGGATTGTATGTGGAAACACATTATGATACGGAATCCCTGCTTCGGATTTTGATAACGCGTATTTTGGATGCTATTCATTATGATTACAACGGAATAACGATTGCAGTTCGAAATGACCGCTGATGACATGCGGCGCTCATTGTGCCTACAAGAAAGTCTGAAAAATAAAGAATTATATAATAATATTTCTTTAATAAAAAGAATTTTCTGGATTTACAAAACAATTCATTTTAAAAATACAATGTCTGTGCTACAATCATAGTTGACGAACGTTTGGAATTGAAAATGTAAAAAGTTTATACAAAGGATGAAGGAAGCGAGATGGACGGTGTATTTTTGGATAATTTATCAGATGCGGGAAATATGATTTTAAATATCCTCTGGGACAGGAACCGCGAAATGGCTGCGGACGAGCTGTCGGAGGCCGTAAAAGAGGTCTATCAAAGAAATTTAGAGCCGCGGCTAATCCGGGAAAATGCCAATCTGCTGGTTCGGCGGGGATATGTACAGAGGCGGCGGCATGGCATTAAGGTTTACTATATCGCACTCGGCGCGGAGGAAGTGCGGTAAGCGTCGGAAATAACACGACATACAGTTGTCCTGTTCCATATGTTATCCTGACACAAAAGGAGGCGTATCATATGGCGTTTGATTACAAAAAGGAATACAGGGAATATTATCTTCCACCGAAGAAACCGGGTATCGTAGAAATTCCCGCAATGAATTTTGCGGCCGTGCGCGGCGCCGGAGATCCAAACGAGGAGGGCGGCGCATATAAGCGTGCCATCGGGCTTTTATACGGAGTCGCGTTTACCTTAAAAATGAGCGAAAAGGCCGGGCACAAGATCGAAGGTTATTTTCCGTACGTGGTGCCGCCGTTAGAAGGACTCTGGTGGCAGGAAGGCGTATGCGGCGTGGATTACACACGGAAAGAGAAATTTCAGTGGATTTCTATGATAAGACTGCCCGATTTTGTGGATAAAAAAGCTTTTGACTGGGCAGTGGAGGAAGCTTCGCGCAAAAAACAGGAGGATTTCTCATCGGTAGAATTTTTTACCTGGCGGGAGGGGCTGTGCGTGCAGTGTATGCACATCGGGCCCTATGACACCGAGCCGGAAACCGTGGAGAAAATAGAGCGGTTTATCGCGGAGCAGGGATTTCGGTCGGACTTTTCTGACAACCGTTATCACCATGAAATTTATCTCGGAGACCCGAGGCGGGCAGTTCCCGGGAAACTGAAAACCGTTCTTCGTCATCCGATTCGAAAGGCTTAAGCCTCCGGTTATTTTTACCAAAAAGAGCGGTCTGTACTTTGAAGGAAATTGACAAAATTTTCGGGTAAGGCAAAATTTTACTTACAAAAATTTTTTTCGAGCGCTAAAATTGTTATGTAAACTTCTCTTAAAACGGCAGTGGTGTGCCATATCTGTTCCGCCGGTACCGCGCGGCAGAATATGGAATCACTGCCCGATTTTTACAGAGGGGTGACAGATGAACAAAGAAAGAGGCGCGCTGCTTTGCGTGAACGCTTCGGAATGGAGGAAAAATGAAAAGAGTAAAAGCGGCATGTATTACCCAGACACTGCATTTCCTGTTAAAGGAGGATTACGGACATGACTATGCGGTAAAAATGGTGGAGGAAGAGGTAAAAAAATACAAGTCTCAGCTTGATAAAAGCGGAACAAAGTATAAGATTTTATCGGAAACAAAGCAGAAGGACGGCTCTGTGATCATTGAAATCAAAAAACAGTATAATACTTCACCGGTAGGAGATTATTTAAATTAACCAGAGGGCGGGCAAAGGGCGTTTTACATGGAAAGCTGGCATGTGAAAACAGCCCTTTTCTATTTATAAGAGAAGGCGAAAGCGCAAAATCATATTGAAAATACGGACCGGATATATTACAATCAGCAGGAAAAATGTAAAAACCTTTGGCGTAGCATACAAAAAGAGAGGGAAGCGATGAGAGAATTTTTATACGGCATTGTGGAGCTGATAGCCAAAATCCACAGCCATTTGCTACAGCTCAACGATGCGTACGAGTACAATTTCAGCGATAAGGAGCTGCATTTCCTGGTAATCGGCATTCTGGGCATGGCGTTTATTTTTGTGGTGTATCCAATCTTTAAGTGGCTGGCGAAAAATGACCATGTTATGGTGATTGCGTGGATTTATGTTTTTACCCTGATTATTGTGATTACCTTTGCCATTGAGATTGGACAGAAGGTGACAAATACCGGCAACATGGAGTTTGTTGACATCATGTTCGGTGTATTCGGATTTATCGTCATGTTCTTTATATTTGGAATCGTGCGGGAAATTTATAAGGCTATCCGAAGAAGTCTCCGCAAAATGAACAAAAACGCCCCGAAAAACAGCGGGCGCGTTTCCGGGTACGACGAAGAAGACGAGGACGATGAAAGATGATAATGGAAAAATTCTTAAAACGAATCGCGGAAACCTGTGTTGTCATTCTCGGAAACTGTCTGTATGCGTTCGGGATTGCAATGTTTATTCTGCCGGGCGGGCTGATTACGGGCGGCACTACCGGTATTGCGCTTTTTGTCAATGATATTTCGGAAATTCCGGTCACGGCGTTTGTTTTTGTATTTAACACGGCAATGTTTTTGGTGGGCCTTTTTGTCTTCGGCTGGAAATTTGCGGCAAACACGATTGTGAGTACCTTCAGCTATCCGATTGCGCTTGAATGTATTACAAGACTGCTGGGAAATTACCGTATCACGCAGGATTTGATTTTGTGCACGGTATTCGGGGGAATCTGCATCGGCGCTGCAATCGGGATTGTCATTCGGATGGGAGCGTCCACGGGAGGCATGGATATTCCGCCGCTTGTACTGAACCGATACTTCAAAATACCGGTGTCAAAATCTATTTATGTATTTGACATGCTGATTTTGCTGCTTCAGGTATTTCACAGCACCGGGGAGCAGATTTTGTACGGCATTTTACTCGTCATTGTCTACAGCGCCGTGCTGGATCGTTGTTTAATGCTCGGAACCGCGAAAATGCAGATTAAAGTTGTCAGCACAAAAATCGAGGAAATCCGGGCGGCGGTGTTAAAGGATATTGACCGGGGCGTGACGATGCTAAAGAGCGAGACCGGCTATATGGGAAAAGAGACAAACATGTTGCTCACGGTGGTTTCCATGCGGGAGCTGGCGAAGACGGAGAAGCTGATACACAGTGTAGACGAGGACGCGTTTGTGATGATCAGCCGCGTCAGCGAGGTGTCCGGCAGGGGCTTTTCCAGCAAAAAACGCTATATTGAAAAAAAGGAAGAATTATGACGCTGCAACAGTTAAAATACGCGCTTGCCATCGCGGACAGCGGTTCCATGAACGAGGCGGCGAAAAAGCTTTTTATCTCCCAGCCCAGTCTTTCCGAAACCATACGTGAACTGGAAGCGGAAATCGGGCTGGATATTTTTCTGCGCTCTAACAGGGGAATTATCGTCACGCCGGAGGGGGAGGAGTTTCTGGGTTATGCCAGACAAGTGACCGAGCAGTTTGCCCTGCTTTCCTCCAAATATATCGACAAGCAGACGCGGGAAAAATTCAGTGTTTCCATGCAGCACTACACCTTTGCGGTCAAGGCGTTTGTGGAGACCGTCAAAAAGGCCGGCATGGAGCAGTACGAATTTGCGGTGCATGAGACGACCACCTATGACGCGGTGGAGAATGTCCGGGACTGTAAAAGAGAACTCGGGCGTTTGTATCCGAACGAGTTTAATGAAAAGGTGATGACGAAAATCATTCGGGAGCACGGGCTGGAATTTATCGAGCTGTTTGCCTGTGACACCTATGTCTATCTCTGGTCAGGCCATCCGCTGGCGGGAAAGGATGTCATCTGCATGGCCGAGCTGGACGAATATCCCTGCCTGTCCTTTGACCAGGGGAAAAACAATTCACTTTATCTTGCCGAGGAAATGAAAAGCACCTATGAATATAAGCGCCTGATTAAGGCGAACGACCGCGCGACGCTTTTAAATCTTATGGTTGGAATTAACGCCTACACGCTTTGCTCCGGCATTATCTGTGAGGAATTAAACGGCAGCGATTACATTGCCATACCGCTAAAGGAGAGCGAAAAGATGCGTATCGGCTATGTGAAGCGCAAGGGGGCAAAGGTCAGCCATATCGGAGAACTGTATATCGAAGAACTGAAAAAATATAAGGATAATGTGATGAAATGAAGCTGTGAAAATGGCCCGTCAGATGCTAATCTGACAGGGCCGTGACGGCGGAAGCGTTAAACAGCAGCCGCTTATACGTTTTATTGCGTCAGTAATCCGGTGAGGTAATCCGCCGTGTCCCGGGTTATCTCAAATGACATACGAAGTCCCGCAATTTCAAAATCGATATAGGAACCGTCGTATAGGGTGATTTTGCAAACCGCATATAAATTTCCGTCGGTTTCCGTCTGCCCCAATGACAGAGTTTCCTCCTGCGAAAAATCAAAATGGCCAATCTCCGTCGCGTTGTGCGGCGGCTCTGCCAATTCCCATTCGTCTATTTTCAGAGCGGTCACAAAGCTATCGATATCCTCTTTGGAGGTAAAATCTTTCACCGCCTTTTCGGTATCCGCAGCAAAAGCGGTAATTTCCTGAGCCTTTGCGAGTGCTTCATGATATTTGGATACATTCGAATCCGCGTCAGCCCGACAGCCGCAGAGCAGGACAGAAAACAAAACCAGGAACATAAATAATTTTTTCATACGCTACCTCCTTTTTTCACGATAGTCTTCATTCATAACAAGCAGCCGGTACGCGCGGATGAGACCGGACGTATAGATACATAAAAACGTTCCGATTCCCGCCAGCAGCATTCCGGAGGCCAAAGCGATCGCGTCTGCAATGTATAATTCCGCCGGAACGATCAGTGGGAAAAACAGAAATCCCAAAGCGATGAAAGCGATGCCGACAAGATTGAATAATTGCAGCGCGTTCTTTTTTTCGGCGTAAATCGTGTTTAATTCGGTCTTTACGGCTTTATCAAACAGCAGCGGTTCTTTCCAAAGCTTCCGATAAGGATGATCGGACAGCTTTACCGAGAATAAAAGAACAATTCCTATAATGATGATGAGCATAAACAGGAGCATGGAAAGGTCCGAAAATAAAAACGATAAGGAAAGGGATCCAACCATTAAGCCGGCGGCAACCGCTGTTTTAAGGAATTTTCGTTTTTGATAGGAGAGAAAGCCGTCCGCCGTTTCCCGGCTGACATATAGTCCCTGCTCCGCGTCAAATGTCTCATGTGATGTTGTATCTTCTTCGTTCAGAAGATAGTCGAGTGTTACATGGAATATCTTGCTCATGCGCACGATTTTTTCTGTTTCCGGATAGCCGTTGTCGCGCTCCCACTTACTGATGGCCTGTCGGGAAACTCCTAATTGATAGGATAATTCCTCCTGTGACAACCCGGCTTCCTTTCGCAGCTTTTGAATTTTTTCTCCAAATGTCATAATCTTACTTCTCCTTTCGCTGTCAGAATACCCTTTTTAAGGGTGGAAGACCACCAAAATACGGTTGCAACTGCGCTACGGCTGGTTGCATTCATTATATCATGCGTTCGGGAAGCTTTCTATTGCTTATGCTGTTTCCTGTACATCATTAGAGTGACGCTATGTTTTTATGTTGGTTATAGGTTTACCCTATAACTGACTCAAGGTTTCCGGTATTAACACATTTTCTTTGCGGTTGCTATAATAGCAATATCGAAGCAGACAATAATTCATGGAAAGTCCAGCGGTGTGATGTCAAGTGATAAATGAATTAAAAATCATATGTTTTTGTGTATATCTCACAGGAGCAAAA
>CALWBG010000043.1 GCA_944375975.1 uncultured Roseburia sp.
TTGCTCCTGTGAGATATACACAAAAACATATGATTTTTAATTCATTTATCACTTGACATCACACCGCTGGACTTTGCCTCTTGTATCTTCCTTAAAACGGGAAAATGGACTCTCACAAAAAGCTTTCTTTCTGCGAAAGTCCATTCTCCTAATCCCGGATAAACCGCAGCGCTAAAATGCCTGTCAGATATTCCACCGCGCACAATAGCATAAAAATGACTGCACCACAGAGAATACCCACAACAATCTGCACCAGCACCGCAAGCACATGCAGCCAGATGGGAACATCATGCAGGCAGGCAGCGATTCCCGCCTCCAGCAGTACAATCACGCACACCGGCACAATCGGCATGTCAAGCGCGATGATACCGATTAAAATCACTGCAAGCACCACGATGAGTACCGCAAACAGCATCAGCATACTCTGGTTCTCCGCAAAAAGCGAGCCTCCCATGCTCTTTTTTCTTCGTTCCTTTATCGACACGCGCTGTTCCTCTTTTTTTACATAATTTTGTGGTTCACTCATTGCTTCCCTCTCCTTTTCCAGTATCAGTTGAACCCAACTTAGGTTATTATATCAATTTCCCGTACAAAGGACAAGGTTTTCTTTTCGGTCAGCGCACTGCGCTTACACGTCTTCCTCCATAATCGCAATCGTCGCGCTGGTACCGAGCCGGCTGGCTCCGGCATCCAGCATGCGCCTTGCCTCCTCCGCCGTATGAATGCCGCCGGAAGCTTTTACGCCCATATCATCTCCGACTATCCCGCGCATCAGCGCCACATCCTGCTCCGTTGCCCCGCCGTTGGAAAAGCCGGTGGACGTCTTGACAAAATCCGCCCCTGCCTGCTTTGCAAGCATACACGCCGTTCTTTTTTCCTCATCCGTCAAAAGGCAGGTCTCAAGAATTACCTTCAGAACAATCTCTTTCCCGCAAATTTCCTTTAAATGCCGTATTTCCCGCAAAATTTCTTCATGCTTTCCATCCTTGAGCGCTCCGACATTGATTACCATATCAATCTCCCGCGCGCCGTCCGCAATCGCCGCCTTTGTCTCAAAGGCTTTGACCTCTGTGGACGTCATTCCAAGCGGAAAGCCCACCACGGTACAAACCTTAACTGCGGAATCTTTAAGCTGCTCCGCCGCAAGTGCCGTATAATACTGATTGACGCAGACCGAGGCAAAGCCGTACCGCAGCGCCTCCCCGCAGACCTTCTTCACCTGCTCCTCCGTGGCATCGGCCCTTAAAATCGTATGGTCAAAATAAGCTGCTGCTATCATTCCTTTCTGCTCCCTTCCAAACATTCTTTATATAACACAAAAGAGCTCCCGGTGAATCTCACCGGGAGCTCTTTGCGGCAAGCTGCCGCGCGAAGCCGATAGTCGGACTCGAACCGACGACCTACGCATTACGAATGCGTCGCTCTACCAACTGAGCCATATCGGCACGCCACATGAGACTATTATATACATTTTTCCAAAAAAAGCAAGCCCCAATTTGAAAAAAATTAAATTTTCTTTCAGTCATTTTCTATTGCCTTTGTAGTTCAGATGTGCTATAGTAAATCCACGCGGCCGAACCGCCGCGTGGACTTTCCCCGGATAACAATATATTCTTCTCCTGTTCTGCGGCAGCGCCGCAATTTTATCAGGAGGCTTATGACATATCAGGAATTCAAATCCCATATCATGGAAACGGCGCAGGACGCGCTCGGTCCGGACGTAACCGTCGCAATTCACGACATTCTGAAAAATAACGATACTCATTTGGACGGCCTGACCGTCTTATCAAACGACAGCAATATCTCTCCCACCATCTACCTCAATTATTATTACAGACAATACGAAAAGGGCCGCCCGCTCGAAGACATCTGCGAGGAGCTTCTGGCCGCCTGCCGGGACAATCTGCCAGAAGGCAGCATCGATATTTCCTTTTTCACCTGCTACGACAAGGTTAAATCAAATATTATTTTCAAGCTGGTCAACTATGAACGAAACCGGGAAATGCTGGCGGAGGTTCCTCATTTCCGTTTTTTGGACCTCGCCGTTATTTTCAGTTGTCTGTTGCAAACTGATTCCGGCGGCAGCGCCACCATCCTCATCCATAACCAGCATCTTTCCTACTGGAACATCACAAAGGATGACCTTTACGCACTCGCCTTTTTAAACACGCCGAAGCTTTTGCAGTACGACCTTCGGAATATGACAGATATTTTAAAGGAGCTGACGGACGGCTCCGGGGAACTGGCGGAGGATCTCTTCTTCTCCCCCTGCCCGATGTACATGCTCTCCAACCGTTCCAGGCTCAACGGTTCCGCATGTCTGCTCTACCGCGATTTACTTAAGAACTTTGCCGACCGGCTGAACAGCGACCTGTATATCCTCCCGAGCAGCGTCCACGAAGTTCTGATTATCCCCGCCGCATCCAAAACATTTTCCGATATGCGGGAGCCCGGCGGCGAAGCCGCGGATGCCTCATACCGCGCGCTGTCCGATATGGTAAAGGAGGTCAATGCCACTCAGCTTTCCCCGGAGGATATTCTCTCCGACCATGTCTATTATTTTTCCAGGGAAAGCTGCCGCCTGACAATGTAAGCGCGCCGGCCGAACCGCTTCTAATATACGGTCAGTTTTTCATACAGCTTTTCGTATTCCCGCACGGACGCTCCCCATGAGAAATCCTGCCGCATCCCACGCTCTATCAGCCCGCTCCAGGCCTTTGGCTTTTCATAGTATACGGACATTGCATATTGCAGCGTATGCATCATTTCATGTGCATTATAATTGGCAAATGAAAAGCCCGTGCCCTCCTGCGTGTATTCGTTGTATGCCTCGACGGTGTCCTTAAGCCCGCCGGTTTCCCGGACAACCGGCACCGTACCGTAGCGCAGGCTCATAAGCTGGCTGAGCCCGCAGGGCTCAAACAGGGACGGCATAAGAAAGGCATCGCAGGAGGCATATACCTGATGGGCAAGCGCCTCCGAATAGCCGATATTGACCTTCAATTTCTTCGGGTATTTGTGCGCGAAGGCGCGCATCCCGTTCTCATAGCGTTCTTCTCCGGTACCCACGACAACAAACTGCATGTTTTCGCGCTCCAAAAGCTCATCCAGTATATAAGTAATCAAGTCAAAGCCTTTTTGGTCAGTCATTCTGGAAACCATGCCGAGCAGAAAAACGTCCTTTTCCACGGGCAGCCGCATATCCTCCTGCAGCTTTCTCTTATTTTTTTCCTTGCCCTGACGATAAGAAGCTTCGTCAAAGTGGAAAGGAATGTAACGGTCGGTTTTTGGATTGTACTCCGCGTAATCAATCCCGTTTAATATACCGTAAAGCTTATCGCGGCACGCGTACATAAGCCCGTCCAGCCCTTCTCCGCCCTCTGGCGTCGTA
This sequence comes from uncultured Roseburia sp., assembly GCA_944375975.1. Taxonomy (GTDB): domain Bacteria; phylum Bacillota; class Clostridia; order Lachnospirales; family Lachnospiraceae; genus Roseburia. The sequence continues at coordinate 3,392 of CALWBG010000043.1, forward strand.
ATTTCATGCGCGTAGGTCGGACTGACCGTTGTAACGGCGTCCGCATAGACGACACCGCCTTTTAAATAATTTGCCTCGCCGTAGGACTCCAGTTTTTCTGCCGTGAAGATTTGTCTCGGCAATCCCGTGATATCCATGACCTCCGCAAGCTTCCATCTTCCCTGAAACTTCATATTGTGGATGGAAAACACGGTTTTGATTCCGGTATAATATTTCTGGTCGCCGTAGAGCGTCCTCAAAAATACGGGAATCAGCCCGGTCTGCCAGTCATGGCAGTGTATCACGTCCGGACAAAAATCAAGATACGGGAGCGCCTCAAGAACCGCTTTTGAAAAGTAGGCAAATTTCTCCACATCCTCATATATATTGTTATAAGGCTTATCTCCTGCAAAATAGTACTCGTTATCTACCAGATAATATGTGATTCCGTCGTATTTTGTCTCAAAAATTCCTGCGTACTGCTTTCTCCAGCTTAAATTCACATAAAAATGACATAAAAAACGAAGCTGACCTTTCCATTGCTCATCCATGCAGGCATACTTTGGAAGGATAATCCGTATGTCATATTCCTTCCTGTCAAAATATCTGGGCAAAGAACCCGTAACGTCTGCAAGTCCGCCTGTTTTGATAAAAGGTACAGCTTCTGAAGCTGCAAATAGTATTTTTTTCATGCGCCAAACCCTCCAAACCTCAAAGGACACCGCTTATACATGTCCCATGAAAGATTAAGATTATTATAACGCTTTTTTTTCCGTCTGAAAAGTCTTAATACATTTTATATGCCAGCCGGATCCTGTCTGTAATCAGTGCGATAAACTCCGAATTTGTCGGCTTTCCCTTGCCGTTGTGAATCGTATAGCCGAACATTTCATCTATGGTATCCATCTTACCTCTGCTCCAGGCAACCTCTATCGCGTGGCGTATCGCCCGCTCCACGCGGCTGGAAGTTGTCTGATACTTTTTCGCAATCGTCGGATACAAAATCTTGGTGATGGAATTAAGCATCTCCATATCGTTGACGGACATTACAATCGCGTCCCGCAGATACTGATACCCTTTGATATGAGCAGGAACACCGATTTCGTGGATAATCTCCGTCACATCCGCCTCAAGGTTGCGCTCGTTTAAATCCTCCGCCTTCTCATAGGCGTTTACCTTGCGCACCTCAGCCGTCTTTCCTCCTGAGCGCTGCTTGATATGCTTAATACGGTTTAACACCATATCATTGTCAAACGGCTTCATAATATAATAATCCGCTCCGAGATTAAACGCATCTTCTGTAATTTTTTCCTGCCCGATTGCGCTGATTATAATAAATGTCGGGTGTTTTTTAATTGTTTTATCATGATTGACACGGTCGAGCACGCCAAGCCCGTCGAGTTTTGGCATAACAATGTCAAGCAACACAACATCCGGTTCCTTTGTTTTTATCACATGAAACGCTTCCTCGCCATCTTTCGCCGTTCCCACGACGTTCAGTTCGTCATCACTTTCGATAATATCTCCCAATAACCGCAGCATTCTCTCATTATCATCGGCAATCGCTACATTTAATTTTCCCATTTCAGGACCTCCTGTGACAAAAATATTTGCTATTTGATGATACTGATTCAAGCACGATTTATTTTGTCGAAGAGCGTCGGCAACAGGACAACAAAATCATTCCATCCGCAGTATCCGTGATTAATATATCACAAAAACTACAGATGTCAAATTCTTTTTTTAAGTGTTCCATCTGTACAGACTAAATTGGAACGTACCGACTGCCGCAACACTGGCGCAAGCGCCCGGCATCCATGCCGTGGCGGTGCCTGATGCGCTTTTGCAACAACGTTATAACCCAGTGTGCTGTGTCAACGTAATATATCACCTTTGTAAACCGTATACACAGTAAAACAGCCCTCTTTGGTTGAATCGAGAGGCAGGCAGTAGAACTCATAGAACCCGTCGTCCAACTGCATTTCCACACAAGTACCATCCGCTACAATACTTACAGCAGATATTCGGACGCTTTCAAAATCACGATTACTCACAAAGTCGTTGATGTAATTCATGCACGTAATCAGCATGGTGTTACCATAACTGATTCCCGATGAAATATCGTCATCATCAGGCAACTCATAATCATCTGTTAATTTGTCGGAAATTTCCACATCTTCCTTATTAATATTAGATTCATCTACCCCTGCGAGGCTATGTGCGCGAAACCACTCGTCCGTCATAACATCAGGAACCTGCTCTATAGGGCCGTTGTAAAGGTTTTCATTCTCTGTATCTGTCTTTAACCCAGTGCTTTCCACGCTCTCGTTTGCGTATTCCTGCTGTGAGGGTGTTAACTCTTCTGTCGTTTCTTCTGTCTCAGACTCTGTCGCTGTTTCAGTGCCCGCCGTGTCTGTTTCAGTTTCTTCTGTATTGACCACTGTTGTTGAACTATCGTTCTGCCCGGTTGTGTCAGTCCGCTGAGTGCACGCCACACCGAATGTAATACACGCTGTGAACAAAATAATAATACTGATACCAATAGCAACTCGTTTTGTTTTCATAAATAATGCCTCCTGAATTAACATACTGTACTTCGCAATTGTTTATTTTTTATTCCACTTTTCTTCCGCATTCCAGACACATAAACTGTCCGGGAGCCAGCCTGGCTCCGCAGATGCATTCCTTCACAGGTTGCTGCTGTGGCTCCTGCTGACTTAAAATGTCTTCCATGCTCTTGCCGCAGGAATGACAAAATTTCGCACCCCTTTGAATTTCTGCCCCGCAGGAACAGATAACCGTGTCCCTGGGAACCTCTTCTCCGCAATTAGGGCAGAATCTGTCCTGCGGCGTCAGCTTATAACCGCATGCGCAGATATTTTTGCCTTTATTTTTTGCTTCTTCCTTTTTAATAATCTCCTCCTTTTCAGCAATGATTTGATTTAATTCTTCCATTTTTTCAATGTAACCATTTAACTGTGGCAATTCAATTTTTTTATCCTTTATCAAATCATACGTTTCCATGCCAATGAAGCCATATATTTTGAGCTTTTTATTCTTTACTTCTTCCAATTCCTTTTTAATTGCCTTTAAATTTACCCCATTTCCGGCTGCCTTCTTTAAAGTAATATTTGTCATAAAATCTTTTATATTATTCATCTCGTGTCACCATTTCCTCATATTTTATCTGATACTGTTCCATTTTCTGACCAATTCATCCAAACGATTCTTTTTCTGATCCTCCTGTGTGCTGCCCCAAACCGCAAATGTATCATTAAAAAGCTGTAAATGCCGCTGTTCAAATTCCTCTATAGCAGTTTTTATGTTTTCCTCCAACGCCAATCCCAAAACATTGCTTTGTTCAAAACCGGCAAATTCTTTCTGCAGATATTCCGCGCTCTTTTTTGCAATGCTTCTGTCACACCATCTCCTCACCAGTTTGATATACATGACATAAAGAAGAACAACAACAAGAATCACGAGAATGGCAACAGCAATTATTACTTCCAAAACGTATATCAAACCGGACGCAGTACCACCTGCATCCATCAATTCTAATATATCCGGCAACCGGTTCACTAACTGTTCCCCAAGCTGCGTGCCCGTGTCAGCCTCCTGCGCTTGCGCATAAGCTGCTTCGGCATCAGATGCTGCTGCAACAGCCCCTGAGATAATGTTTCCAAACAGAAAAACCAACACCACCAACACGGGGAGCATTACATACAACTTTCGTTTCCGTTCCGCCGCGTTCACTATTTGACTTATTTGGGTGCCTGTCCTCTCTGCAAAGGAAATAATTTCCTGTCTCCCCGGCTCCCAGGACTCCACGTCCGCCTGCAGCTTCCTTCCAATCTCCTCTCTTTTGATATCCATTTCATATAAGGTCTTTTCCTGGAGCGTCTCATTTCCGCTGTCCCTTAAGCCGCGGAACATACTTCTCATATGATCCAACATGCGGGTGTAATTTTGATTCATTGCTTCGAAGACTTCAGAAGCAAGATAGGAAACCTCTTTTTGAAACCAAAATGCAGCTTTTTCATAAAACTGTATATATTTTGCCCCATGCTTTAATTCTTCCAAATGTGCATCCGTACGCAGAATTTCCTTTAATTGCGCCTCACACTTTTTCACGGCAAGATGATTACGCTCCGCCATATCCTGTATGGAGCTTTCATTTTCATCATGACACCTTTGCGCCATTTTTTTTATTTGCCGTTCCACATTCTGAAACGTCACTCTGCCCTCCGCGTCTTTGTCTCTGACAAGCTCCGGCATGGCTTTCTTTCGAATACTATCCAGCAATTGTTCTGCTTCAAGCTGCAACTTTTCCATTTCTACATTGCCGCTCTTTAAGTCCGCCTTACACGCTTCGATACCGTCCATAATCCTGCTGGAAAGACCATTCTCATCGGCATATTGCCCCAGTTCATCCAGCCAACGCAGCATTTTCTGTTTTCTCTCGTCCATTTTACTATTCCTCTTCTCTTTAAAGCCTGCCTACTGCTTCCAACAGCTTTGCGGTTCTCTGCAATTGGGCTTCCAGAAGCGGTATTTTTCTTTCATCGATATTGACTGACATACGGAATTCTGAAAAAGAAAGGTCTATCGTGGTCAGCTCATTTTTGAAAATCTCCCTGATTTGTGAAGCAATCTGCTCTATCATAACAGACCTCGTCTTTTCTACCTCCGCTTTAAACTGCGCAATGCACTTCTGCTTCGTTTCCTCCATTTGGTTGTCATTCATGGGATCAAAAATCATTTTTGCGATTTTCCGAACCACAACTGCACCCACAATAACGCCTATTGCAATCACTACGCCTGTTCCTATAGCCGCTGCTGCTCCTGTTCCTACAAATATTGCTCCTGCTAGTTTAAATCCCACGAATGCTCCTGCCGCCGCGCCTCCAATACTACCCCCAACTTCTACCATTTCTTGCCGGTCGTCATGCTTTTTCCGCGCTTCCCAGATTTGAAGAAACAGGGTTTCCGATGCCTCGGTCAGGGTCTTATAAAACTGACTTACTGTAAGTGCGTTTTCTTTTGTTTCGGCGATCATCTGTTTTCTGCCTGTTACCAGAGAGCCATAAAATTTATCATCCAATGCCAGAATATTTTCCCGCTTATTAAAATATCCTACCGCCTCATCGCAAACTATCTCCAGCTCATGCAGACTCCCCTTTATGGCTTCAATCGTTTTGCGATTGACGGAATCCGTCATGATTTTTTTATAGTTTTCATTGACCATATTTAAGTAATCCATGAAATCCTGCTGGGTCGGAAATCTTTCTTTGATTTTGGCGGGTTCCATCTTGGAGATAATTTCTTCCTGGTACGCGTCGATGTCTTTGTTGACCTGTTGCGAAACGTCACGTACCAGATTATCTATGACCTTTTCCTGATTGATGACATAAGCATCTAAGCCGCTATTGATTTTATGTAAAATTTCAACATCGGATTGATACTGCTTTTTGCGCAGCAAAAAAGATGCTCTCATCTGATCTAAGAGAGCCCTCGTTTCCTCGATATTTTTCTGCCATCTTGCCAAAATCGGATTCTCACCGATGACCTGATGTCGGATATAGGAGCGCAATTCACATAATCCGGTTTCCTCCGTTTTTGCCTCATCAGATAAGCTGACAGGAAATATGGGGGCCGCAATATCCGCTTCCTTCATATAACTCTTTAGCTTCTCAACATTGGCGCTCACCTCTTCCCCGGAAAGCAAATCACACTTTGTCAGGACAAAAATCATATTTTTGTGAGGAAAATCCTCGATCATATCCCATAACACCGGACTGTTGATTCGCCCGGCATCCAATACCACAAAAATTGCCTGACACCGGGAGGTCAGATCATTTACCCGCTCTAAGGAACTCTTTGTCAGCCGGTTTAAGCCTTTGGTATCAATAATTGATATACCCTTTAAATTTTCTGACGGGACAAACCGCTTTTGATAGCCGTTTGCGGAAGGTGTTATATACTCCTGCTCTCCGTAACGAAATTCACAGATATCCCCTTGCATTTCTCCTTGTATATCCAGAATATTTTGGAATAATACTTTAAGAAGCGTTGTCTTCCCTACTGCCTCCTCACCTAAAACGATATAGGATACGGTTTCATTCATACTTCGCAGAATTTCTTTTATCGTTTCCTTTTCTTTGCAGTCATCGCACTCCTTTAAAATTTTTGAAACCTCTTCAAAAAAATCGGTTATAGCAATCTGTTCTTCTTTTTGGCATAGAATATTGTGTTCCAAAACCACTACTCCTTTAACCATATAGGCATATTTTTACCCTTGTGGTTAATTTTACTTTAGCATATTTGCCTATACGATTCAAGTACATAAATAAACAAGGCAGGTGTATGCAATGAATTATTATGAAATCGGGCAGCGAATCAGAAAAATGCGGAAAGCAAATAATTTATCCCAGGAACAGCTGGCTGAAAAGATCGGTATTTCTACCACTCACATGAGTCATATTGAAACCGGAAACACGAAATTAAGCCTTCCGGTATTTGTGGAAATTGCATGTGCATTATCTGTCCAAACTGATGAATTGTTATATGATTCTCCCACGATCAATAAAACCGCTATAAAACAGGAAATATCCGATATCATAGATTCCTGCTCCACAAATGATGCCTGTATTCTCCTTGACATATTAAAAGCAAGCCAGATAGCGTTGCATAAACACAGATAATATTTTCATTAACCACAAAAAAGGATACTCTCACAAGCAAACTTCCTTGTGAAAGTATCCTTTTTCCCGACCTGCCCGGATTCAATCTCCCAGCATCTTCTCGATGAAGATTCCGTATCCCATCGAGGCGTCCGAAACAAATACATGGGTCACGGCCCCAATCAGTTTACCGTCCTGTACAATCGGGCTGCCGCTCATCCCCTGTACAATCCCTCCGGTCAGCGCCAGAAGCTCTTCATCCGTCACCCGGAATAAAATTCCTTTATTTTCCTCCACTCCGCTGTAATCCAGGCTCTCAATCGTTATCTCGTACTGTTTCGTCTCCCCCGAAACGGAAGATATAATATAGGCGGGTCCTGTTTTGATATCCTGCTTATAGCAGATTTCATAGCTGATTCCGGGCTCCAGGTTATCCAGATTACCGTCCAGCACGCCGTGAATGCCCAGCGGCGTATTTTCCGTGATAGAGCCGATCCGCCGCTCACTGCTGTATTCAATAACGCCGGAAAGCTCTCCCGGGCTGCCCTTTTCTCCCTTGCGTATGCCGATGATATTCGTGTGGTAAACCGAGCCCTCCGACATATTCATCAGGGTACCGGTATCGCCGTCGCTGACGGCATGTCCGAGCGCCCCGTAGGTTCTGTCATCACGATAATACGTGAGCGTTCCGACTCCGGCAAGGTCATCACGCACCCAGATGCCGAGCATGTAGCTTCCTCCGCTGCTTTTCACCGGGTTTAAGGACACCTCGATATACTCGTCGTTCCTTAAAATTCCAAGGACTTCCTTTTTTCCCCCATATTCGTCGATTTTATCGGCAAGCTCCTCCTTCTCACTGACTTCCTCCCCGTTGACACTGACGATATAGTCTCCGCTCCTGACCAGATTTTCCGCGGGCTTTCGCTCGATTCCCGTCTCATCCGGTACAACTCCCGTACCGATGATAAGCACACCGTTCGTCTTCGCATAAATCCCGATTGGCATGCCGCTGGCATATACCGATTCCGGCTGCACCAGCATAACCTCCACATCCTTGACCGGAAAAAGCCCGAAAAGCCGGCAGGTGACGATATAGGACGGACAGCTTTCACCCGGCGCGGCAGAGATGGCCGTAAGGCTTTCAAATACCTCCGCGCTGTCATCCTTTAAAACAACGCTGACCGGAACATTGAAATCGTAGGAAACCTCCTCTCCGATTTTTACATATATCTGATCGGGTACCGCGTCCTGAAAGGATTTGACGGCAAACGCCGCGACCAGAAAAAAGCCGAGATATGTGATTTTTTGTATGGCACGCTGATATTTATTCATGTTTGTACTGTCCCTTTCATTCTGCCTGTAAAAAATACGCAATTTCGTATATGAAAAAAAGAAGATACAGTCTATGCTGTATCTCCTTTTTTATTATATGGCTTTTTTTATTTTTCACTCAACTTTTCATGACGCTGCCACTGACATTTCCTGTCAATTTTTCTTATTTTGTTTTTTTGCCAAAGCAAGCTCCCGCATCTCCCCTGCGCTCTGGCGCACCTTCTCGGTAATCTCAACGCCGCCGAGCATACGCGAAAGCTCGTCGATACTCTCCTCCTCGGAAAGCCGGCGGATTTCCGACACGGTAGCATTATTTTTTACGGATTTTTCAATCAGATAATGCGCGTCCGCCATCGCCGCAATCTGAGGCAGATGCGTAATACAGATAATCTGATGGTTTCTTCCCAGAATATTCATTTTCTCGGAAACCATCTGTGCGGTACGCCCGCTGATTCCGCTGTCAATCTCGTCAAAAATTAAGGTTTCGACCGCATCCTGATCCGCTAAGACCGTCTTGATCGCGAGCATAATACGGGAAAGCTCTCCGCCGGACGCCACCTTTCCGAGCGGCCGCACCGGCTCTCCGGGATTCGTGGAAATCATAAATTCCGCATCGTCAATCCCGTTCGCCGTATAGCCGGAAAGCCGCTCAAAGCGCATTTCAAATACCACATTAAGAAAATTCAAATCCCGCAGGGCTTCGGTGACTGCCGCGGTCAGCGTCCCGGCATACTTTTTGCGGACATCGGAAACACGCCCGCTGACCTCACCCAGGGCTTCCTCCGCCTGTTTGAAACGAAGCCTTAAATCCTCCAGATACGTATCATAATCCTGCAAATGTGCCAGACGCTCCTGTTTTTGCCGGCAGGAGGAGAGCACCTCTCCTATGGTTCCCCCATATTTGGCTTTCAGACGGTTCACCTCGTTTAAACGCTTTTCAATCTCAAAAAAGGCCGCCTCGTCAAATTCGGTGTCTTCCATATAATCGGCAATTTCCCGGTTAAAATCATTGAGCAGATTGTCGATTTCCAGAAGCTGCTCTTCCAGATTCTGTATTTTTTCATCGTAGGCGGACACACTGCCAAGCTCCCGCAGCGCCCGTCCGGTCAGCTCCGACGCCTGATCCATGCCGCCGGTGCACTGATAGGCGGCGTTTAATGCCTCCATGATTTTTTTTCCGTTGACAAATTTTTTATAATCAGCCTCCAGCTCTTCGTCCTCCCCCTCGCGCAGGGAGGCCTCCTCTATCTCACCGATTTCATATTCCAAAAGCGAAACCTCGCGCAGCCGTTCCCCTTCGTCCACATCCGCTTCTTTTAACTCCTGCTCAAGCTCTCTGTATTCTTTCCAAGCCCGTGCAAGCTCCGGCTTTAAGTCCTCCAGACCTTCTCTGGCATAGTCGTCGAGAATCTCCAGATGCTTTTTCTTCGATAAAAGAGACTGGTGCTCGTGCTGTCCGTGAATATCAATCAAAACAGCGGCAATTTCTTTCATTTTAGACGCCGGAACGCTCTCACCATTGACCTTTGCGACACCGCGCCCGTTGACAATTTTCCTGCTTAAGATAACCTGATCATCCTCCACCGATACCGACAGGTCGGAAAGCATTTTTTTCTGTTTTTCGCCGGTCACGGAAAAAATCAGCTCCACAAGCGCGCTGCTGGAATTTTCCCGCAGCATTTCCTTTTGTATTTTTTCACCCAGCGCCAGATTAATGGAGCCGATGATAATTGATTTTCCGGCTCCGGTTTCACCGGAAAGAATATTTAAGCCCTCCGAAAAATCCACTTCCGTCTCGTCGATTAACGCCAGATTTTTTACATGCAGATTTTGTAACATGGAATCTCCTTCTACTCTCCCCAAAAGTATCCGTCTATTCTTCTACAATTTCACGAAGCCTTTCCATGACTTCGACAGTGTCCTCTACGCTTCTTACGGCGCACATAATCGTATCGTCCCCCGCAATGCAGCCCACCACCTCATGGAGGTGCATCGCATCCAGAGCCGCGGCGACCGCCATCGCCATACCGGAAACCGTTTTGATTACCAGAATATTCTGCGCCATATCCATCGAAACAAACCCGTCGCGGAACACCCTTGTATATTTTTCCGACAGGTCCTCACCTGCCTCTCCAAGCGCCGCGTATTTCTGCCGGCCGCTGCTCATGGCAACCTTGGTCAGCTTCAATTCCCGGATATCCCGGGATACGGTTGCCTGCGTGACCTGATACCCCTCTTTTTCCAGGTAATCAGACAGCTCCTCCTGTGTTTCAATATCATTTTTTTTGATTAATTCCAATATTTTGGCCTGTCGTTTTGATTTCATTCCCTCTCCTTACCTGTAGGCACTCATTTTTTTTCTCAATATCTGAAGAAAGCTTTCCTTGCTCAGCTTACAGATTCTTGCGGTATCCTCCGCCCTGTGGACGATAAAGCGGTCCCCCACCCGAAGGCTTCCCTCATTATCCCCGTCAAAGCTGACCTCCACCGTCTCATCCTTCTGAGAACGCCGCTTGCCGATTTCCACCGCGACCTCGTCCTCCGCACTGATTACAATGCTTTTGGAGCTTAAATTATGGTCGTTAATCGGTGTAATCAGTATCATCCGCGCTTTGGGGTCCACAATCGGACCTCCCGCAGACATATTATACCCCGTGGAGCCCGTCGGTGTCGATAAAATGATTCCGTCCGCATGAAAGGTATTCAGATATTCCCCGTTGACATACACAATCAGGTTCACCACAGAAAGCGCACCGCTCCGGTGAATCACCACATCATTTAACGCCACGTCCGCGGCAATTTTTTCCCCGTTTTTAATTCCGTAGCCGCCGAGCATCATCCGCTCCTCTATGATGTAATCATCCGCCATCAACCGGTCAACAGCCAGAAATACATCCTTTTCTTCCAACTCACACAGATAACCGAGCGTTCCCATATTAACGCCAATCAGGGGCAGCCGGCTCTTTACCAGAGCTGAGGCCGCCCGAATCAGGGTCCCGTCGCCGCCGATGACAATCACGCACTCCGTTTCCTTTGGAATCTCGGATTGCCCGGGTGCCGCTTCGCCTTTTTCCTCCCCCGTGCTGACGAAGGAGCTGCAGGTTCCGCCCTTGGCTTTTATATAACGCGTGATTTCGCCGGTCAGCCGTAACCCCGTATCCTTAAAAGAATTTGTAATAATCAAAAAATGCTTCATTTATTGTCCAATTCCCCGTGCGCTGCCTCCACGACCTGACGGATATTTACCGTATCCTCCATCCGCGCTGCGCCCTCCTGCTCTTTTTTTATATGTACCAGATATTCGATGTTTCCCTCCGGCCCCTTGATGGGGGAATATTCTAAATGAAGCACCGAAAATCCGTTTTCCAGCGCAAAGCCGATGACCTTTGCCACCACCTCTTCATGTACGGATTTATCCCTCACCACGCCTTTTTTCCCGACCTTTTCCCGGCCCGCCTCAAACTGCGGCTTAATCAGGCACACCATCTCGCCGCCGTCCACCAGCAAAGCCCTGGCGGGAAGCAAGACCTTGGTCAGCGAGATAAAGGACACGTCCACCGAAGCGAAATCCAGCCTGTCCGCAATGTCCTCCGGCTTTACGTAGCGGATATTCGTTTTTTCCATACAAACCACGCGCGCATCCTGACGCAGCTTCCAGGCAAACTGTCCGTAGCCGACATCCACGGCATAGACTTTTTTTGCGCCGTTTTGAAGCATACAGTCCGTAAAGCCGCCGGTGGAGGCCCCGATATCCATGCAGATTTTATTCTCCAGGCCGATGTGAAAATGCGTCATTGCCTTTTCCAGCTTTAAGCCGCCCCGGCTGACATATTTTAAGGTATTTCCCCGGACCTCAATTTCCGCTTCCGTGTCAAACAGAGAGCCCGCCTTGTCCTCCCTCTCGTTCTCCACGAACACGTTTCCCTCCATAATCATCGCCTTCGCCTTCTCTCTGGATGGCGCAAGCCCTCTGTTTACCAGTAATACGTCCAATCGTTCTTTCACCGAAACCTATTCCTTTCTTTTCTCCGGTTCTCCAAGACATTCCAGTATGCGCGCTGTAATCGTCCCGCTGTCAATCCCTACTTCCCGGTAGAGTATGTCAACATTGCCATGCTCCACGTATTCATCCGGTATGGCGATTGGCAGTACCCGCACATCCGCATTTTTTTCCTCGAAAAACCGGATGACGTGCTCCCCAAAGCCGCCGTTGATTACATTTTCCTCCATGGTTACAATCAGTCCGTGCTTTACCGCAGCCTCCGTCAGCATTTCCTCATCCAGCGGCTT
>CALWBG010000044.1 GCA_944375975.1 uncultured Roseburia sp.
ATTGGATAAAGGAAGATGAGAAAAAATTATGGCTACCTGGAATTCAAGAGGGCTGCGCGGTTCAACCCTTGAGGAATTTATTAACCGCACCAACGAGAAGTATCTGGAAAACGGGCTGGCGCTGATACAGAAGGTGCCCACGCCGATTACGCCGATTAATATTGATAAGGAGTCGCGTCATATCACACTGGCATATTTTGACCAGAAAAGTACCGTGGATTATATCGGCGCGGTGCAGGGCATTCCGGTCTGCTTTGACGCGAAGGAGTGCCGTACCGATACCTTTCCGCTTCAGAATATACATGAACATCAGGTGAAGTTCATGGAGGACTTCGAGAAGCAGGGAGGCGTCTCCTTTTTTCTCATCAGCTTTACGGCGCGGGACGAATTTTATTATCTTCGCTTAAAGAAGCTTAAGGAATTCTGGCTGAGGGCAAAGGAGGGCGGAAGAAAGAGCTTCCGCTATGAGGAGCTGGAGCCTGATTTTTTTCTGGAAAAGGGACGCGGCGTACTTGTACCATATCTGGATGGGCTTCAGAAAGATTTGCTGGCGAGGGATTGACATTCCCTCTGTTTTCCCATATAATAGGCGATAGTTTCACATAGTAGCAAATTAGCATACTAAAGTGAAACACAGGCTGACAAGACAAAAAGGGGATTTCGGTATGAAAAGACAACTGTTGCATACGCCGGAGGGCGTCAGGGATATATATAATGAAGAATGTGAGAAGAAGCTCATTTTACAGGAGGAGCTTTATCAGGTATTAAAGCAGTACGGGTATCATCCGATTCAGACGCCGACGTTCGAATTTTTCGATATTTTCGGCAGAGAGATTGGAACGACACCGTCGAAGGATTTATACAAGTTTTTTGACCGTGAGGGAAATACGCTTGTGCTGCGGCCGGATATTACCCCCTCCATCGCGCGCTGCGCCGCAAAATATTTTGGCGAGGAGGATATGCCGATCCGTCTCTGGTATATGGGAAACACCTTCATCAATAACAGCAGCTACCAGGGACGGTTAAAGGAGAGCACACAGCTTGGCGCGGAGCTGCTTGGAGATTCCACGGTGGATGCGGATGCCGAAATTATCGCCATGGTTGTGGAGTGCTTAAAGCGCGCAGGCTTAAAGGAATTCCAGCTCTCCATCGGGCACGCTGATTTTTTCCGGGGACTGATGGAAGCGGCCGGTCTTTTTGAGGAGCAGGAGGAGGAACTGCGCGGCCTGATTTCCAATAAAAATTATTTCGGTGTGGATGAGTTCGTGGAAACCCTGAACTTAAACGAGAACTTAAAGAAGCTTTTTCATATGCTCGGAACGCTCTACACAGACGCGTGCGGGCTTAAGGAGGTAAAGGAATGCGCGGCTGCTTACCCGGGAATCGTAGAGGCGATAAACCGCCTTGAGGAACTTTATGAAGTGCTTAAGGTTTATCAGGCAGAGCGCTACGTTTCCTTCGAGCTTGGCGTTATCAGTGATTATCAGTATTACACCGGAATTATTTTTGCGGGCTATACCTTCGGCAGCGGTGAACCCATCGTAAAGGGCGGACGTTATGACAGACTGCTGACGTATTTCGGGAAAAATTCAGCCTCCATCGGGTTCGCGTTTGTGGTGGATCAGCTTCTTGCGGCACTGTCACGTCAGAAAATCGAAATTCCGCTCGCATACGAAAACGAGCTTATTGTATATGAACCGGAAAAGAGGCAAAAAGCAATTCGGGCGGCACAGGAGAAACGCGAGGCCGGCGGCAGAGTGGAGCTGATTGTAAAGGACGGGCGAAAAACGCAGGAGGATTACCGCGCCTATGCGGACAGAAACCGGATTGCCGGCGTTACCTTCATGTAGTGCCAAAAGAAATTACCGGAAAGGATTATGCAGTTATGGAAGATATCAGGTACCTTACCTTTGCGCTGGGCAAAGGGAGGCTTGCAAAAAAGACGCTGGAAATGTTCGAAAAAATCGGGATTACCTGCGAGGAGATGAAGGATAAGGATACCCGCAGGCTGATTTTTGTCAATGAGGAGTTAAAGCTTCGGTTTTTCCTTGCAAAGGGGCCGGACGTCCCGACCTACGTCGAGTATGGGGCGGCGGATATCGGCATTGTCGGGAAGGACACGATTTTAGAGGAGGGGCGCAATATTTATGAAGTGCTTGATTTAGGCTTCGGGAAGTGCCGTATGTGCATCTGCGGGCCAAAGAGCGCAGAGGAGCTGTTAAAGCACCATGAGCTGATTCGCGTCGCCACCAAGTATCCCCATATCGCAAAGGATTACTTTTATAATAAAAAACATCAGACCGTTGAGATTATCAAGTTAAACGGCTCGATTGAGCTTGCACCGATTGTCGGGCTGTCCGAGGTCATCTGTGATATTGTGGAGACGGGTTCGACCTTAAAGGAAAACGGACTCTGCGTACTGGAAGAAGTATGCCCGCTTTCCGCGAGAATGGTAGTGAATCAGGTGAGCATGAAGATGGAGAATGAGAGGATTACAAAGCTGATTTCGGATTTGAAAACGGTGATTTAACGTCGGAAAGGCAGGGAAAGCGATGAGAATTTTAGAATTGACAGAGGAGACACGGAGTAATATTCTGGAAAATCTTTTAAAGAGAAGCCCCAATTCCTACGGGGAATTTGAGGGGCGTGTGGACGAAATTATCGCACGGGTAAAAAAGGAGCGTGACGCAGCGGTGTTTTCCTACACCAGACAATTTGACGGCGCCGACATCTGCGCGGATAATATTCTGGTGACAGAGGAAGAAATCAAAGAGGCGTACGAGAGCGTTGACCCGAAGCTTTTGGAGGTAATTCGAAAGGCGCTGGTGAATATCCGGGATTACCACGCAAAGCAGCGCCACTTTTCCTGGTTTGACACAGAGGAATCCGGTATTCTGCTCGGACAGAAGGTCACGGCGTTGGAGAAGGTCGGCGTTTATGTGCCGGGCGGAAAAGCGGTTTACCCTTCCTCCGTACTGATGAATGTGCTTCCGGCGAAGGTTGCCGGCGTAAAACGTATCGTGATGACGACGCCTCCGGGCAAAGACGGTAGGGTCTGCGCTTCCACGCTGGTTGCGGCAAAAGAGGCTGGTGTGGACGAAATTTATAAGGTGGGCGGCGCGCAGGCAATCGCGGCGCTGGCCTTTGGGACTGAGAGCATCCCGAAGGTCGATAAAATCGTAGGCCCGGGCAACATTTATGTCGCGCTGGCAAAAAAAGCGGTATTTGGCTATGTCAGCATCGATTCCATCGCGGGTCCGAGCGAAATTTTAGTACTGGCGGACGAGACGGCAAACCCGCGCTACGTGGCGGCCGATTTACTTTCCCAGGCGGAGCACGACGAGATGGCATCAGCGATTTTAATTACCACAAGCAGAGCTTTGGCGGAGCAGGTATCAAAGGAAGCCGAAGCTTTTACGGCAGAGCTTTCGCGCAGGGAAATCATTCAAAAATCGCTGGACAATTACGGTTATATCCTGATTGCAGAAGACCTTGAGGAAGCGATTGCCACTGCCAATGAAATTGCCTCCGAGCATCTGGAAATCGTGACAAAAAATCCGTACGAGGTTATGACAAAAATCCGCAACGCGGGGGCTATTTTCCTCGGGGAGTACTCCAGTGAGCCGCTCGGGGATTATTTTGCGGGACCAAACCATGTCCTTCCGACCAACGGCACGGCGAAATTCTTTTCTCCGCTTAGCGTGGACGACTTCATCAAGAAGTCCAGTATTATTTCCTACTCAAGGGAGGCGTTGGAGCCGGTATATAAAGACATCGTACAGTTTGCGGAGTGCGAGCAGCTCACCGCGCACGCCAATTCCATCCGCGTCCGGTTTGAGCAGTAAATCCGGTTTGAAAACCGCAGGCGGATATGGTAAGATAACAGGGAGGCCAAAATGGATAGAACAGCGGATTACATAAGAAAGACAAAGGAGACGGACATTTCCATGTCCCTCAATATTGACGGCAGCGGCAACGCTGATATTGACACCGGCATCGGGTTTTTTGATCATATGCTGGAGGGCTTTGCGCGACACGGCTTTTTTGATTTAAACGTCAGGGTGCAGGGTGATCTTGCGGTGGATTGCCATCATACTATTGAGGACACCGGAATCGTGCTCGGAAACGCAATCCGCAAGGCACTCAAAAATAAAAAGGGAATCAGGCGCTTCGGAAGCTGTATTCTGCCGATGGATGAAACGCTGGTGCTCTGTGCCGTGGATTTGTCCGGCAGGCCGTATCTCGTGTTTGACGCCGCGTTTACGGCAGAGCGGGTCGGCTATATGGATACGGAGATGGTAAAGGAGTTTTTCTATGCCGTATCGTATTCCGCGGGGATGAACCTTCACCTTAAGGTGCTTTCCGGCGGCAATAACCACCATATGATTGAGGCGATGTTCAAGGCGTTCGCGCGGGCGCTTGATGAGGCGACGGGATATGATCCGCGCATTACGGATGTATTGTCCACGAAGGGAAGTTTATAGGCAGGAAGGATTATCATAATTATGGAACACAAAAACATTGTTGCGACTATCTATTTAAAGGACGGTCAGGCGGTAAAGGGGATAGACAATTTTGCGCCGATGGGCGATGACGTGATTGCGTTGGCACGCCTTTACAATGACAGCGGCATTGATAAGATTATCGTTTTTGATTTGTCGGACGACGACGAGGAACACGAGAAAAATATCCAGACCATAAAAAATATCAATCGCAACGTAGAGATTAAGGTCTGTGCGGGAGGAAACATTAAGCGTTTCGAGGACGTGAAGAAGTTCATCTACGCGGGCTGCCTTCAGGTGATTGTAAACGGCGCAAAGCCGAACAGCATGAAAATCGCGGAGGAAGCGAGCAACCGGTTCGGCAAGGACCGTATCCTGGTTTCCGTTGAAAATGTGGACTTTATCTTTAAGCATCAGGAGGAGATGGACGAGCATTTCCATGAGCTTTTAGCTTTAAACACCGAGGTGTTAAACGCGATTGAAAATATTACGGATGTTCCGTATGTGGTTTATTTTGAAGCATGTGATTATGAAAAAATCATCGAGGCATTAAAGCGTCCGAATGTGCGCGGAATTGCGGGCCCCTTTATCAACGACCCGAAGACCGACATCATGGAGTTAAAGTCCCAGCTTTCCGCGGCGGGGATTAAGATGGATAATTTTGAGCCGGCGCTGAAATGGGTGGATTTGAAGAAAAATTCCGAGGGCATGGTTCCGGTAATTGTACAGGATTACCGCACCGATGAGGTGCTGATGCTTGCCTACATGAATGAGGAAGCGTTTGAGACAACTATCAACATCGGGAAGATGACCTATTACAGCAGGAGCCGGAAGGAGCTCTGGACGAAGGGAATGACCTCGGGCCACATTCAGTACGTGAAGTCCCTGACGGCAGACTGTGATTACGATACGATCCTCGCCAAGGTTTCACAGGTCGGCGCGGCCTGCCATACTGGAAATCCAACCTGCTTTTTCCATGAGATCGTCAAAAAAGAGTATATGGAGAAGAATCCCTTAAAGGTGCTGGAGGATGTCTATGCCATCATCCTTGACCGGAAGTCCAATCCGAAGGAGGGCTCCTATACCAATTATCTGTTTGACAAAGGTATCGACAAAATTTTAAAAAAGGTCGGAGAGGAAGCGACGGAGATTGTCATTGCCGCAAAGAACCCCGACCCGGAGGAAATCAAATACGAAATTTCCGATTTTCTGTACCACATGATGGTGCTGATGGCGGAAAAAGGGGTCTCCTGGGAGGAAATCACACAGGAGCTGTCCCAGCGTTAAGAAAAGATTGAGAGCGAGAAAAAACTTTGCTATACTGTTTTTTGTGTAGCAAAGTTTTTTGACTTTATAGGAGATTGAGGTTATTGCGGTGAAAGAGCGGCTGATTTATCTTGATATTCTGCGGGTGCTGGCAACCGTTTTTGTGATTGGCGTGCATACGGTTTCCCTTGCCATAACGATGGTGGAGTACGGGGGCACTGCTTATTATATTTTGGAAATTTTTAATTTTATATTTTTATCCTGCAATCTGCTGTTTGTGATGATAAGCGGGGCACTGCTGCTTCCGGTACGAAACGAGCGCCCGGGAGATTTTTTTCGGAAGCGTTTCACAAAGGTTGTGATTCCAATGGTGGTTTATTATATCCTTTACGTCTGCGCCAAAGAAGGAATCGAGTGGATTTACCCGGATCACTGGCTTCCCATGCTGCGCCGGATTCTTACCGGAGCCCCGGTGGAAGCGCCGCATTTCTGGCTGGTCTATGTGATTATCTGGCTGTATGTGCTCACCCCGCTGCTGCGCTTTATCACGGCAAATATTCCCGACAGCGTGCTTTCCGGGCTTATGGCGGTTATCTTTTTTGTCTGCGCCCTTGATACGTACCTCCCGGCCTTCGGCATCGCGTCGCCGCTTGGAATCGTGGTGGATTCCTTTGCGGGCGCCTTTCTGCTTGGTTATTTCGTCAACGGGAAATGTACAAGACGGCAGGAGAACTTTTTTCTTGCGGCCGGGGTAATTTCGTTTTCTGTGAGCTGCGTCATGATTTTTCGGACGGCGGATTTTGCCAATTATATTTACCAGAATGCTCCGACCATGCTGTTTTTTTCGTCCGCAATTTTTATTGCCGTCAAACGGCTCTTTGCGGGAAAACACGGTGCGGGATATTTTGTGCGCCTCATCAGCCGGTACAGCTACTCCATTTTGCTTATCCACTGGGGTGTGCTTCATTTTGTCGTAAAACAGGTGCTTGGCGTTAACGTTTTAAGCGGCGGTATCTGGGGCGGCTGCATCCTTATGATGGTTTTGACGCTGGTCATCTCGGTGGCCGGGGCAGCGCTTTTGGACAATACCCTGATGCGGGTGCTGACACTTCCGTTTTCCGGAAATGGGGCACGCCGGGAGAAAAAAGAATAACGCGCGCCATCGTCATGCATGATTTTGTCCCGTTGCGAATAAAATCATACAAAGAGGCCGTAAAAATATTTGCTTTCCGAAATTGGTAAACATAATGTTTTTACGGTAAACCAGGTGGTGTATTTGTATGGATATGGACTATGCCAACAGGCGCAGGGCGTATGTGCAGGAAGTGCGCAATTCATTTCGGGAGGAGAATCGTCTCGCCAAACCGGAGGAGCAGTCGGGGGACAGCTTTTTTACATTTTTTAAGCTTCGGCTGTTTGTGGCCGTTGCCCTGTTTGCGGTGTTTTTCGGCTGCCTTTCGACGGGAACGGAAATCGCGGGATATTCGGCAAAGGAAGTCATGACGCTTGTCTGTGACAATCATTATTATACAAATCTGAAAAATTATGTTATGATACAGGAACAAAGCGAGTAGGAAAGGAATATTCGAATGACAAAATTAGCATTATCGGACGAAATACTCATGAAAATCGATAAGCCGGCGCGCTATATCGGCAATGAGTTAAATTGTGTAATAAAGGATAAGGAGCGGGTCGACATCCGTTTTGTTATGTGCTTTCCCGATGTGTATGAAATCGGTATGTCACATCTGGGGATTCAGATTTTATACGACATGTTTAACCGCAGGGACGATGTGTGGTGCGAGCGGGTGTACTCACCATGGCCGGATTTGCATGCCTTGATGAAGGAGAGGGACATTCCGCTTTTTTCCCTGGAATCCCAGGAGCCTGTGAAAAACGCCGATTTTCTCGGCATTACCATCCAATACGAAATGTGCTATACCAATATCCTGCAAATTCTGGATTTAAGCCAGATTCCCTTATCCGCTTCCAAACGGACCTGGGAGCACCCGATTGTCATCGGCGGCGGACCCTGCACCTATAACCCGGAGCCGATTGCCGAGTTTTTTGATTTGTTTTATCTGGGCGAGGGCGAGGTGTCCTATGACGCGCTTTTGGATCTGTATAAAAAAATGAGGCGGGAGGGCGCTTCGCGGGAGGCGTTTTTGCATGAGGCCGCAAAAATTCCGGGTATCTATGTCCCCTCCCTTTATCAGGTCACGTATGGGGAGGATGGCACGATAGAAGCGTTTACGCCGCTGTTTGACGACGTTCCGGCGACCGTTCAAAAGCAGATTGTGAGCGATATGACGGAGGCTGTTTATCCGGAAAAGCCGATTGTACCGTTTATCAAGGCGACGCAGGACCGTGTGGTGCTCGAAATTCAGCGTGGCTGTATCCGCGGATGCAGATTCTGTCAGGCGGGAATGGTTTACCGCCCGACCAGGGAAAAAAATGTGGAGCGGTTAAAGGAGCTTGCCTGGCGGATGCTAAAGTCTACCGGACATGAAGAAATCTCTTTAAGCTCTTTAAGCTCCTCGGATTATTCCCAGCTTGAGGAGCTGGTAACTTTCCTGATTGAGGAGTTTAAGGGGAAGGGCGTGAATATTTCGCTGCCGTCGCTGCGCATTGACGCGTTTTCCTTAGATGTGATGGGAAAGGTACAGGACATCAAAAAGAGCAGTCTGACTTTCGCCCCCGAGGCCGGCTCCCAGCGTCTGCGCGACGTAATTAATAAGGGACTGACGAAGGATGTCATTTTAGAGGGTGCCGGAATGGCGTTTGAGGGCGGCTGGAATAAGGTAAAGCTGTATTTTATGTTAGGACTGCCGACGGAGACGGAGGAAGATATGCGGGCAATTCCAGAGCTTGCCAATGATATCGCTGTGCGCTATTATGAGATACCGAAGGACAGGCGCAACGGGAAGTGCCAGATTACGATTTCCACCTCCTTTTTTGTGCCGAAGCCGTTTACCCCGTTTCAGTGGGCATCCATGCATGACCCCGAGGATTATATCGGCAGGGCAAAAATCGTAAACGAAGCGGTGAAGGAGCAGTTAAACCGCAAAAGTATCAAATATAACTGGCATGAGGCCGATGTCACGGTGTTGGAGGGGGTTCTGGCAAGAGGCGACCGCAGAGTCGGACAGGTTCTGCGCAGGGTCTATGAAAAAGGCGGAATATTCGATGCCTGGTCCGAGTTTTTTGATTATCAGCGCTGGCTGGATGCCTTTGCGGAATGCGGTGTCGATATGGATTTTTACACAAAGCGGGAGCGTCCGCTGGATGAGCTTTTCCCGTGGGATTTTATTGATGCCGGCGTCTCAAAGGAGTTCTTAAAACGCGAGTGGCAGAATGCAAAGGACGGGACGGTGACACCGAACTGCAAAATGCGCTGCTCCGCCTGCGGGGCAGGAAAATTCAAAACCGGTGTATGTACGGCGGCAAGAGAGTGACGGTGTGTCCGTTGAAGTTTAATGACAGAAAGGTTCATGGAAAGGTAACGTTATGATAAAAATCAGAATTAAGTTCCGAAAGTACGGCGTGATGAAGTTTATCGGACATCTGGATATGATGCGGTATTTTCAGAAGGCAATGCGCAGGGCGGACATCGACATCTGCTATTCCGAGGGCTTTTCTCCCCATCAGATTATGTCCTTTGCGGCGCCCCTGGGGGTCGGGATTACCAGTGACGGCGAATATCTTGATATTGAGGTCCATTCGACCCGCTCCACGCAGGATTCCATCCGGGCATTAAATGACGTGATGGTGGAAGGCGTAGAGGTGACGGACTATGTAAAGCTTCCGGATAACGCAAAGACAGCGATGTCTATCGTCGCGGCGGCGGATTACGGGCTTTGGGTGAAAGAGGGCTATGAGCCGCCCGCGGACGCCGTGGCGTTTGAGAAGGCGGTAAAGGAGTTCTTTTTCGAGCGGGAGGAGGTTTTGGTTACAAAACAGACGAAAAAAGGCGAGAAGGTTATGGATTTAAAGAAGCTGGTTTATGATTTTCGGGTGACGGAGCAGAAGGGACGTCCCGTCTTTTCCCTGAGACTGTCCGCCGGAAGCAGCGACAACATAAAGCCGGAGCTTGTGATGGGAGCGTTGTTCGACTTTATGGGACTTTGCTATGACGGGAATGCCGTTCAGATTCACAGAAAGGACGTCTATGCGGCGGCCGACAGCGGCTTTGTCGCCCTTGGGGCATTGGGAACACCCATTGATGCGGCAGAGGCAATAAAGGCAGGCCGGGCATGAACCGGTTTGTGATCACAACAGGGCAGATTCGAGGGCAGGAATACCGCATTTCTGCCCTTTGCGACGAAAATCGAAAGCTGATTGAGGTGACACCGGAGCCCGTCGGCGTCCCTTCCATTCTCGGAAATATTTATGTCGGACGCGTGGAAAATGTCGTGACAAACTTAAACGCAGCCTTTATCCGCATCGCAGACGGGCAGAAATGCTACTGTTCCCTGGCCGACTGCCGGAATCCTGTTTTTACGAAGAAATATTCCAGGAAGAAGCTGGCGGCGGGGGATGAACTTTTGGTTCAGGTCTCAAAGGAGGCCGTTAAGACCAAGGAGCCGGTGGTGACGACCAACCTGACGTTTTCCGGCAGATACGCGGTGTTGACGACGGAAAGACGGCAACTGTCCGTTTCCCTGCGGCTGTCTGCCGCGCAAAGAGAGCATTATGCCGGACTCCTGCGCGAAAAGCTGGGAGAGGAAGAAGGCAGAGGGTTCGGGGTGATTGTCCGGACGAATGCCGAGGGTGCTTCGGATGAGGAAGTGCTGAAAGAAATCGCATGGCTCCGGCAATGTTATGAGCAGCTTTTGGAAACGGCCGCGCATAAGACCTGTGGCTTGTGTGTGTATAAGGAGCGCACCCCCTGGCAGAAGATGCTGCTTGGCCAGCGCCGGGAATGGCTCGGTGAAGTCGTCACGGATGAACGGGCGGTCTTTGAGGAGGTCTGCCGTATGTTTGATGTGCCCGAAAACCGCCTTACGGCCGGGGGCAGCGTGCCGAAGCGGGTGGATGAGGTTGTGCTTGAGGATGGGCTTCGTCTTTCGTATTATGCGGATGAGATGCTTTCTCTCTCCGCCCTTTACAGCTTAAAGGGCCAGCTTACGGACGCTTTAAGGGAAAAGGTTTGGTTAAAGTCAGGGGCATACCTGATTATTCAGCCCACGGAAGCGCTTACGGTCATAGACGTCAATACCGGAAAGAACGTCGCCAGGAAGGATGTTCAGGAAAATTTTCTGCGCGTCAATCTGGAGGCGGCGGCGGAGATTGCCAGACAGCTCCGTTTGCGCAATATATCCGGTATCATCGTGGTGGATTTTATGAATCTTACCTCGGCGGAGGCGCAGAAAACGCTTATGAAGGAGTTTGGCGCGGCCTTAAAGCAGGATGGCGTTCCGGTGCGGCTTGTGGATATGACAAAGCTTGGGCTGGTTGAGCTCACCAGAAAAAAAGTGAAAAAATCTCTGCCGGAGCTTTTGGCGGGGCAGGAAAAAGGAGATTCAAAAAAATGGATTTGAGTTTTGTGGAATTGTTGAAGGTTATATTCCTTGGCATTGTGGAGGGAATTACGGAATGGCTTCCCATCAGCAGCACGGGACATATGCTTCTGGTGGATGAGTTTATCCAGTTAAATGCCAGTGACGACTTTAAGGAAATGTTTTTTATCATCATTCAGCTCGGCGCGATTCTTGCGGTCGTGGTGCTGTTCTGGAACCGGATGTTCCCGTTTCAGTTCCGGGATAAATCAAAGCCCGTAATCCGAAAGGATATTTTTTCTCTCTGGTTTAAGGTCGTGGTGGCCTGCATACCGGGCGCGGTGGTGACGATTCTGTTCGATGATTATATCGAGGCGCATTTCCATACGCCAATCGTCATTGCGCTGGCGCTCATTGTCTACGGTATCGCTTTTATCATCATCGAAAGGTGGAATAAGAGCAGAACCCCGAAAACCGAAACGCTTGCCGAGATTACCTACCAGACGGCGTTTTTGATTGGCCTGTTTCAGGTGCTTTCCATCATTCCGGGAACCTCACGGTCCGGCGCAACGATTATCGGCGGTCTGCTGATTGGCGTTTCGCGGGTTGCGGTAGCTGAGTTTACCTTTTATCTGGCGGTTCCCGTCATGCTTGGAATGAGCTTCCTTAAGCTGTTAAAGTTCGGCTTTTCCTTTACCGGAACCGAGCTTGTGCTTCTCGGCGTCGGAACGGCGGTTGCCTTTTTGGTATCGATTCTTGTCATCCGCTTCCTGATGGCGTACATCAGAAAGCATGACTTTCAGGCATTCGGCTGGTACCGCATCGTGCTCGGCGTGCTGGTGCTGATTTATTTCGCGGCCTTTTCATAAGGATTCCTCTTTTAGCTGCGGAAGGGACAGGGGGAAGCAGAGGCGGATGCGATACATACCGTCCGTTTCCTCCTGTGTGAAGGTTCCGTGGTGCAGTGTGAGCATTTTTAGGACACTCTTAAGCCCGATGCCGTTTCCGGCAATTTCCTTTCTGTCCGCTTTTACGGCGTTTAAAAGAGAAATTTCAAGGCAAAACTCATTTGAGGCGGCGGCTGTCACAGGATTCGCATCTTTTGCCACCTGAAGCGATACGGTGACCGGAGAGGATTTCTCTCCGTACTTTAGGATATTCGAAAACAGGTTATTAAAAATCCGTTTGAGCATGGTCTCATCGCCTGTGAAAACCGTGTCCGCAAGGCGCCCCTTACCACAGGGCAAAAAAACATCGGAAGCGTCCGGTGTTTTTTTTGTCTCAAAACCGGCAAGTGTTAAAAAATCCATATTTTCGCGGATACACTGGCATAAAAACGAAGCGGGAAGCTCTGTTGGCGAAAAATCCTCCTGTTCTCCGAAGACGAGCGCGTATTCAAACATCCGGTCGGTCATTTCCCTGATATCGTCCGCTTTTTTGAGGCAGCGCTCCAGATAGGTTTCTGACAGCTCTGACGCATGTGTCTGTTTCAGCTTAAGCACCTCCAGATACCCCTTTAGAATCGTCAGCGGCGTCCGAAGGTCGTGAGACATGGCGGTAATCAAATCCTGGTTTGCCTGACGGCTCTCCGCCTCCTTCGCAATCTGCTCGGAAAGCGTCTGTCTGAGACAGTCAAGCTCCGTGGAGAGAGTTCCGATTTCGTCTTGCCCGCAGGAGGGGACAGGGTGGGACAGATCTCCGGACGCCATCAGAAGAATCTCCTGTTTGAGACAGAGTATATCCTTCATCCTGCGGTTAATGTAGGTGAGGATGGAAAACAAAAAGATACCCACACAAAGGCAGATGATGATAATCAGATAGGGATATACAAAGGCGGCGTACCGGTAATTTTGAATGAGGACATCCGCGGGACCGTTTTGGAATTCCATTGTATAGAGCTCAGGCTCATAGCTCGGTTTACCGTAAATATCAAGCAGAGAAGCGCCGCGTTCCAATACGGTGCCGAAGATAAATCTGTCAAGAATTTCCGGGTATTGGCTGGCGCGGTACAGTCCGTCGTCCGAACCGTAAATATAAATACCGGTATATTTATCCGCCGGGGCAAAGAACCCCTCTATTGTATTCTTTCCGTTTTTTCCGTCGTTGTATTCCGGAACCGTATAATTCGGAGCATCCCTCCGCAACTCCTCTACAAATGCTTCCTCATCAAAAGAAAAGCACGGAAGATATTTTGCAACGCTCCAGGCAAAAGCAATGTTGTTCCAGAGCATAAAAAAAAGCAGGATAGAAATGCAGCCCATCCCAAGAATCAAAAGCAGTAATTTGATTCGCAGGCTCAAAGAGCGGATACGGTTAATCACAGCGATACCCCCTTCCCCAGACGGTTTTTACCAGCACCGGATTTTTCGGATCCTTTTCGATTTTACGGCGCAGATTGCGGATGTGCACCATGACCGTATTGTTGGCGCCGTAATAGTACGGCTCGCCCCAGACCGTTTCGTAAAGGCGTTCCGCCGAAAAATTCTGCCCCCGGTTGGATACCAGAAGCAGCAAAAGTTCAAACTCGGTGTCCGTTAAATCCAGCGGCTTCCCGCCGCGCAGAACGGTGCGCTCCGTCTTCCGCAGTTCCATATCCTCCCATAAAATCGTATCGGGGACATTCTCTTTCTTTTCCGCCGGAGCGTCTTTTCCCTGATAAACCTGATACCGCCTCAGCAGAGCCTTCGTCCGGCTGACCAGCTCCGCATAGGAAAATGGCTTTGCGAGATAATCATCCCCGCCGCTGGAAAAGCCGAGGGTCTTGTCACTTTCTTTGGTTCTCGCGGAAAGGAAAAGAATCGGGGCGTTGGAGCGCTCCCGGATCCTGACACAGGTCTGATAACCGTTCAACTGCGGCATCATTATATCAAGAATAATCAAATCAAAGGACTCTTCGGAAAGGAGCTGCAGTGCTATAGCGCCGTTTTCGGCTTGCGAAATCGCGTAGCCCTCCCCCTCAAGCAGAATCTGTATGATTTCCCGGATTTCCGGGTTATCATCCACAACCAGAATCTTTGTTTTTTCTTCCATCGCAATATCTCCCCGTGGCTTATATTTCTTTTCCCATTATACATGATATTTCATATAGCGCATCTGTCTTTTCCCAATCTTAAGAATTCTTTGGATTTATTCGGAAAGCTTTGGACGTTCTTCGGGTGATTATTAAGAAACGTCTGTCAGAATAGAGCCGGAAAAGGACTTCACACAAAGGGAGGATGAATGACTTATGAAGGTTTTGTTCTCGGAAAAAAGAATGTTTCCGATTTGTCTGGCGAGTCTGTTTTTTCTATTGCTGCTTATTACGGTGCCCCGGGGCAGACTGTACGGTTCCACGACGGACTGGCTGTCACAGCATGCCGCACTGGCGGAAACCATAAGGGACGCCTGTCTCTCACAGGGTACGCTGCTTCCGGGATTTCTGCCTCTGGGAGGGGGCAGCAATGGCTTTTGCTTTTCCTATTACGGGTATTTGAGGCCGGATATTTTCATCGGCTGTCTGTTTCCCAAGCTTCCGATGGCGCCGTTTTTGATTCTTTATATGCTGGCCGGGTATCTGGCGTCCGTGCTGCTCGGCTATGTGTTTTTCGTCCGAAATACGGGAAGCAGAAAGCTTGCGCTGTTCGGAAGTATTTTATTTTTAACTGCCACCTTCTTTTTTCATACGCACCGGCAGGTGATGTTTGTGAATTATATGCCGTTTCTGCTTGCGGCCCTGCTCGCCATAGAGCGCGGAAAATCCCGTCTCGCGGCGCTGTTTTTCGTATTGGTCTGTTGTAGCAGCTTTTATTACGCACCCGCGGCGTTTCTGGCGGCGGGTATTTATTGGCAGGGCTTAAAAGGGCGCGGATTTTTTTTGCCCTGGCTAAAGACGGTGTTTCTTTCTGCCGGACTCTCGGCGGTGCTGCTGGTACCGTCCCTGCTTGTGATTTTAGAGCACAGGCGCGCGCTTTCAAAGGCGGCGGCGGTTCCCCTGTTTCTGCCAAAAGCGGAATTTTTGCTTTACAGCCCCTACGGGATGGGACTGACTGCCGTATGCCTGTATCTGCTGTTTGCGGGGCTGGGGATAAAGGGCTTGCGTGGAAGGAGCCTGCTTTTTCTTGCGCTTTGCTTCTGCGGCGTGTTTGCCTGGCTGTTAAACGGAACCCTGTATGCGAGAGGGAAAATTTTAGTTCCGTTCGTACCGCTTCTCATTTTGCATGGCATTCAGGTGTTAAAGCGGATGCACCGGGCACATGCATGGTATCTGTT
>CALWBG010000045.1 GCA_944375975.1 uncultured Roseburia sp.
CGTTTATCAAAGTGCAGGATGGCTGCAACCAGTTTTGCAGCTATTGTGTGATTCCGTTTGCCAGAGGGCGGGTCAGAAGCAGGAGGGCGGAGGATGTGCTTGTCGAGGTGCGGCGGCTTGCGGGGCAGGGCTACCGCGAGGTCGTGCTGACGGGAATCCACTTAAGCTCCTACGGACAGGATACCGGTGATACGCTGCTGCACCTGATTGAGCGGGTGCATGAAATCGAGGGAATTGCGCGCATCCGGCTCGGAAGCTTAGAGCCGAGAATCGTCACGGAGGAATTTGTCAGACGGCTGTCGGAGCTGCCGAAGGTATGCCCGCATTTTCATCTCTCCTTACAGAGCGGCTGCGATACGGTGCTGAAGCGCATGAACCGGCGCTACGATACGGCAGAGTATGAGCGGGGCTGCCGACTTCTGCGGAGCTATTTTACGCATCCGGCGATTACCACGGATGTGATTGTGGGCTTTCCGGGGGAGACCGACGAGGAATTTGCGCTGACGGAAGAATATTTGAAGAAAATCCATTTTTACGAAATGCATATATTTAAATATTCCAGACGAGAGGGGACGAAGGCCGCCGCGATGCCGGAGCAAATACCGGAGCAGATAAAGACAAAGCGGAGCGCCGTGCTGCTCGCGCTGGCGGAGAAAATGTCTGCGGAATTCAGAGATTACTATATCGGAAAAGAGGTAAAGGCGCTTCTGGAGGAAGAACTGCTGATTGGCGGAAAACGATATTATACCGGCTATACGGCGGAGTATGTCAAGGTGGCCCGCGAGGCTGGAGGAGTCCGCGCCAATGAGTTTGTTTCCGGCAAAATTACGGGACGGCTGACGGAGAATATCTATCTTTTGGTTGAATTTTAGGACAAACTATATTAGAATAATAAATAGCAATGCTTTTTATGTGTAGAGCCGGCGGGAATTTCGGCGGTCGGACGAATGAGCAGGTATAAGGGCGTGATAAATATGCAGAATATCAATAACACACAATATTTCAAGGTAGAAAAGGAGCCGGAGCTTAAGGTAGGAGATGTACTGGCGATTGTATATCGTGCGTTGAGCGAGAAAGGTTACAATCCGGTGAATCAGATTGTTGGATATATTATGTCTGGGGACCCCACTTATATTACCAGCCATAATAATGCAAGAAGCCTGATTATGAAAGTAGAGCGGGACGAACTGGTGGAGGAAGTGTTAAAGGCTTATATCAGAAATAACCATTGGGAATAGGAGTTTATGCGGATTTTAGGTTTGGATTTTGGCTCAAAGACGGTCGGTGCGGCGGTCAGTGATGAGCTTTTATTAACTGCGCAGGGACTTGAGATTATTCGAAGAAAGTCCCCTGATAAGCTGCGCCAGACGCTTGCCAGAATTGAGCAGCTTGTATCGGAATATCAGGTGGAGCGCATTGTACTGGGGTATCCGAAAAATATGAACAACACAGAAGGAGAGCGTTGCGAAAAGACAAAGCAATTTCAGGAGATGTTGGAGAGGCGCACGGGACTTGAGGTCGTTTTATGGGACGAGCGCCTGACGACGGTATCCGCTGACCGGCATATGATGGAATCCGGTATCCGCAGGGAAGAACGCAAGAAGTATGTGGATGAGCTTGCGGCTGTTTTTATACTGCAGGGGTATCTGGATTATCTTGGTATGCAGCGATAACGTTTCGGAATGGAGAAAGAATGGAAAAGGTAAGATTTATCGACCCCGATACGAAAGAGGAAGTCGAATTTTTTGTGGTGGAAGAAACAAAGGTAAACGGTACGCGGTATCTTTTTGTGACAGAGGAAGAGGACGGCGACTGCGACGCATATATCTTAAAAGAGGTTGCGGCGGAAGAGGAAGAGGTCGTATGCGAGATGGTCGAGGATGAGACTGAGCTTGCTACGGTCGGAAAAATATTTGCAGAATTGATTGAGGACGCGGACATTGAATACTAAGGAAAAGAACAAAGAGGCGGGAATCAGCCAGAATGATTCAAAAAAATCAGAACGGAAAAAACGTAACGGAGGTAAAAATTTGAAAAAAGAAAAAACTTCAAAGCTTAAAATCATCCCGCTGGGTGGTTTGGAGCAGATTGGAATGAACATTACTGCCTTTGAATATGAAGACAGTATTATTGTTGTGGATTGCGGTCTGTCTTTCCCGGAGGATGACATGTACGGAATCGACCTTGTCATCCCGGATGTGACATATCTGAAGGATAATCTGGAAAAGGTCAAAGGCTTTTTCATCACGCATGGCCATGAGGATCACATCGGGGCGATACCCTATGTGCTGCGTGACGTGAATGTGCCGATTTACGCGACGAAGCTGACAATCGGCATCATCGAGCACAAATTAAAAGAGCATAACATGCTCACAAAGGTAAAACGCAAGGTGGTAAAATACGGACAGCATATCAATCTGGGCTGCTTCCGCGTGGAATTTATCAAGACAAACCACAGCATCCAGGACGCGGCGGCACTGGCGATTTATTCTCCGGCGGGCACGGTGGTGCATACGGGAGACTTTAAGGTGGACTACACGCCGGTATTCGGGGATGCCATTGATTTGCAGCGCTTTGGCGAAATCGGCAAAAAGGGAGTGCTGGCTCTGATGTGCGACAGTACGAATGCGGAGCGCAAGGGCTTTACGATGTCGGAGAAAACCGTCGGAAAGACCTTTGACGAGATTTTTGCGGACCATAAAAACACGAGAATTATCATTGCCACGTTTGCGTCCAATGTCGACCGCGTGCAGCAGATTATCAATACGGCGTACAAATACGGAAGAAAGGTAGTCGTGGAGGGGCGCAGCATGGTCAATATCATCGGCATCGCTTCGGAGCTCGGCTATATCAACATTCCGGACAATACGCTGATTGATATTGAGGAACTGAAAAATTATCCTGACGAGAAGACGGTGCTGATTACAACGGGAAGCCAGGGAGAGTCCATGGCGGCGCTTTCGCGCATGGCATCCGGCATCCACAAAAAGGTAACGATTAAGCCGAACGATACCATCGTATTAAGCTCCAACCCGATTCCGGGCAATGAGAAAGCGGTGTCCGGCATTATCAACGAGCTGTCCATGAAGGGCGCAAATGTGATTTTCCAGGATGTGCATGTGTCGGGACATGCCTGCCAGGAGGAAATTAAGCTGATTTATTCCCTGGTGCGTCCGAAGTATGCGATTCCCGTACACGGGGAGTACCGCCATCTGCTGGCGCAGGCGCGGATTGCCGAGGAGCTTGGAATTTCCAGGGATCATATTTTCCTTCTTTCCTCTGGGGATGTGCTTGAGCTTGACGATGAGAAGGCTGAAGTGACCGGCAGGGTACATGTCGGCGATATTATGGTAGATGGTCTCGGTGTCGGGGATGTCGGAAATATCGTGCTGCGCGACCGGCAGCATCTTGCCGAGGACGGAATTATCATCGTCGTGCTGACCCTGGAGGGCGGCTCGGGACAGGTGCTTGCGGGACCGGATATTGTATCCAGAGGGTTTGTGTATGTCAGGGGTTCAGAGACTCTGATGGATGAGGCAAAACAGGTATTGGATGCGAAGATGCAGTATTGCATGGATAAGGGCATTACGGACTGGGGAAAGATTAAAAATGAAATTAAGGATTCCCTTGGTGATTTTGTGTGGAAAGAGACAAAGAGAAGACCGATGATTATGCCGATTATTATGGAAGTATAGAAAGGGTATGAGGCGGTATGGGCAGAATAGATGAAGCCATGGAGGAACTGGTGGAGGCGCTTAAGGCCAGCAGGGAGTATTGCGAATATCAGGAGATCAAAAGGCGCGTGCACAATCTTCCGGAGCTGGAGAGCCGGATTCATGAGTTCCGGCAGAAAAATTATCTGCTGCAGAACAGCCAGGGGGATGTCGACCTCTATGACGAGACGGACCGCATGGAGCAGGAATACCGGGAGTTTCGGAAGAATCCGCTGGTAAAGCAGTATCTTGAAGCGGAGAACGCTCTCTGCAGGGTCATTCAGGAAGTGAACTGGACCTTAATTGAGGAGTTGGATTTCGATATTGGCTTCGATGAATAACGGAGGAAAAGGATGAACCTGAATAAAGTTGTATTAAAATTTGTCAGTATCAGTTTTTCGATTCTGGTGATGCTGCTGGTTATTCTGGGTCTGGTGAAGCTTGGAACCTTTTGTTATGAATTCGGTTATCGTGTATTTACGGAGGCGCCTGTCGAGGAGGAGCCCGGAACCGATATTGAGGTGGAGGTGTCCGACGGCATGTCGGAGTACGACATCGGAAAGCTTTTGGAGGAGAAGGGTTTAATCCGCGACGCCAATCTGTTTTATGCGCAGTTAAAGCTGTCTGCTTATTCCGGCGAACTCCGCCCCGGGACCTATACGTTAAATACATCTATGACGGCAAAGGACATGATGGCGGTCATTGCCGCCGAGCCGGCAGAGGATACGGAGGCTGTGGAAGAAGCACTGCCGGAGGAGGATACGGAGACGGCGGAAGAAACGCAGTCGACCGGGGAGACGCAGTCAGAGGGAGAAAATCAGTGATAGTAGACGAGACACTGGCTGCCTATATCAACTCCCTCGATACCGGCAATACAGAGCTTTTAGACAGAATCGAACAGGAAGCGCTTGAGGACTATGTGCCGATCATCCGCAAAGAAACGCAGCGTTTTTTAAAGCTGCTGCTGGCAATGAAGCGTCCGGCACGTATTCTTGAGGTCGGCACGGCGGTCGGATTTTCAGCTATTTTAATGGCGGAGTATAATCCGGTGCCATGCCGGATTGATACAATTGAAAATTATGAAAAAAGGATTCCGGCCGCGCGAAGGAATTTTGCGCGGGCGGGAAAGGAAAACTGTATTACCCTCATAGAGGGTGATGCGGCGGAGGTGTTAAAAACCCTGACGGAGCCGTATGATTTTATTTTTATGGATGCCGCTAAGGGGCAGTACATTCATTTTATGCCGGAGGTATTGCGGCTGCTGAAAGAAGGCGCTACGCTGGTTTCCGACAATGTGCTGCAGGGTGGGGACATTATTGAGTCACGATTTGCGGTGACCCGCAGAAACCGGACGATTCATAAACGGATGCGCGATTATCTCTACGAGCTGACGCACAATGAAAAGCTTGTGACCGCGGTTCTACCCATCGGGGACGGGCTTACGGTCAGCACCTGGAAATAGACCGCGGCATCGGATGGAAAGGATAAAACGGAGATGAGAAAACCGGAACTGTTAATCCCGGCAAGCAGCCTTGAGGTACTTAAAATTGCAGTTATTTACGGTGCGGATGCCGTGTATATTGGTGGTGAGGCGTTTGGACTTCGCGCGAAAGCAAAGAATTTTTCCATGCAGGAAATGAAAGAGGGAATTGCATTTGCTCATGCGCGCGGCGTAAAGGTTTACGTGACGGCCAACATCCTTGCCCATAACGGTGACCTTGACGGGGTGAGGGAATACTTTCGGGAGCTGTCCTCATTTGAAGCGGAAAGCCGTCCGGACGCGCTGATTATTTCAGACCCGGGCGTATTTTCGATTGCGGGAGAGGTTTGCCCGGACATGGAACGCCATATCAGTACACAGGCGAATAACACGAATTACGAGACTTACCGTTTCTGGCACGGGCTCGGCGCGAAGCGGGTAGTGTCGGCGCGGGAGCTTTCCCTGGAGGAAATCAAAGAAATACGCGCGCACATTCCGGATGACCTTGAGATAGAAACCTTCATTCACGGCGCGATGTGTATTTCCTATTCGGGAAGGTGCCTGCTTTCGAATTATTTTACCGGGAGGGACGCTAATCAGGGGGCCTGTACGCATCCCTGCCGCTGGAAATACGCCATCGTGGAGGAAACGAGGCCGGGAGAATATATGCCGGTATATGAAAACGAGAGGGGAACCTATATTTTTAATTCCAGGGACCTATGCATGATTGAGCATATTCCGGAGCTGATGGAATCGGGTATTGACAGTTTTAAAATAGAGGGTAGAATGAAGACAGCGTTATATGTTGCGACTGTCGCAAGAACCTACCGAAAGGCCATCGATGATTATCTGGAATCGCCCGAGCTTTACCGGAAGAATTTGTCCTGGTATACAGAGCAGATTTCAAACTGTACCTACCGGCAGTTTACAACCGGATTTTTCTTCGGAAAGCCCACGGACGAAGCTCAGATTTACGACAATAACACTTATCTAAAGGAGTATACGTATCTCGGAATTGTGGGAGAGCAAAATTTAGAGGGCTTATACCGCATAGAGCAGCGCAATAAGTTTTGTGTGGGAGAGCAGATTGAGGTTATGAAGCCCGACGGTGCCAATCTCACCGTTACGGTAAGGCGTATTGTGGATGAGGAGGGGCGTGACATGGAATCCGCGCCGCACCCGAAGCAGATTTTATATATCGATTTAGGCCGGTCTCTTGACAGATACGATATTTTGCGA
Organism: uncultured Roseburia sp.; assembly: GCA_944375975.1. Lineage (GTDB taxonomy): Bacteria > Bacillota > Clostridia > Lachnospirales > Lachnospiraceae > Roseburia. Next base: position 6,433 of record CALWBG010000045.1, read on the forward strand.
AGAAAAGATTAGGAGGGTGAAAGCTATGAAACAGGACAAATATGTTGCATATGTGGGCACCTATACCCATGAGAACAGTGTAGGAATCCATATTTATGATGTGGATGTACCGAAAGGGCAGCTAAAGGAGCGCAAGGTAGTGCCGATTAATAACCCGTCGGATCTGGTGGTGTCGAAGGACAAAAGATTTCTTTATTCCATTGCCGATGAGGGTGTGGAAGCTTTTCAGATACTTTCCGACGGCGATTTGGAGCCGGTGAATAAACAGTGGATTGGCGGTATGCGCGGCTGTTATGTGGAGGTGGATGACCAAAACCGTTATCTGTTCGTGGGAGGCCATCATGACGGACGCGTGACGATGATGCGTCTCGAAAAGGACGGAAGCATCGGCAGCATTGCGGACGGCATTTTTCATAAAGGTATGGGACGCGGGAATGACCGCCGTACCAATACGCCTCATGTGGAATGTGTAAAGCTGACACCCGACCAGAAGTTTTTGTGCGCCGTGGATAACGGACTGGATCAGACGAAAATTTACCGGGTGGATTACGAATTCGGCAAGCTGAAGCTTGTGGATATTGTCCGGGGACCGCTGGAGTCCGGACCGCGTATGATACGTTTTTCCAGGGACGGAAGATTTGCTTACATCCTGTATGAACTGTCGAATCTGGTAGAGGTGTATCGCTACGAGGTGGTGGACAATCAGCCGCAATTTGAGAAGATTCAGGCGGTTACTACCCGGGGAAAGAAGGACGAGGACATCTGCGCGGCATCCGGTATGGAGGTTTCCAAAAGCGGAAAGTATCTGTTCTGTTCCAATGCCGGTGTAAATTCGGTTGTGGTATTTGAGATTGATAAGGAGAGCGGTATGCTGACGGAGGTTTTAAACACCAGAGTTGACAGTGATTATCCGAAGATGCTTGCCATTTATCCCGACGAGCGGCATTATCTGACCTTAAATAATACGACCAACGACATTGTGACCTACACGATTCATTATGATAAGGGCTATTCGCTGCAAAACGGCGCCCCGGTTAAGGTTGACAGGCCGAACTGTATTTATATGCTAAAACTTAAAGAAGCTTAAAAGACGGCAGGCGCTTTCCGTGTTTCGGATACGGCGCCTGCCGTATGCTTTTCCCGCATAATTCTCCCGGAAAGCGGATATAGTATAGGGTAGTCAGAAACAGGCAGGGAGAGTGGGAAACGGCGTATGGACAGAGAGGAACGGTTGAGACGGCAGAGAGAATTTTTGACAGGGGTTGCATTTTGGGCGGTCTGGGCGGCCGTCGCATGGCTTTTTCTGAAAGCGGCAGGCTCCGTGCTGCTGCCGTTTGTTCTGGCATTTGCCGCCGCGTGGCTGTTGTCGTTTCCTGTGGATTTTGCAGCGGACAGGCTGCATTTGAAGCGGGGGATTGCCGCGGTGGTTCTTGTACTGCTGTTTTATGTTCTGCTCGCCTGCCTGTTCTATTTTGCGGGAACCCGTATCATAGCGCTCATCTATGACACCTGCCGCGGGCTGTCCGAATATTTTTCGGAAACAATAGTGCCTGTGCTGCAAAGGTTTTACGTGTGGCTGGAGGAATTTATGAGCGCGTTTTACCCGGCTTCAGCAAATGCCGATGCCGCAGCGGGCATTGCCACGGCAGCAAGCGCCGGTGCTGCACCGGAAGCGGCCGTGAATTCGGTCCAGGCGCTGGAAAAAGCAGGAAAACTGGTGGCCGGTATTTCCGACGGGGTCATCGACGGTGTATCTGGAGCAGCCGCGGGCATTCCGGGGATTTTGATGAACATATTGATTGCAGTGATTGCCACCGTCTTTATGGAACTGGAATTTCATTCCATCAAGGGTTTTTTGAAGCGGCAGATACCCGAAAAGTATTTAAAGGGCTTTCGGGAAGGGAAAAAATATGTGACCGGCACAATAGGGAAGTGCGTGCTGTCATACTGCCTGATATTCGTGATGACATTTTTGGAGCTGCTTTTGGGCCTGTTTGTGCTCGGTATCGACGGGGCAGTCGTAATCGCTTTTCTGATTGCGGTGCTCGACATTCTCCCGGTGCTCGGCACCGGTACGGTACTGGTGCCGTGGGGGCTGATTGCCGTGGCGGCGGGAAATATCAAAACCGGAATCGGAGTCTTGGTGCTTTACATTGTGATTACGGTGGTACGCAACATCGTGGAACCTAAGCTTGTGGGGCGGCAGATGGGGCTTTCGCCTGTCCTTATGCTGCCCTGCATGCTGTTGGGTTTGAAATTTTTCGGCATATTGGGATTGTTCGGCGTACCCTTTGCGGTGGCTTTTATCAAAACCTTAAATGACAGGGGCATCGTGAAATTGTATAAGTAAAATTCATAAAAGACATAAGATGAGCTTATGAAAAGATGATTTTTGGAAAAAAACGGATTTTTTGGCAGAATTCGGTCGGAAATGGCATTGACGTAAATTTTTGACTATGCTAAATTTACTGTTGTGTTTTGAAGAAGAGAGATTATACAGGAGGAAAAGATTATGAAAAAGGCGGTTAGCTTCTTATTGATTGCCGGACTTGCGGTTTCCATGCTTGCGGGGTGCGGCTCGGGAAATAACGGTGCGGCAGGAAACGGTGGAGCGTCCAATGCGGCAGACGGAACCGAAGCCGGAGGTGCGCAGGCGGTTTCCGATGTCAAGGTGGGCGTTATTTATATCGGAGATGAGAATGAGGGATATTCGTCAGCACATATGACGGGTATCGACGAGATGATGTCTGAGCTTGGCTTAAGCGATGCCCAGGTTATTGAGAAGACAAACGTGCCGGAGGACGAGTCCTGCTATGACGCGGCGGTTGACCTTGCGGAGCAGGGCTGCAATATAATTTTTGGAACCAGCTTCGGTTTTGAGTCTTATATTCTGCAAGCGGCGGCGGAATATCCGGAGGTTCAGTTCTGCCATGCGACGGGCTATCAGGCGGCGTCCTCAGGGCTTTCCAATATGCATAACTACTTTACGGCGGTTTATGAGTCACGCTACGTGTCCGGCGTGGTTGCAGGCCTGAAGTTAAATGAAATGATTGCGGACGGCACCATTACGGAGGACGAAGCGAAAATGGGCTATGTCGGCGCATATCCGTACGCTGAGGTTATCTCCGGTTTTACGTCCTTTTATCTTGGTGCAAAGAGCGTATGTCCGTCTGTAACGATGGAGGTACAGTATACAAACAGTTGGGCGGATATGTCCGGCGAGGCAGAGGTGGCGACAAAGCTGATTGATGATGGCTGTGTTCTGATCAGCCAGCATGCGGATACCACCGGAGCGCCGAGCGCGTGCCAGGAAAAGGGTGTGCCCTGTGTCGGCTATAACATTGATATGACCTCCGTTGCTCCGGACAGCGCGCTTACCTCCGCATCCATTAACTGGGGACCGTATTATACCTATGCGGTTCAGTGCGTGATGAACGGCGAGGAAATCGTAACCGACTGGTGCCAGGGCTATGCAGAGGGTGCTGACCGCATTACCGCATTGAATGAGAATGTGATTGCCGAGGGAACCCAGGAGAAGGTTACCGAGGTGGAGACGTCGTTAAAAGAAGGTACCCTGCATGTTTTTGATACCGCTACCTTTACGGTAAACGGTTCCTCTCTGGAGGATTTGATCGCAGGCGGCGGTGATTATGAGAAATATGCGGCGTACGTATCGGACGGGTATTTCCATGAATCGGAGCTTGCGAGCGCACCGGCATTTGACCTTATCATTGACGGCATTACCTCCGTTACAGAGTAATGCGGATATATTTGTGCGTGCATGAAACAGATAAGATTGGCGGAACTGTGGCTGTTGTCACAGTTCCGCAGTTTACGTTAAAGGAGGATTGCTTGTGGAACCGGTAAATGCGATTGAGCTTAGGGGCGTGACAAAGCGCTTTGGGGAGGTTGTCGCCAACGACAACGTGAGCCTGGCGGTGAGAAAAGGGGAAATCCTTTCCATTCTGGGGGAGAACGGCAGCGGAAAGACGACACTGATGAATATGCTTTCCGGCATTTATTTTCCGGACGAGGGAGAGATTGTGGTGAATGGGAAAACGGTTACGATTCGTTCCCCGAAGGATTCTTTCGCGCTCGGAATCGGAATGATTCATCAGCATTTCAAGCTGATTCCGATTTTGACGGCGGCAGAGAATATTATTTTAGGGCTGACGGGCAAGGGAAGGCTGAATTTAAAGCAGATTGAAAATGAGATTCGTGCATTGACGGAGCAGTATGGTTTTGAGCTGGATCCCACACAAAAAATTTATGATATGTCCGTCTCTCAAAAACAGACGGTGGAGATTGTTAAGGTACTTTACCGCGGCGCGGATATTTTAATTCTCGACGAGCCTACCGCCGTGCTGACGCCGCAGGAGACGGAAAAGCTGTTTGCGGTTCTTCGGAATATGCGCATGGCAGGAAAATCCATTATCATCATCACACACAAATTAAACGAGGTTCTGGAGCTTTCCGACCGTGTTGCGGTGCTCCGTAAGGGGAAATACATAGCGACGGTGGAAACTGCGGGGGCAACCGTGGAATCTCTGACCGAAATGATGGTCGGTGAAAAGGTGAAGCTGGATATTAACCGAACCGAGCCTGCGGGAGTGGAAAAGAGAATCGAGATGCGCGGCGTTACCTGCCGCAACAAGGAGGGCTTAAAAGTGCTCAAGGAGGCCTCTTTTACGGCGTACAGCGGAGAAATCCTGGGCGTCGCAGGCATTTCCGGAAGCGGGCAGAAGGAGCTTTTGGAGTCGATTGCGGGATTGCAGCCCATTGAGAGCGGGGAAATCCTGTACGATTCACCGGAGGGAAAGACGGAAAAAATATCCAGTATGAAAGCGGAGGAAATCAAAGAGCTTGGCATCGCGCTTTCGTTTGTACCGGAGGACCGCCTCGGCATGGGGCTTGTCGCTTCGATGGATTTGACCGATAACATGATGATTCGCAGCTATAAAGAGGGCGGGCGCTTTTTTGCAGACCGCAAGGCCCCCAAAAAGCTGGCAGAAGAAATCGTAGACAAGCTTGAGGTTGTGACGCCGGGCGTTGAGACACCGGTCAGCAGGCTGTCCGGTGGAAATGTGCAGAAAATTCTTGTAGGGCGTGAGATTGCGGGAAACCCGACGGTACTGATGGTGGCTTATCCGGTGCGGGGACTGGATATCAATTCCTCCTACACTATTTACAATCTTTTGAATGAGCAGAAGGAAAAGGGCGTGGCGGTAATCTGCGTCGGTGAGGATTTGGATGTGCTGTTGGAGCTCTGCGATAAAATTCTGGTGCTGAACAGCGGAAGGATTGCAGGTGTTGTGGATGCGAGGGAGACCACGAAGGAAAAACTGGGACTGATGATGACAGGCTCTGGAGAGGAGAAACAGGCAAATGAGTAAGGAAGTAAAAGAACCCCTGGTGCGTATGACAAAGCGGGATACAATCGGGACGGCGAAGGCATGGGGCATCCGTCTGGCCGCGGTGCTGTTGTCCCTGGTGGTGGCGGGGCTTGTCATTGTAGCCATCACAAAGCAGAATCCGATTCAGGTTTATCTTGGAATTGTGGACGGAGCGGTGGGAACCAACCGCCGCGCGTGGGTGACGGTGCGCGAGACGCTGGTACTTTTGTGCATCGCAATCGGCCTGACCCCGGCGTTTAAGATGAAGTTCTGGAATATCGGCGCGGAGGGACAGATTTTGATGGGAGGCACGGCGACGGCGGCGCTGATGATTTATGCGGGAGATGCGTTTCCAAACTGGCTGTTGCTGGTTCTCATCTTTATTGCAAGCGCCGCGGCAGGGCTGATTTGGGGCCTGATCCCGGCGGTATTTAAGGCATATTTTAATACCAACGAGACGCTGTTTACGCTGATGCTTAACTATGTCGCAATGCAGATTGTAACCTTCTGCATCGTATTCTGGGAAAACCCGGCAGGGTCCAATACCGTGGGCATTATCGGGGCCGCGGGGCAAAAGGGCTGGTTTCCTTCCCTGTTCGGAAATATTTACGGGCTGAATGTGGTAATTGTCCTGATATTGACACTGGGTATGTATATTTACATGAAATACAGTAAGCAAGGCTATGAGATTGCGGTGGTCGGAGAGAGTCAGAACACGGCGCGGTATGCGGGAATTAACGTAAAGCGCGTGATTATCCGCACCATGATGATTTCAGGCGGTATCTGCGGCCTTGCGGGAAGCCTGATTGTCAGCGGCGCGAGCCATACGATTTCGACCAGCACGGCCGGGGGCCGCGGCTTTACGGCAATCATCGTGGCGTGGATGTCGAAATTCAATCCGTTTGCGATGATTCTCGTTTCCGCATTTCTCGTATTTATGCAGCAGGGGGCGATACAGGTGGCGTCTCAGTTTGGCTTAAATGAGAACGCGTCGGATATTATCACGGGAATTTTGCTGTTCTTCTTAATCGGCTGTGAATTTTTCATCAATTATAAATTGGAGCTTAGGAAGAACCGGAAGGAGGGAAAATAAATGAATCTGCTTATGACGTTTATCCAGAAGGCAATCGGGCAGGGTGTTGCGATTTTATTCGGGGCGACCGGGGAAATCGTGACCGAGAAGTCCGGAAACCTGAATCTTGGAATTCCCGGAATTATGTATATGGGCGGCATCGCCGGATTGATGGGCGCGTTTTTCTATGAGAACGGAAAGGAAAATCCAAACGGCTTTGTGGGCTTTCTGATTGCAATTTTATGTACGCTTGCGGCTTCCGCGTTCGGCGGCCTGATTTACAGCTTTCTTACGATTACGCTGCGGGCAAACCAGAATGTGGTGGGTCTTTCTCTGACGACGTTTGGCGTCGGCTTCGGAAATTTTTTCGGCGGATCGATTTCCAAGCTGGCAGGCGGTGTCGGACAGATTTCCGTGCAGACGACAGCCGCGGCGTTCCGGGCAAAAATCCCGGTGCTTTCCGAGATTCCGGTGCTGGGAGACCTTTTGTTTTCCTACGGATTTTTAACCTATCTGTCGGTCGTTGCGGCAATCTGCATGACCTGGTTTTTAAAGAGAACCAGAAGCGGCTTAAATCTGCGTGCGGTCGGTGAGAGCCCGGCAACCGCTGACGCGGCCGGAATCAACGTCTCCAGGTACAAATATATCGCGACCGTGACGGGAGCGGCGATTGCGGGGCTCGGCGGTCTTTACTTTGTCATGGAATATCTGGGCGGAACCTGGTCAAACAACGGTTTCGGAGACAGAGGATGGCTTGCCATTGCCCTTGTGATTTTAGCGCTCTGGAATCCAGCGCGTGCGATTTGGGGCTCGTTTCTGTTTGGCGGGTTATATATTCTCTACATTTACCTGCCGGGACTGTCCCGCGCGACGCAGGAGCTGTGCAAAATGCTGCCCTATGTGGTGACGATTATTGTCCTCATTATCACAAGCAAGCGAAACAAACAGGAAAACCAGCCGCCGGCGAGCCTTGGAAACGCTTATTTCCGCGAGGAAAGGTAAAAAACCATCGTCGGAATGCCGATAACTATAGCAGATAAAAGGATTTAAAATTTTTTCAGGGAGGAAAATGCTATGAGTGAATTAAGCGGCAATATTGCGGGTGCTTACGGGTCAGGCTATAGCCGGCAGACAGAACAGGTGAAGGAGCAGGAGACGCAGAAGACACAGAAAAAGACGAATGTGGGCGGAAGGACGATCGGGAATCCCGTCCTCAGCGAGAAGGCGCAGAAATATTATGAGCAGCTAAAGGCAAAGTTTTCCAACATGGAATTTATTCTGGTTTCCCCCGACAAAAAGGAGGAAGCGGAGCGCAATAAGGGCATGTATCAAAGCTCCAAGGAGCTTTTGGTACTCATTGATTCTGACAAAATCGAAAAGATGGCGGAGGATGAGTCCTATCGTTCAAAATACGAAGGGATTCTAAGCATGGCGACGGCGCAGATGGAGCAGATGAAGACCAGTCTCGGCGCCAACGCGGAACGTGTCAGCTCGTTTGGCATGACCTTTGACGATTACGGAAACGCGTCGTTTTTCGCCGTTGTAGATAAATCTTTAGAAGCGCAGAAGGAGCGGATTGAGGAAAAGCGTGAGCAGAACCGCAAGGAGCGCAAGGAGGCCGCGAAGGAAGAAGCCGAAAAGCGTCTGGAGGAGCGACGGGAGAATGGGCCCGGGAAAACGGATAAGCATGACGGCGTGTCTGCGGGAAACCGTGTGACGGTCACGGCGTCCTCGTGGGAGGAGCTTTTAAAAAAGATTGAAGAAATTGCCTTTGCCGACCGGGCGGATTCGGTAATGACGGAGGCGGAGAAGTCGCTGGGACAGAATCTTGACTATTCCGTATAAAAGCAGGTGGGACGAAGGGAGAACAGACAGGTGGCAAAGCTTCAGACAATGCTGGTTGTAGATGATTCCAGGCTTCAGCGCGTGATTTTGAACGGAATTTTTAAGGATTCCTTTCGGGTTGTGGAGGCATCCTCCGGGGAGGAGTGTATTGAAATACTGGCGCGTGAAGGTGAAAAAATAGACATTATCCTTCTGGATCTCGTGATGCCAGGAATGGACGGTTTCGAAGTTCTTACGAAAAAACGAAAGTCGCCGGTTTTTGGGAAAATTCCGGTGATTGTGCTTACTATGAGCGAGGAGGAAAATGACAGGGCCAGGGCATTTTCCCTCGGGGCGGCCGAATTTCTGTCAAAGCCGGTGAATCCGGAGGCGGCGCGTCTGTGCGTCTTACGGGTAATGCAGGCGGCAGCAGGCGTTTAAGTCTTCCGTGGGAGTGAAAATAAGAATTGAAGCGTCTGTGGAAAACGTGTATAATAGACAGAAGAAAATCATTGACAGGGGAAGATTATGGCAGAAAAAATTATTTTAACAGGCGACCGTCCTACGGGCAAGCTGCATGTGGGACATTATGTAGGTTCTTTGAAACGCAGGGTGGAGCTTCAGAACTCAGGCGAATACGATAAGATTTTTATTATGATTGCGGACGCGCAGGCGCTGACAGATAACGCGGACAATCCGGCAAAGGTGCGGAGCAATATCATGGAGGTAGCGCTCGACTATCTTTC
>CALWBG010000046.1 GCA_944375975.1 uncultured Roseburia sp.
GCATTGAAATTACGGTTTTTCGGAAATCCGATATCAATATAAAAGTCTCCGTTCGTGTAAATTCTGGCATCCACACTGCCAAGCGCAAGGCTCAGCGTCCCCAGTTGGAATTCCTTTAAATCCGGGGGGACAAAGCGGGCATGAAACATTCCTGTCGTATCATTTACTTTGCCATAAGAAAGCTCCGCGCAAAGCCCCGCAAAACCAGCCGCTTTCTCTCCGTACAGCTTAAAATATGCGCCGTAGAGGCCGGCACTGTCATTATACATCAGCTTACATTCCACCATATCCGCAATTTTGCAGTCGACGGCAGCGAGATACCCTGCCTTTTCAGAAAGCGCCAGACTGTCCGGCTTTGTCTCCGGCGTTATGGCAGCTTCCACCTGTGAAACCGATTTTTGCAGATCTTGCGGATCCAGACCCGTGACCGAAAGACTGTCCGACAACAGCAGATACTGCACCTGGAGCAGCTTTCCGGTTGTTTCCGGCGGATTATTCGGCTCCCAGGACAACGGCCTGTCCGCTCCGTACGTTTCACCCAGAAATTCTCCTGTCGCCTCAAACCTCACGCCTGCCGCGCCCGCCACAATGGCTATCCTGTCAAAGGAGCAGAACGGCACGGAAAATGACGGTTTCCAGCCAATGGAAACCTCCTTTGCCACATGGCTGTAAACCACCGTAAGCCCTTTTAAATTGATTCCCTTTAAAAAACTCCACTCACCGGAAGGCGCATAACTGTCCTCCGGGTTCAAAAGCGAGAGAAACCATGTAACACAATCCTCAAGCAAAAGGTCGCTTTCAATCGTTCCCTCCACTGTCCTTTTTGCATTGTCATAAGAAAGCACGATGCGGAGCTTCTTCAATACAAACAGAAAGGTCCAGTCTGTTTTGCTGCCTTTCACGGCGGCCGACGCCTCCACGGTAAAAAGCTCCTCCAGCGCAAAGCTCCCCGAAAAAACCGAGCTCTGCCCATCTCCGCTCACACCGGCCCTCATCGCAAAGGGCACACCAAATACAGAAGCGTCTGTGACCGAAAGTTCGCCCGCTGCCCGGTAGCGGCTCAGAGAAAAATGGTCGGCAAACGCTCCCTCGATTTCCATGCGGATCAGCGCAATCGAAAATCCGGGATTCATTTCTGTACCGGTCAGGGCCGCAAACAACTCCACAAACTCCGCTTTTTCTATCAGCTGCGCCTGCAGAATAAGTCCTCCCTGCCGGAAGGAAGCTTTCATCAAAAATCCGGTCATTCTCGTCTCATCACGGTAGAGGGAAAGCAGTCCGCCGAGGCTTCCTTCCAGCCCCTCCACTCCATTCTCCAGCACAAAATCCGTCTGCTCCACCCGAAACGAAACGGAACCTAAAATCACAAGCTTTACAACATCGGTCAGCCGAAGCAACATACGGCAGTCCGAAAAATCCAGCGCGGTCTCCAGAAAAAGCGTCTCAATCCGGACATCCCGCATCACCTCCGGCAATGCCAGCCCAAGCTCTCCGGCCACCTTTGACAGTGCCAGTTGAAACGGAACCTGAACCTCAATCCGGTAAGCCGGATACTCCGCCAAAAGAAGTATCTGCTGCCCAAACAGATGAAGGTTTACACAGATACTGCCAAACAGCTCATGGGACGCATCCATTCTCATTCCCATATAAAATCGAATCCCGTCCAGGGTACAGGGAACCGCCTTTGATACCATCCCCGCTGGGACATCCCCAAAGCCAAAGTCAACGGCCGCCTGCCTGACCTTATATGTGCCGTCTGCAGCATATGCGCAGGAAAAACCATAGATACGCGCCTCCGTCCGAAATGCAATACCGGAGGGCAGAAAGGACGACCAGTCTGCCGAAACCCCGAACATTGCCTCAAAGGCTTCCAGGCACTGATGTACCAAAATCCCCGGCTTTCCCTTCTCATCCTGAAATTCTATCCTTACCGCAATCCATGCATCCTCCCGTAAAAGCTCCCAGGATGCCTTTCCCGCAAGCCCCTCTGTCCCCAAAACAACCGCGTCCGCCGTAAGCAAAGCCTTTGCCGTCCGGGATTTTTCCCCTTCCGCGGCAAGCTCGAACTGCCAGTTTTTATATTCTAACGGCAAACCCGAAGCAATCACCTGCCCTGTTACGGCGCCGCGCAGGGAATAACCCGTCTGCGATGTCTGACCGCTGACTGCAAGGCCCTGCAAAAATCCGTACTGCCGGAATACACTCTCCCCGCAGTCCAGCTTCGCCGAAAACCGGCTGCCCTCCTGGCTCACCTCCGTCAGATACAATTGCTCCAACGGCTCTGCCCCGCTGCGAAAACCATTACCGCTTTTATAATAAACTTTCCCGACCTCTCCCACAATGTCAGAAAGCTTTCTTTTGTCCCCCATAAACGCCCTCCCTAAACTGTCAAATCAATGAATCCTCCAGGTTTCTCCGCAATGGAAATTATATTACTTTCTAAGATTGCATGCCTCCCCCAGGTCCATGCCTCCCGGTTCTCATCTTCCGGCTCAAAGCAAACGTCATCCGGCTCGGGTATTGTCCCTAAACCCTTATACACCTCAAAGGCATTGTCCGAACCGCTTCCCGGCAGCCCGCATCGGTCATATGCAATCGCCGCTGTATAATTGGGATGATTGTACCTGTCCCGTACCCCCGCACTGATATAAAGTCTGTACGCACACGGAAAAACCTCTGTCAATGCAGCCTGAAGACGTTCCGTACAGTAATACAGGGTAGACAAATCCAGTGATATCAACGGATGCAGAAACGGCTCCGACAGTGTATGAAGCGAACCGTGATGCGGCACCGTCATCAAGACAGTATATCCGTCAAACAATTGCTGTATTGCTGTTCTAAGGTTATCCTCAAGCAAAAGCGCCCAAAAATTGGCTCCCGTCATATCCCCGGTAAAAACCACCGCCTGCCCATTACACAAAAATGCGACCGCGGTCCCGTTCCGATTCCTGCAAAAGCTCCCCCGCGAAGCATGTGGAAATACCTCATGAATCGCTTCTTCCGTAATATCCGTAAAATAATTATTCCAAAGATAGTACACCTCTACATCACCAAGCGGCACATTCGGCGCCTGAAAGGATGTCGGCGCTTCCAAGCGCCCCAGAATCTCTTTGTTTATATTAGGATGCAGATTCCAAAACATTGCAAGCGGGTTCTGCGGCTCATTTAAGATATCCCATTCATCTGTCAGAGAACCCACACAGAGCCAATACGCCGATGAATCCGGTATTTGAAGACAGTTTAACAAATTATAGTGGTCGTCATGAAAATGGGTAATCAGAATCACAAGCGGCGCCGTCGAATGATTGGAAATCTCCGTTCTTACCAGCGCCAGATTATTTTGCAGAACTGTCCCATCCGTCTTATCGTCAGAGCTTCCGGCGTCCACCAGAAAATGGCTGACGACATTTCCCCGGGTATCAAAAATCTGAAGGTAATTCATCGCCCCGTGTCCGACATAAAAAAATTTAATATTCATTCCCATCCGCTTTTACCACCTGCTTTCCCTTTCCATAAACTGCATACCACCCGGGTGCATTCCCACTTCCTCTCGCGAGCCAAACGATGCTGCAGGCTTCCGGCGGGAAGGTAAGCCCGAACAGCGATACACGGATTCCTTTCAGATACAGAAGTACCGTCTTCGTTTTGTCCTCTCTCTCATACGGCAGAATCGCAATCGTCGTGCAATGAACCTTAAAAAGCTCATTTAAGGAAAACGTAAGCCCCGCAGCACTTCCGTTTCCCGCAAGGCTGCTGCCGGCAAAAAATTGATTTCCCGAAAAAGCGAACAACAGCCTGATACATACGCCGTCACACAGCGTGACCGGCACCGCAATTCCATACCACTGTTCCCCGAGTCTCCGCTGTACGGCAGGGCACTGAATCCTGCGGTATCCCAGCGCTTCCGGCGTCTTTCCGTTTTGAAAGCAGACAAACTCCGGTTCTCCGTGTGCAAACTGTTCCCACAACGAATCTTTTCTCGGAACAGCCTCCCCGGTTTTCAAAAGGATGCCGCCGCAGTTGACCTCCACCTTTTCCGTCTCGCCCTGTGTGATCGTAATTTGCAGATTATCATAACCGATATAGCCGTCCTCCTCCGATGAAACCGGTCCGTAGCTGAACGGGTCAAATACTTCAGACAATCTCTCAAACCGAAGCTTCCCGCCGCACTTCAGCTTTACGATACGATTTGACACCTCTTCCCCGGTTGCCACCGTCACCGTCTCTACGGAAAAGGAGCGAAGCAGACTGTCCCGCAGCGCATAATTTACCGTCTCCCGCAAAGTATAATGATACTGCACTCCGTTATAAACGCCATGCAGCTCAAATGGCTCCCAATATCCGCCGTTTCCCCCAAACAGGCCGACGGGCAGAAAGCTGCACTCCCCCGTCACCAGCATCAGGCGGCTTCCGGTAAAAAACGCCTTTACCGCCAGTGCCTGAAAGCTGCTTTCCCCGGTACCCTCCTGCTTTTTCCCAAAAATACGGCCACTTAAGACACAATCTTTCTCCCTTCCGGTCTCTGCGAGACCGTCGATACGCACGAAAGTCGCCTCAAACTCCGTATTCTCCGTATAAAAGGATGTCCCGAAGCTTTCCTTTTTCTGAACCTGTACCGGAATATGAAAAAAAACAGCTCCCACAAAAGCTGCTTCCGTAAAACAGAACAGCAGCGAAAGAAAGTTCTCCATTCCATCCTCTTTCTTTACGAGCTGTGCCGCCCTAAGCTCATTTTCATATAATTGCCGTGCCAGACGCGCAGACTCCCCCGACTCTTTCTCCGCTTCCCTGTCCAAAAGCTCCAAAAGAGATATCCCGGCCTGTGATTTCCACAAAAACACGGTCTGTGCGGTTTCCTTCTCCGTATCCAGACAAAATACGTCATTGTGAATCTCCGGAAGCAAATCGGGATTGCAAACCTTCCTCACTTCCTCCCATGCAGTAAAAATCTGAAATTCCATCCGATTCCCCCTTCCTGAAACATGGAATATGGGTACACAAAACATATATCTATGGTACTATCATACAACAGAGAGAACGAACTATGCAAATAGTTTTTAAAAGCCATTCCTCCGGCAGTTATTCACTGCTTCAGAACGGCTTTTTAACTATGTCCTATATATTTGGTAAATTTTTACTCAACACAAATGCAGCCTAAGATTTCCACCTGCTGCTCCTTGATCGCTTTTAACTCCTGTTCAATCTCCTGATAGCCCGATATGCCGACCTGTTCGAGAAGGACTGTGTTTCCAACTGCTTTCATATCCCGCAGCGACCTCATATCATACCGGACATCGTTTCCGCAAAGAACATCGATTCCGGCCCCCTTCATCTTATCCGCAATGCTTTCCGGCAATTTGGCGTCGATTTGTTCCATCACGGTACCGCATAAGTACAGGCGGCTGATATTGGCACTTTTGCAGATGAGTTCGAGATTGGAGCAAATGATGTCAAGATATTCCTCCTGTGTAAGCTTTTTTTCTTTTCTGGTTTTTAATTTCCACAAGAAGGCGTCTACCGCGAACCTTTTCTTTTCCGTTCGGTAACTGCCGAAGGAGCGGAGCCCATAGAGGTTTGTGAGGTCATCGGCGAACTGCAGGCGGTTTGTAAACAAAACTTTACAAGCAACCCATACCACGCCTAAAAAAATTCCAGCCAAAATGCCAAGTACAATATATTTAACGCTAACAGACGGCCTTACCGCCGTCACTACCGGTTTTTCCTCATTTTCCTCATCCGAAACCTTTTCATTTGTCAACTGCGCAAGCTGGTCCTCTGTCATAGATGCTTTTAAACTGGTCAGCTGTGTGCGGTATGACGTTATGATATCCTGGATTGCTTTCTGCCGGGAGGCCAGTTCCGAATCCGTCTTTAACATTATATCGGAAGACAGCAACTTTAACGTATGGCTTCCAATAGTCTGGTTAATCCTGTCGGCCTGTCCTTCAATTTCACTTGTAACAATTTCACTCATTTGATTCAGTACATTCTCATCCGGATATATCACTTCTATGGAAAATATTTCATTCTGATAACTCCAAACAGCACTTATCAGTTCCTCCATATAACGTGCTTCACAATCAATCTCCAGTGTATCTACGATTTTTTCCGCTATTTTCCCGCTCTGTACATAATCTCCATACGCTGAAACTACCGATGCTGTATAATCACTGCTATTATCGCTTGTATAATTAAACTGATAATCTGAATCGACATAATATTGTAAAACCAATACATTTTCAGCATACGGGTCAACATTCATCAATATGGAATTTTCCAAGTAATCTCTGTTCTCATCCATTGCCTCCTGTATTGTTTTGGCATCCTCAATCTCTATCAATTCTTCCTCTGTAAATTCATCTGTTTCAGGTTCTTCAGCCAAACTGCTTTTCTGGAGTGTCTGATACGTTTTCCAATCCCCCGCATACCTTACTGCCCCCGCAAGGATTGCAAATATAACGGCACACAGTAAAATTCTGCGCCAGCTAAACACCACATTCCACAGCAATTCATACAACGACACTTCCCGTTCTTTCTTATCCATGCTTCCTCCTGTTCTGCTTCTGCCTTCTTCACTCTTACAATCGACACACTATAGAATTCTGGCAGGCACGCCAACAGCTGTACAATTATCATCAATATCCCGTATAACCACGCTGCCGGCGCCAACTGTGACACCTTTTCCTATTTGAATTCCCTGTATAATATGTGCTCCCATTCCTATGTCACTCATTTCCTGCACTTTCACCGCCCCCGCGAGCGCAGCTCCGGGGCTGACTGTGACAAAATCTCCTATTGAGCCATCATGGTGCACCATCGCCCCAATATTTACAAATACAAAATTTCCCAATCTGACATTAGTGGATATGCAACTGCCCGTACTGATAATACAGCCGCATCCTATTTGAATATCGCTGCATACTTGCGCAGTCCCCAATATCAACGACGGAAACTTTAAATAATGATTTTCCTGTAGTTTTAAAGCGATTTTCTTTCGAAGCCTGGGACTTCCTACACAGATTGCAACATTCACTTCTTTTTTTTGCATCAACAACCACGCATCATCCCCTAAATACGGGCAGCATTTTCCCCCAACGTAACATATATCGTTTCTTTCCGGCTTTTCATTGTCTACATACCCTATGACATTCCATCTTACATCATCCTGTCCTTCCAGAATCTGCCATAACAGTTCCCTCATACAACCGCCGGAACCCACCAATATAATATCTTCCATAATTCCTCCGGTCTATCTGACGCAAATCTCCTTCAGCTGCTCCACCACATAACAGATTTCATCTTCCGTAATCTGCGTACTACACGGAAGATTGATAACGCAACGGCTATACTCCACCGCTTTCTCTATTTCAAATGTCAATGCTGACTGATATGGTTTCTGCTCATGTATCAGACCCCAAATTGCTCTGGATTGTATGCCTTTTTCCTGCAAAGCTGAAATGATTCTATGCAAATCTTCCTGTCTGTTCACTTGGTCTAATTCCACCGCATAAAACCAGCAGTTCGAGCGGGTTCCTGGACGGAATGTAAGCATCCTCCCTTTGTTAAATGTCTCCAAAAGCTCACTGTACAGCCGGTAATTACTGTTTTTCCGCCGAATAAATTCTTCCAGTTCTTCCATCTGGGCTACACCAAGCGCAGCCTGAACATTTGTCATGCGATAATTATAGCCCACCTCATGATGAATATAGTAATGTACATCATCTTTGGCCTGCGTGGAAAGATATTGTATATGCTGTATTTCCTTTTCCTTCCTGCCTGTGACCGCTCCGCCTCCGCCAGTGGTTATAATTTTATTTCCATTAAACGAATACGCACCGAAATCCCCGATTGTCCCTGCAAATTTCCCCTTATATCTGCCCTCAGTATAATAGGTCCCTAATGCTTCCGTCGCATCCTCAATGACCTTTAAATGGTATTGCTCCGCTATCTCCATAATTGTTTCCATATCAGCAAGATTGCCAAACACATGCACCACAATCACCGCTTTAACAAGCTTCCCGGAACTCTTATGAATCAGTTGTTCCTCTTTCAAAAAGCATTCTGTCTCACAAAACCGCCTCAGTTTTACGGGATCCATACACAAACTGTCATCGCAGTCCATAAAAACCGGTTGCGCAAACTGATAGTGCACCGGATTGACAGCGGCAATAAATGTCAAAGTCGGAACAATTACCATATCCCCCGGCATAATGCCGCACTCAATCAATGCAAGATGCAGTGCCGCCGTCCCGCTCTGGCAGGCTGCGACTTTCGGAGTTCCTAAATAATCTGCAAGATTTGTTTCCAGCTTTGTAATATAAGCCCCTCCGGTGGATACCCAGCCCTGCTCTACCGCGTCGTCCACATACTTTCGCTCGTTACCCTCAAAATTTGGTACTGATAATGGAATAAATTTATCCATGGCATCCTCCTGCATTAAAACCGTACTTTTTCCAAATTAAATATTGTATATATCCGCCTTATATGCATCCATATGTTCTTTCATCCATGCAATTGTCTCTGCGATTCCTTCTGCAAATGTATACTTCTGTTCCCAATCCGTAAGCTGTTTAATCTTGGCATTAGCTCCCAAAAGACGGTTTACTTCGCTTTTTTCCGGCCGCAGACGCTGTTCGTCGCATATAATACGCGCCTCAGGATTAATTTGTGAAATAATTTCTTTCGCCAATTCCCCGATGGAAATTTCCTGCTGCGTCGCAATATTAATTTCCTCTCCAATTGTTTTATCCGCTTCCGCAATTGCAATAAATCCTGCCGCTGTGTCCTTTACATAATTAAAGTCTCTCGTAGGCGTCAGGGAACCAAGCTTGATTTCCTCCTTCCCTGCAAGCAACTGACTTATAATTGTAGGAATCACGGCTCTTGCCGACTGTCTTGGCCCAAAGGTATTGAATGGCCGCACAATAGATATCGGCAAATTAAAGCTCCGATAAAAGCTTTCAGCTAAACGATCCGCTCCGATTTTGGTCGCAGAGTACGGAGACTGCCCCTGAAACGGGTGTTTTTCATCAATCGGCACATACTGTGCGGTACCGTACACCTCCGATGTAGATGTTACCAAGATACGCTCTGTCCCCAAATCCCTGGCAGCCTGCAATACATTAAGTGTCCCCTTGATATTTGTATCGACATAGGAATCAGGAGAATGATAGCTAAACGGAATTGCAATCAGCGCGGCCAGATGGAACACACCATCTACTCCTTTCATCGCTTCCCTTACCCCGTTTGGGTCGCGGATATCTCCGGTGAATACTTCAATCTGATCTAATTTCTCCTTGGGAAGAGAGTCCAGCCAGCCCCACGTATTAAAAGAATTGTAGTAGGCAAAAGCTTTTACATCGTAGCCCTTTTCCAATAAACTTTCGGTCAGATGGCTTCCAATAAAACCGTCCGCGCCTGTTACCAGTACTTTCTTCATATTGTTCTCCTCTTTCTTTCTTATTTTCTGATATAAATTCTATTTGTAAATTTAAGCACAATATATAAGCCAATTGTTGTTACCAGCATAAAATCGATACTGCCTACATGCCAGATATAATATAGCGGAGAAAGAATACACATTGTAAGCATATATGGCTGCAATATCAATGCCAGGCTGCTGCGTTTCCGCGCCCGATACAGTTTTCCCATCAAAAGACCAGTCAGAAAAACCATTACGGGAGTCCCCCATAAACCAAAATCTCTCATATATCCGGTTATAAATGTTGAATAAGATCCCACAAGACAGGGGATTTCACTTACAATATCCTTATATGCCGGAAATCCGCTAAAAAAGAAACTCACAATCCGAAACATAAACGCTCCGTAATGGATGTTCCCAACATCTATCATATCAAACACCTCGGCATAATAAGGCAGGCTATGTGTAAAATAATAAAAGATGCTGTACACAGGTTTTCCAAGCGGGGAGTTTCCAATTACCTGCCACAAATACTTGGTGTCTATTTCGCCGTAATAAGGCATAACCTTAGTATATGTAGAAGATATTCCACGCACAGCAAAAAGCAAAAAACAAATACCCAGCATACCAATAATAATTACAACCAGCACAAAGCGAAGCATCCTGGAAGTCTTTTTTTGCTTTTCCCTTGTCATTTCAACAATTCCAAATATAATTAAAACCACAAACAGCGTCCATCTCGCTCCGCTCAGCATCGTAATTGCCACAGGAACAAAAATCCCCACTCTGCTTAACAGTCTCAGCCACTTACTCCTAACCTGCTTCGCATAGGAAACAATAATATAGATTCCTACCGTTAGATACGATTCCGACTGTATGATTTTATAAATAAACGGCATGGCACTGGCTTCCTTCCGAAAATCCCCCACCGCCGGATTTCCTATTCCCAAACTTGCCAGAAACTGGATGCCATACATCACAAGAGCAATCAGATTTAGTATTTCAAGTAGAATAAGAACATACTCACTGACATCTGACAGCACCCATTCCTTTTTTGTTTGAGGTGCACTTTTCATTGTATGAACCTTAACATTTGCACACTTTATCCCAATGAACCATAAAAAATATGCAGCCGCCAGATAAGCCCCAGCCCAGATATTCCGAATATCAAACGAATAGGGGCCGAATATAAACAAAAACAGATATATACCTATCCCATACGCCAAAAAATGCTGTGGTGTGTATTTTATCATATTGACACTATCTTCCTTCCGTAGGGCATCTCTACCCGTCTTACTGTGAAAGCAGCAATTCCGCTATCTTAAAATCAAGTTCACAATCAATATCAACCGACTGCTCTGCCGACATAAGATATGCTACCGTATTATCGGAATAATAGGTACGCTTCTCTTTTAGAAGCTTTTTATCCAATATATAAATTGCTCCATTGGGGATATAATATTTTTTATTTACCTGTCGATTCTTTACGGCATTTTCCGCATCCAGCCCGAGATTTTTCACGCGTCCTTCGATGTTCATTTCATAATACCAGCTAATCGGAGTTTCCGCTTCCCGCATGGAAATTAAAGTTTCCGCGTTTTGCTCATAAAATTGCCTGAGTGCCTGTTCAATGTTGATGGAATTTCTAAGCGGAGCTGTCGGCAGAAGCACCATGAATTTCTCAATACTTCTCCCTGATTCCTTTTCCAGAAAATCCACAGCGTGTAAATATACATCCACAGCGCTTGAGTTGTCTCCCGCAAGCGCTGCCGGGCGCAAAAATGGAACCTCCGCACCATATTCTCTCGCAACCGCAGCAATCTCCTCACTGTCTGTCGTAACAATAACCCTTTCGATTCCCTCCGCTTTCAAGGCTGCTTCAATGGTATGTGCAATCAAGGGTTTGCCGCATAAATTTTTGATATTTTTTCCCGGAAGCCCCTTGGAACCTCCTCTTGCCGGTATAATTACTAACATATCTCTCCTTCTATCTGCCTTACAATGCGAAATGCTTCTGCACCTCTGCAAAAACTACTTCCGCCATGCAACACAGCCAATGCTCTAATACATTCCTCACTGCGCGGAAATGGAAAGTTTTGTATTTCAGAAGCATAGATTTTAGCAATTTCAATCTTTTGCTCCAATTGATTTTCAATATTCACATAATAATTGGGAATGAAACCATCCACACTATCTGAATAATCTGTTTCAGACAAAATCTGCATGCACATTACAAACTCTATTTCAGGATAACGAAAAGCTTTTGTACAGGAATACGCTGCTTCAAATACAATTCCATGATCCGAATGCACATCTGTCTTATTCGGCAAAATAACAATCTGAGGTTTCACTTCCTTAATCACTTCGCTTATTTTACCCACGAGAAAGCCTTTTTCATATGTATCCAACGCCGCCGGTTTTAATCGCAAATTATACAATTCGTTAAAGCCAAATAAGTCTTTTACCCTCTCTATCTCTTCAGCTCTTACATCGCATCTCTCTTTTGTATAGCCATATTCTTCTTTCATGTCCGTAATATTAAGCCAGTATATCTCATCGCCAGCCTGTTTGTGTTTTAACAAATAACCTCCGGCCCCCAGTGTCTCATCATCAGGATGGGGGGATACCACCAATATTCTTTTCATAAGTAGTCTCCTTCTTTTAATTCGACAGAATCACTGTCCAATATGTGAATGACATTATCATAGGTCTTTACAAAATAGTCCGTTTCCGAATTAACCTTTAGTACTTTCCCATACTCAATATTTTTTAACCCCTGTTCCCTGACTTCTTCCGCCTTCCAAACTCTGACCTTTTTCCCTTGGTGAACAAATTCTGCGCCGAAATAAGGTTTGGTCAATGCCCTTACCAGATTATAAATTGCCAAGCTCGACATTCTCCAATCAATAATACCATCCGGCTCACTTCTCTTTCTCCATATATTTCCCCCGACATTGGGTACAATCTCAGGCAGTACTGCACCAGTTTCTAACTTCTCCGTAAATTCCAAAACCTGTTCTTCGGCTTCATTCATAATCTTATTGTATAAACTGCGTGCATCATCTTCATATGCTATTTGTATTTTCCTTTGTGAGATTATTTTGCCCGCATCAGCCTTTATGTTCAGTTCGAAAAATGTTACCGCTGTGCTCTTTAACCCCAATACCAATGCCCATATGATAGGATGGCGGCCTCTGTTGTAAGGCAATTCTGCCGGATGAAATCCATACGCTCCCATTGGAGGTATATTCAATAGCTGCTCTTTTAATAATTGTGACCATCCAAAGCAGTATAAGACATCCGGCGCAGTTGACTTTATAAAATCCACACTTTCTTTATCGTTTATATTTTTGACATACATCGTTGGTATGCCATATTTGCTTCCAATGTCGCTTAAATCATAAAAATCAGCGTTATACCCGGATGCCTCTTTTGTCGCGATTCCGCAAATCTCATGATTATTTTCCAACAACCTTGTCAGCAATATTTTTGAAGACTCTACACAGCCAATAAAAAATATTTTCATTTAAGCCTCCCCCACCAAAAACACCTTTCTGCATGTCCATTTGGCTGAACACCTACATTCTTATATTTTTCCAATAACGCTTTATAACGCTCATCATAATCTTGCAACATCTGATAATGCTTTATTTTTACTGCTCTTTCTTTTTCCAAATCTTCCTTGGAACCGTTGCTCATCCCTGCAATATTATCATCATATATCCGATAATATGTGAATGTATCCTTTACCCTTTTTCCGGTGCCCCCGTTCAATAAGATTCTGGAAAACAAATACCAATCAAATATATTGGTTTGTCCCTGCCCCAGACTTTCAATAAATTCTGTTTTGATGTTATTCATATTGAGCGCTGTATTTGTAAGTCCCAGATAATTAAACTCCATAATCTGTTCAATTTTTTCCGTTATCTCAGGCAGTTCAGGCATAACATGCCGGTTACTGAAATCCAGCAATTCGTTATAAAAAAACGTATATCTTTTATCATATTGTTTTATGATATTCCCGACACGGTGAACAGGAAAAATATCATCACAGTCACCTAATATGAATAAGTCATATGCCAGTCCTTTTACCTGATGCAGCAGCTCTATACGCAATTGATATGGTTCTCCGCCCCGCATACCGGTCTCTGTCATTTTTAATCTTTGCTGAAAGAATTCGAAATACTCATTAAACTCTTTCAACAAAACACTTGACGATATGCCATCATTTATCAATATAATATCAAAGTTCTGGTTCTGTTGATTTTTTAACGACTTAAAAAAATCTTTGAGATAACTTAGTGCTCCCGGATAAATCACACTGCCAAATGCCGTCTTCATTATATACTTCCTGCCATCAATTAAAAATCCTGCGTCGTAATAATTGCATCTCTTTTTATATTTCTTTTTGCAACACGTCCTACAACCATACTATAATATTTCGGTTCAATCCCCGTGCCAGGACGTTTAAATGTAATATCATCCTCCGTTATAATACTTCCCTCTGATATATCACGCGCTGCAATAATACTTCTCTGAAATGCTTCTCTTCTTTCCTTGCTCTCATTGACAACTTTTCTGTAGCTTCCCAGCATTTTATAAGCAACTTCAGCCGCTTCACACATAACCTTCAGTTCTTCCGGATTTGCAGAAACCTTATGATCCCATCCCTCCATGTTTTTATCCAGCGTAAAATGCTTCTCTATGATGCATGCTCCTTTCCCCATAGCAAGAATCGGAGCCACTGTCCCTATTGTATGATCCGAATACCCTACTTTACACCCAAAGGTATTCCTGAGCATATCAATATTATTCAAATTTGCCACATCCGGTTCAGTCGGATAAATAGAAACGCAATGCAGTAATATAATCTGGCTACACCCATTTTCTTGTAGACAGGTTACCGCTTCACTGATATCAGCCAAAGTTCCCAAACCTGTACTGAGCACTACCGGTTTTTTCTTTTTCGCAATATACGTTAAAAACGGAATATTGTTTAAATCCATAGAAGCAACTTTTATAAACGGCACGCCCATCTCATCTACAAGTAAATCTACTTCGGGTTTTGAAAACGGCGTGGAATTAAACTCTATTCCAATCTTGTCACAGTATTCTTTCAATAAATAATGATCGGATTTATCAATACTGTAAGCATCTACAATCTCTTTTAAAGTATAATCTGTCCTGTTGCGGTAATCATCTGCAAGAAAATAATTATCCTGGTATACCTTTTCCGAAAAAATAGTGTCTTTTGACCAGGACTGAAACTTTACGCAATCAGCTCCACATCTTTTTGCCTCATCAATCATTTTTTTTGCAAGCTCCATATCACCATTATGGTTAGAGCCAATCTCCGCAATCATATACGGTTTTCCAAATTCATGAATCTCATCATAGTTAAACATTTACATACCTCCGTTATTTATATATTTTTATCTTTTTGCATTTCCTCTGTTTTCCTATGCTTCTTCTCCACCCTCACCTATTTTTTTCCTCATCTTTTCCAACTCATTCATCTGTCCCATGTCCATCCAGGCATCTTCTTCCACCTCATATACTCCAATTTTTTCTCCTTCTTCTGCACAGTTCTGAATTATGTCAGTGATGTGTATGAAAGTATTCTCCGGTATTTTTTCTAAAAACCGAGGCTCTATGACATAAAAACCGGTATTAATAAGAAAAGAATATACTGGTTTTTCCGTTAATCCGACATACTTTCCTTCCACATCCTTTTCCACCGTACCGTAAGGTATCTCAACCTTTTTCTTTGCGCAGACCATCGTAATCAGATTTTTCTGGTTCCTATGGTGTTTATAAATGTCTGCATAATCCGCGTCCAGCAAAATATCACAATTAGTCATAAAAAAAGTCTCTTTGATATCTTTGAGCAATTTCAACCCCCCGCCGGTGCCAAAAAATTCCTTTTCCTCTACAAATTTAACAAAATATCC
>CALWBG010000047.1 GCA_944375975.1 uncultured Roseburia sp.
CATACAGTAATTTTTCACATGATTGACCTCGTCCTTTAACGTCACCATATCACGTCCCTGCTGCGTACTGTAACGGAAAATACGGCTCAGGCTTAAAATCATCTCCGAAATATCCTTTTTTCCATAGCTGCAAGCGAGACAGTTGATAGAATCCAGCGAATTATACAAAAAATGAGGGGTAATCTGAAATTGCAGCGCCCGATATTCCGACTCGATTTTCTTCTGCAAAAGCTCCTTTTCGGACTGCATGAGTTTTTTAATTTCGACCTGCATTACATTAAAGCAAATGGCGAGCTGCTGTACTTCACGGAAAGTATTTTCCACATAGACAATGTTATTGAAATTATTTTTCTGTGCCTCCGTCATGGCGGATTTGAGTATTCCGAGCGGGCCGACCACCCGGTTGACGATTATGACCGACGCCACCGTAAAAATCAGACAGCATACCACGCTCACAATCAAAAGAGGCGTCACTGCCGCATGTACCGACGAAAGCAGTTCCTCCTTCTCCGAAATCAGGACGTAGCTCAGCCCATTCATTCCCTGATAATAGAGATAATAATTCTGTTCATCCTGCTTTTGCAGTTCCGTTAAATCTACGGTGCCATTCCATTCATCGGCTTCCTTTCCGATGTTGTGCATATCGTTCTTGTCATATACAAGCAAGCCGTCATACAGAACCAGAAAATCTCCCTGCGTCCCGTTGGTATCAAAGGTTTTCTCCAGCATGGAATAATTCAAATCCACCAGAAGATAGCCGTACACCTGCTCCGTAATCACATCCACGATTTTCGTCCCGACCTGAAACGCCGGCAGTCCGTCTGTTCCGCGGCTTCCCGACTGAGCGGGGCCGAAAAACTGACAGCCGATTGCCCGCTCCCGCAGGCTCTCAATGAGGGCCTCATCACCGCTGCTGTCTGATATGCTTCCCATAACATGGCTTTCGTACACATTCTCAAGGCTGCTGTCGTACAGACGGATTGCGTCCACATCTCCCCGGCTGCCCAAAAGCTTGCTGATATATTCAGAAAGCGCCCAGTACTGAAGCAGCTTCCCTTTCTCTGTCACGCGCTCCATGCAAAGGGCGTCCACAAGCTCATCCGCAATCATTGCATAATTCATCAGGCTCTCTACGCCGTCCATATACAGCTCCATATTGCTGTCCACGGCGTTGATCGCCTGACGGTTCGTCTCATGGAATTGCTCGTAAAGCCTGTCATTCAACAGCTTATATGCAAACATGGAAACCGTGAACACCGGAAGGATAATAATAAAAATAATCGCGACCAGGAGTACGGTCCGCATACTTTTCATTCTTTTTTTCCGGTAAACCTTTTCCTTGCCTTTCAACCTCATCACCCTCTGTTTTTCCTTTCCCCGTCAAAAATATTCCGCCAGTGCCGCCGCCCGCTGCCGCCAGGTATGCTCCCGTATCGCGGCTTCATATCCGGCCGCTGCAAGCTGCTGTGCCTGCCCCGGCTCCGCGAGCAGGCCGTGTACGATTTCCGGAAGCTCTCTCCATACGGCCAGGTCATAAAAAGCAATATTCTCCCCGTCCGTAAAACGCTCTTCCAGATAAAGGCTCTTGTCCGTGAGCGGCACGGCTCTCTGCAGCATTGCGGTAAATACACGATCGTGTACGCCGTCCTTAAACCACGGCATAATGTTCAGTGCAATCCGCGCGTTGGAAACAGCCTCCACGCAGGCCGCAGAATCCACGAGTTTGCCGCTGCTTATCAGATTTTCCGGATTTTTGCAGGGAAGTTTCTCCCAATCCGCGCCAAATACATGGATTTTGATACCACTCTCCGCCAGATGGCTGATAATTTTCCCCCGAAAACTGCTTCTGACACATATGTCTGCAAGTACCATCCCGGCAATGGCCCCCCTCATTTCCTCCGGGGATACCCCGCCCAGTTCCCGCAGAATATGGCGCTCCGCCACTGCTTCTACCGTCTCCGACGGATGCTTTGTCAAATCATCTATCACGTCCAGATAAAAGCTCCGGTAATCCGGCTCCAACTCGTCCAGCCTGTGGTAAAACTGCTCTGTGGGCGTATAATTCCCGGTAAACACCAAATCATATTTCCGTTTTTCATACGGAATCAGGGTTTCATCTCCCTCCTGCCGATACAGCCTTACATTTCCCGCCAGAGGAAGAAAATCCACCCGAATGCCCGGATAAAACCGCTTTACATAGTCCCTGTGGCCGCGGTCAATGCAGAATACATACAACTTGGCCGCCGGCGGGTTTGCGAGCCTTGCATGGTAATACAAGGGATGATCCACCATGATATTAAAGCATGTCATCCCGTATCTCTCCCAGACGGAAACCCCGTTTTCATCCAGAAATATCTCCTCCCCCGAAAGTCCGATAAAATTAAAGGTGCAAAGCGCCGTCCTGCCCGGAGCCGCAAAGCGGCCGATACCGTCCACCGTATCGGCCAGGCGCGCAAAATCCACAAAATAAACGGCTAAGCCCATCTGGCGGAATTCCGACGCAAGCTGCATGGAAAAATATCCGAGCGTCTCTACCGCATGGCGTATCATAATGATTCTGTCAATGCCTCCCATAGCCTTCCTCTTCTTCCTTTCTCAAGATACATTTGACGAAATATTCCCCGAAAATGAAACGAGAGTGCCCTCCGCCGCAAAAGCAAAAAGACACTCCCTTACCTCTGTCAGATTATAAAAACAGCCTCTAATTCTTAAAGCTGTGAATCGGAGCCGGAATCCTTCCGGTACGGTTAATGAACTCGTCGCAGGAATAGCGGTTGACCGGCATAATCGGCGCGTATCCGAACAGCCCGCCGAACTCCACTGTATCGCCGACACCTTTCCCAATCACCGGAATCAGCCGTGCTGCCGTCGTCTTCTGATTTACCATTCCCAGCGCCATCTCATCCGCGATCATACCGGAAATCGTTGTCGCTTTTGTATCGCCCGGAATCGCGATCATATCCAGCCCGACGGAGCATACGCAGGTCATCGCTTCGAGCTTCTCCAGCGTAATCGCTCCCGCTTTCACGGAATCAATCATGCCCTGGTCCTCGCTGACGGGGATAAATGCGCCGCTTAAGCCTCCGACATAGGAAGACGCCATGACGCCTCCCTTTTTGACCTGGTCGTTTAGCATGGCAAGCGCCGCCGTCGTTCCCGGCGCTCCGGCATATTCCAGACCGATTTCACGCAAAATATCCGCCACGGAATCTCCAATCGCCGGAGTCGGCGCCAGTGATAAATCAATAATACCGAACGGAATACCAAGACGCCTCGACGCCTCCTGCGCAACAAGCTGTCCGACCCTCGTCACCTTAAACGCCGTCCGTTTGATCGTCTCGCACAGCACTTCAAAATTCTCTCCACGCACCTTTTCAAGTGCCGTCTTTACCACGCCCGGACCGCTGACGCCGACATTAATTACGGCATCCGCCTCGGTCACGCCGTGAAATGCTCCCGCCATAAAAGGATTGTCATCCGGAGCATTACAGAATACCACGAGCTTCATACAGTCCACAGAATCACGGTCCTTTGAGCGCTCCGCCACCTCAAGCAGAATCTCACCCATCAGCCGCACGGCATCCATATTGATCCCGGTTTTGGTGGAGGCAAGATTTACGGAGCTGCACACTCTTTTGGTCCTGCACAGCGCAATGGGTATCGAACGAATCAAAAGCTCATCCGCCTTTGTCATCCCCTTGGATACCAGCGCGGAATAGCCGCCAATCAAATCCGCCCCCACCGCCTCGGCCGCACGGTCCATCGTGTCCGCAATCGTCGCAAAATCCTCCGATGTTTTGCACGCCGCGCCGCCGATGAGGGCAATCGGCGTTACGGAGATACGTTTATTTACAATCGGTATACCGTACTCGGCTTCAATCTCCTTCGCCACTCTTGCCAAATCCTTTGCCACGCCGGTAATGCACTCATAAATATTCTGATTGAGCTTTTTCAAATCGGAATCGATGCATGAAAGCAGGCTGATGCCGATGGTAATCGTGCGGACATCCAGATTTTCATGCTCCACCATGTTATTGGTCTCATTTACTTCAAATATGTTAATCATTGCCTGCTCCCTCTCTAAATACGATGCATTTTCTCAAAAATCTCGGCTCTCTGGCACTTGATGGAAACACCAATCTGTTCGCCGATGGCATCCAAATCCTTCTGGCATTCTACAAAGGACTTCGCCGCCCGATTCATATCCACAATCATCATCATATTAAAATAGCCGGAAACAATCGTCTGGGAAATGTCGAGCACATTTATGCCGTTCTCCGAAAGATAGGTACATACCTTCGCGATAATGCCCACGGTATCCTTTCCCACCACTGTAATAATTGTCTTGTCTGCCGTATTCTCCATTCCTGCTCTCCTCATTTCTTTCTCAGGTCACACCCGTTTTGGATTCATCATAACATATCCGTGCCGTCATTTCCAGCCGTTAAAATACAATGCGTTCCGACGGCTCATCTCTTTTGGCCACGTAAATCGGGAAATCATCTCCTTTATAGGGATTCTCCCCCATAGTTACCTCCAGCCGTACCGCCTCATACGCAAGCTCCGCGTAGTTATTTTCCTTGCTCAAATGCCCCAGCATCACCGTTTTAAAATTATCGTGAAGCACCTCACCCAAAAGCCGGCCGGAAAGCTCATTGGATAAATGACCGCGTTCTCCCAGAATCCGCTGCTTGAGCGGATAGGGATAACTGCCCGCCTGCAGCATATGTACGTCGTGGTTCGCCTCCAGAAGCAATACGTCCAGATTTCTGATTTTTTCTATAATTTTTTCGTCATAGGTTCCAAGGTCGGTCACAACGGCCGCCGTCTTGTCCTCGTGCCTGATTTTATAAGCCACCGGGTCTGCCGCGTCATGAGAAA
Organism: uncultured Roseburia sp.; assembly: GCA_944375975.1. GTDB lineage: Bacteria > Bacillota > Clostridia > Lachnospirales > Lachnospiraceae > Roseburia. The sequence continues at coordinate 4,882 of CALWBG010000047.1, forward strand.
TCGGAATCGGCTCTATCTCCAAATCTCCGATTGTAAATTCTGTACCAGGTGTCACCTCGCAGAACAGCGCCTCGTCGACCTTTCCGACCGACTTCGTATGTAAAATCGCATCAATCGTGCCGCGCGTGGCATAGATGGGGATTCCGTACCGTCTTGCCACGACACCGAGCCCCGCAATGTGGTCCGTATGCTCATGGGTTACGAGAATCCCTTTCATCTCCTCCGTTTTCATGCCCAGCGAATTTAATCCCGCTTCCACCTTTTTCCCGCTGATTCCCGCGTCAATCAGCACATGGCAGTCATCGGAACCGACACAGATGCAGTTTCCGCTGCTGCCGCTGGCTATGCTGCATAATTCCATAACTTTAATTCTCTTTCCATTTCAGTTCTATCGTATCTCCTGATTTCAGCACTGCCGAATACGAAGCATTCTCGCCGTTTAACGTCGTGATAATGGCTCTTCCGTTTGACGCGCTCAAATCAAATTCGTAAAAATTAAAAATATCCACGAAAATATACTGCGGCTTTCCGGTCAGCCGGATGGGCTCTCCGTTGATATAAACCAGCAGGGAACCGTCGTCCTCCGGTTCTTTTTCACCGCCCTGTGAAGCCGTTTCCTCCGGGGTTTGTTCCGGCGGCTCTGACGCTTCCTCCTCCGTGGATGCAGCCGTCTCCCCGGCGGACCCTGCCTGTCCTTCCGGCTCTGCTTTTGCCTCCGGTCGGGATTCTGTCTGTCCTTCCGGCTCTGCTTTCTCCTCCGGCCGGGACTCCGCCTGTCCTTCCGGTTCTGCTTTCTCCTCCTGTGTTTCCTCCCGGTACTCCCCTACCTCCGGAGTCTCCATCACCTCATCCCCGGCAGGCATAAAAGCAGCGGAACCGTAGGAATGTACCGTCCATTCAATGGTAAAATTCTCATAAATGAGCGTATCAAACGTAGCCCTGCGGTTATTGACCAAAATCACATGCTCCTGATTCACATCCACATCCATAAATTCCGCAAGCTGTCTGACCGTATAAAAACTGCGTGTCTCAATCTCATCACCCTCCGCAATCTGGTAGGATGGCAATTTCAAGTTCCCATTGACCTCCAGGAATTTCGGGCAATGAATAATTGTTGAATTGACCACAAACGCCATTGAGTTTAAGGTATATTCCTCAAGCTGCTCCAGCCTGCATTGCGCAGCCCGTCCAGCTGTGGAAGGCTCAATGATAATTTCGCAGTTCGACTCTAAAGGCGTACTGATATTTACCGGCTTTCCATTCATATATATGGCAGCAGATTCCCCCGCCTCGCCGCGGATAATCCTCCTCGCCCCATTGACCTGGAAAGTGAGCTCCTTTCCCCGTTTTGGAAATAAATCCTCGTTAGGAAATCCTGCCTCAAGCGCAGCGTCGGCAACAGTGAGCTTATTGTTATCAAAAATTTTTAAGCGTTGACCATTAAACCGAACCATGATAAAACCATTCTTCTGCTCATAATAGTTCAGGCAAATCCCAATCGGCGTCACTAAAAGCGGATCCTTTTTTATATTCTCCTGCTCGAAGATGACTGCCTGAAGCACTTCCTCACCACGCAGTGCAACGCGCTCCGGGCGCAGACCGAGTTTCTCGGCAAGCATGCGTGTGTAGCCATGTATTTTTCCCCCGCCGCCGACAATAAATGCGGCGCTGACACTCGAATCTCCGTTTAACTCTCTGATTTTTGCGGCAACCTCCGTCGTCATCTTATCGACTACCGGCTCCGTCAGTTCCCATACCTCTTCTGACGGAATGGTGTGTTCAATCAGCATAATGTCCCTGTAGGTAATCTTCTCATCCGTAGTGCTACGCAGCTTAATATATTCGGCGGTTTTAAAATCCACCAGATAATTCTGCACAATCAGTTCCGTCACCTCGTCCCCCGCCAAGGGAATCATACCGTAAGCAATGATGCTTCCGTCCCTCGTGATGCAAATATCGGAGGTTCCCGCACCGACATCTACCAGCGCGATATTCAAAAGCCGAAAATTCTCCGGAATCGCGACATTAATCGCCGCAATCGGCTCTAACGTCAGATTGGCAACGGTCAGCCCGGCCTGCCCGACCGCCGCGTAAAGCCCGTCCACAACGTCCTCCGGCAGGAAGGTTACGATAATATCCTCGCTGATTCGGTCCGCCTTGTGGGATTCGATATTGGAAAAGGGCTCGTCATTCAGAAAATACTTGACCACGGAATAGCCGACACAATAAAACTTATAGGTGGTATCATTCATTTCCTGAAGGATATTCTGCGCCTTCTCGATGCCGAGCAGATCCAACGTGTGTACATCCTCACCGCTCACCACGGTCTCCTCCGGAAACACATACTCCACATTGCAGGTAACCGTCTTTAACACACGTCCCGCGGCAGCGATACAGACCTCATTTAACGGCTGCCCAATCTGCCGCTCAAGCTGTTCCTTCATTTTCTTTATGGTTACCGCCACACGGCCGATATCATGTATCTGCCCGTCGAGCATCGCCCTCGTCTCATGCTCCATGATATACTGCGCCACCACGATAAACGCGTCCTCCGTGCGGTAACCCACGGTACCGACCACGTTTCTCGTTCCGATGTCAAGTCCAAATACCAACGGTTGTTCGTATACTTTCGCGTCACTCATTTACAGCGTCTCCTACTCACTTTCCATGTTCTTTAGCTCCCGCTCAAGCTGGGAAAAGGTTTCCTCCGCCGTTCCGTTATTATCTATCACGACCCGGCAGTGCCTGCGGTAATCCTCCTCCCCAAGCTGGCTGGCGAAAATCTGATGTACCTTCTCCCTGGAATAACCCCGGGAAGCCATCAGACGCCTCTCTCTGATTTCCTCTCTCGTATAAATATACCAGATTTCATCACAAATTTCATCATAATGTTCTTCAATCAGCAAAGCCGCCTCCAAAAACAGCACCTTAAGGCTTCCCTTCCGCCGTTCCTCCCTTACAGCATCGACGACATATTCCCGCACCGCCGGGTGCACGATTCCATTCAGCCGTACACGCTTTTCCCCGTCGGAAAAGATAACCGCCGCCATTTTTCCCCTGTCGAGCCTCCCGTCCTCACAAAAAATATCCTCTCCGGCAAACTGCTTTTTGATTTCCTCATAGCAGGAGGTACCCGGATTCATCAAATCATGCGCAATTTCGTCCGCAAGCATGACGCGCACGCCGTCCTTTTCCTTAAGATACGCAAGCACCGCGGATTTTCCGGCACCCACGCCGCCCGTGATTCCTATAAACTTCATTTGTTTTCCCCGCTTCCGCTACTTCGCCTCATACCAATCATGTCCAGCATGGAACGCCCATGCTGTATCTGCTACTTCGCCTCATACCAATCATGTCCAGCATGGGCGGAAATTTCCAGAGCCACGTCCAGCTTCGCCGCGCCGTGCATTTCCTCTTCCACTATCTTTTGTACCCGCTCCAGCTCGTCCTCCGCCGTCTCCACGAGAAGCTCGTCATGCACGGTCAGAATCAGCCGGGAGCGAAGTCCCTCATCCAGCAGGCGGTCATGCACACGAATCATCGCAATCTTGATAATGTCGGCCGCCGTCCCCTGAATCGGGGAATTCATCGCGACGCGCTCTCCAAAGGAGCGCTGCATGAAGTTGCTGCTGGAAAGCTCCGGCACCGGACGCCGTCTTCCGAACATCGTCGTCACGTAGCCCTTCTCCTTTGCCTCCGCCACAAGCCCGTCCAGAAACGATTTGATTTTCGGATAGGTTTCAAAATAACGCTCTATATATTCCGCCGCCTCTTTTTTGCTGATACTCAAATCCTGGCTGAGCCCAAAGGAGCTGATGCCATAGACAATCCCGAAATTGACGGCCTTTGCGTTGCGCCTCTGTAAATCCGTGACCTCGTCAAACGGGATATGGAATACCTGGGAGGCGGTGATCCGATGAATATCCTGTGCCTCGCGGTACGCTTCAATCAGCTTTTCATCCCCCGACATGTGGGCGAGCACCCTAAGTTCAATCTGGGAGTAATCCGCGTCGAGGAAAACAAAGCCCTCCTTGGGCACGAACGCCTTGCGGATTAACCGCCCGAGCTCGATGCGCATCGGAATGTTCTGCAAATTCGGTTCCGTGCTGCTCAATCTTCCGGTTGCCGTAATCGTCTGGTTAAAGCTGGTATGGATTCTCCCGTCCTTTGCTATATAATTCACCAGACCATCCGCATAGGTCGACTTTAGCTTGGCAAGCTGACGATACTCCAGGATATCCGCCACCAGCGGATATTCCGGGGCAAGGCGCTCCAGCACCTCCGCCGCCGTCGAATATCCGGTCTTTGTCTTTTTTCCGTAGGGCATTTTTAATTTTTCAAACAAAATCACACCGAGCTGCTTTGGGGAATTAATATTAAATTCCTCGCCCGCCTGCTCATAAATCTGCTGCTCGAGCTCCGAAATCCGCACCGCAAGCTTATCTCCATACTCCGTCAGGGCCTCCCGGCAGGCGATAATCCCCTCTTTTTCCATATCCGCGAGCGTAAACACCAGCGGCATCTCAATTTCCGTAAAAAGCCGCTCCATCTCCTCCTCCCGCAGCTTTTCCGACAGCGGACGCTTCGACGCGCACGCCACATACGCCATGTAGCAGACACACTTTAAAAAGTTCTCCGGCTGCTCCTGCACTGCCGCGTCGAAAGTCAGCTTTCCGAGCAAATCCGCCCGCGACGGAATCATCTGCCCGAGATAATCCTTTGCGATATCCTCATACGGATATTGATTTTTCAGAGGGTTCAAAAGATATGCCGCGATGACGCCGTCAAACAGGTCAAAAAGCCCGACGGAACCGTTGCTCTTTTTCTCCAGCAGGCCAAGCGCCGCAAGCTGCGGCTTTAAGTCCAATGTGGAAAAAGACACCGCACCGCAATTTACAAACCCCGTAAGCAGCTCCTCCGCCGAAAGCTCCTTGCCTGCGCTGAGAAAGCAGGTATCCGCTTCCCCCGTGGAAACCGCAATTCCCATGCAACCCTCCCGCGCGGCTGCCTGCGCCGAAGCTTCCTCCGTTCCAAACAGGCATAACTGACCGTCTTCTTCCTGGCGTCCGCCGTCCGCTTCCTCATACGGCACGACAAAAAAGCCGCATTCCTTTCCCTTCAGTCCCGCGAAAAATGCAGCCGCCGCCTTTTTGTCCGTAATTAGCCGGAAATGCTCTTCCGCCTGATTTTTCGGAGCCTCCACCTGAAACCGGCTTAAAATATTTTTTAATTCCAGCTTTTTGCACAGCAGATAGGCTTCCTCCGTATACAGGCTCGCAATCCCGTCCAGCTTTGCGTCCTCTAACCGATAATCAATTTTTGCGTGGGTATCAATCGTTGCGAGCGTCTTGCTCATCTGAGCCATGTCATAATGCTCCTTAAGGTTTTTGCTCGCGCGGGGCGGCCGTATCTCATCCACATGCGCATAGGCATTTTCGATGCTGCCGTATTGGACGATAATCGCCGTCGCTGTCTTCTCACCGATACCCGGCACACCCGGAATATTGTCGGAGGCATCACCCATGAGCGCCTTCACGTCGATAAACTGTGTCGGCGTCACCTGGTATTTTTCTTCTACCTCCTTTGCGTTGTAATCCTCAATCTCCGTCCCCGTCTGTTTTGTTTTGGGAATGCGGATTTTAATGTGCCCGGTGGCAAGTTGCAGCAAATCCCGGTCTCCGGATACCACGGAAACTGTAAGTCCCGCCGCCTCGCTCTGTTTTGCGATGGTTCCCAGCAAATCGTCCGCCTCGTAGCCGCCCTTTTCTATCACGGTGACCCCCATCGCCCTTAACATTTCTTTCATAACGGGAACCTGCTGACGCAGCTCGTCGGCCATCGGCTTTCTGGTTCCCTTGTAATCTGCGAACATCTTGTGGCGGAAAGTCGGCTCTGACACGTCAAACGCGACCGTCAGGTAATCGGGCTGCTCCTCCTCCAAAATCTTGAACATAATATTTAAAAATCCATAGACCGCATTGGTGTGAAGACCCTCGGAATTGGTCAAATCCCGTATTCCGAAAAATGCCCGGTTCAAAATACTGTGTCCGTCTATCAATACCAGCTTTTCGCTCATTTCCTACCTCATGCCCGCACTGTATTTTGCATTTTCCGGTGCTGCGCGGGCACAGCGCCGTGACCGGAGGCCGCGTTTTACTGCTCCCCGGTCTTTCTTTGCGTTTAGATTTCTCTCGTGTAAACCTTAAGCCACTCGTTTTCCTCCGCCGTCATATACGGGGAAAGCGTCTCATATACCATTTTATGGTAATCGTTCAGCATTTTTTTCTCGCGTCCGCTCATCAGCGCGGGCTCAATGGCATCCAAATCAATCGGCGCGTATGTGATGTTTTCAAACTCCATAAACTGTCCGTATTCATTCTTCTCCGCTTTGCGGCAGACCAGTTCGTTTTCGGTGCGGATGCCGTATTTTCCTTCCAGATATACGCCCGGCTCGTCGGTCGTAATCATGCCTTCCTCAAGCACGCCGTTGTCATTGCGCTCCGGCACGACTCTCCAGCGAAAACCGTTCGGGCCCTCGTGCACGTTTAATACATAGCCCACACCGTGCCCTGTGCCGCACTTATAGTCAAGTCCCATCTCCCAGAGCGGCCCTCTCGCCAGAATATCGAGATTCAGCCCCGTACATCCGTATAAAAACTTCGCATGGGCAAGATTCAGATTGGAGCGGCACACCGTCGTAAAGTGAAGCTTCATCTCATCGGTGACCGGTCCGAGCGCCATCGTTCTCGTAATATCCGTGGTTCCCTCGAGATAATGTCCCCCGGAATCCACAAGCAGAAAGCCCTCCGGCTTTAGCTCCGTGTCGGTTTCCGGCGTCGCCGCGTAATGCATCATCGCCGCATTCGGCCCGTACGCGCAGATGGTGTCAAAGCTCAGCTCGATAAAATGCTCCTGCTCTCTCCTTTTTTCCTCCAGATAATCGGAAGCCGAAATCTCAGTCATCGGAATTTTCCCGATATTCGTTTTCAGCCAATACATAAACTTTGTAAACGCGACGCCGTCCTTAACGTGCGCTTTTCTGGTGTTGTCCACCTCCGTCTTATTCTTGACCGCCTTCATCCGCTCGGTCGGATTCGGCCTGTCGATTATCTTTGTTTCCGGTTTCAAACTGCTCACAATGCGGTAATTGACCGTGTTCTTATCCAGCAGCACCGCCGCGTCCGCCGGAAGCCCTGACACATATTCATAGATCCCCTGGTAGGGCTTTGTCGTAATATCGTTTTCATCAAGGTACGTGCGGATTTTTCCGTCCACGACTTCCTCCTGCAAAAACCAGACGCACTCCCGCTCCGTTAATACCAGGTAGGACAACACAACCGGAACATAATCGATATCGCCGCCGCGGATATTTAAAAGCCACGCAATATCATACAGAGAGGTCAGAATATGCACATTCGCTCCCTCCTTTTTCATAGCTTTCCTCACGTCGGCAATTTTATCCGCCGTCGATTTGCCGGAATAGATTTCCTCCAGTAAAAACAGCGGTTCTTTCGAAAGCGCCGGACGGCCCTCCCAAATCAAATCAATCAAATCCTCGTCCACATGAAGGGTGGCATGTTTTTCGGATGCGATGCGGCTCAGCCTGCCGCCCCAGGCGCCGTTTACCACGCGCCCGTCAAAGCCGAGACAGCCACCCTCCGGCAGCTTTTCCGCGATAAATTCATCCACCTTCGGCACGCCTTCCTCTCCCATACGGTAGAGCGTCACGGTGCTTCCCGCAAGCTGTTTTTCCGCCTGTACAAAATAACGCCCGTCCGTCCAAAGCCCGGCCTCCGTGAGCGTAATCACCGCGGTTCCCGCAGACCCGGTAAAGCCTGTGATAAACCTTCTTGCCTTAAAATGTTCCCCGACATATTCCGATTCGTGAAAATCCGCCGTGGGTACCACATAAATGTCAATCTTTCTTTTCTGCATCTGGCGGCGCAATGCCTCCAACCGTTCCTGTATCATGTCGCTTTTCCTCTTTTTCCTGTCTCTTTTTTCCCATTTCATATTTGAAAGCCGCACACGGCCTTACGCGTCCGCGAACTCGAAGAACTTCGTATCCAGCTCCGGATACGAGCGTTTGAGTGAGATCGGCCTGCCCGAACGGTTCAAAAAGCAGTGGGAGCTTTTTGCGGTCGTCCGCAGTTCACCCGTCTCCTTATCCGTCATGCGATATTCCACTTCCATCTTGATACCGTTATATTTGATAATCTTTGTCTCTATCACAACCACATCATCAAAATGCACCATGCTGTGATATTCGCAGGACACTGAGAGCACGGGACTGATAATCTCCATTGCCTCCATCTGCTTATAACTCAGGCCGATTTGCTCCATCATATCCATCCGGGCCTCCTCCATCCATTTAATGTAGTTCGAATGATGGATGATGCCCATCTGGTCCGTCTCGTAGTACTTTGCATGGTGCTCATACGGGCGGATTTTGATTTCATCGGCATTTTCCCTGTAAATGTCAATCTCTTTGCCTGTCATAAAAATCACTACCTTTCTCAAACTCCTCCAAATTATAGTATCGCACATGCCGACTTCAATTTCAATGGGACTCTTGAAAATATTCCCGATAATCCGCCTCGTCCGCAAATAGCATATAGCTCCCGTTCACATAGCCCATATAACCTGCTTCCACTACATATCCTTTCATAAAAATACACTCCTTTACCGTTTTCTGATATAAGGAGTGTAACAGTTTAGGTGTCCGTTAAACGGGACATCGTTTCCGTTTGATGCAAATTACAAGCACGAAGATTCCCACACAGCCGCAGGAAACCGCCAGTCCCGCAAAAAATCCGGGGGTCTGGTAGCGCAGCTCGATTTCATGACGTCCCTCTTTAAGGTATGTACTGATGAATGCTCCGCCGAAGGCTTCCGGCTCCACTTCCTCTCCGTCTACATACAGCGTCCAGCCGTCCTCCTTTGCAATGGAAAAAATCAGCCTTCCCGCCTGCTCTGCCTCAATCGTGCCGGTGATTTCGGTGTCGGAAAACGAGGTCATATCCATCGTTTGGGCATTGAGCGTCTGAAACGCCGCGTCCACCGCGTCGAGGTTCAGGCGATACGCCGTAATATCGACTCTTGTCTCTTTCGCGTTTTTCAGCTTAATCTCCGTCCCCGCAGTACAGTAGCCCAAATCCAGCGTATAGCCGTGTGAAACCTTCGTAAAGGATTTTGTCCTGCCGTCACTGATTTCCTCGGTAAGGTTATCCACCGATGTTTTTTCATAAGTCGCAAAAATATAGGCATCCTCATCCACCGGGATTGTGGATTCTCCCACAGCGGATTCGGAGGGGATTTCCGTCAGCATAGGCTCCGCAGCGCCAAGTAAAAATGCAAGCTGATTCTGCGCCTCTATATCTCCGAGATTTTGATAATCCCATGCCTCCACCGCCGCCTCGTCCATCATAAAGCCGAGCGGCAGCACATATTTATTCTCATACAGCCAGGTTTCCCCGCTGTTGGAAACGAGCGTGCGGATGGGATTCGCCTCCAGCCCGTTGTCCGCAATCACATACTTAATGGAAAGCATGGCCGAAAACAGCGGCGTAGCGCCGTTGACGCAGTAAAAATTTTTGCCGCCCTCCATGCCTACCGCCTGATAGAAATGGCTGACCTCCAGATTCATAAGGGAAGAAAACTGTGTCGCCGAGCGGTAGCCCGACAGCGCCGCGTCATTTTTCGTCTTCCGCTCCAGCTCCTCCGTCCTGTAAAACAAAAGCCCCTCGACGTCTGCCTGCTGCTCCCCGTCCGCGAGCACATTCTGATAGTCCTGCAAATCTTCGACATACGCTGTCCTGCTGGTCGTCCCAAAGCCCGTGACATTATAATTCAAAAAAAGCTCCGCAAGCATGGTGACACAACCAACCCCAAGCATCAGGTTTTTCACGTTCTGCCTGCCGAACCGAAAGCTTATTTGGCCGTCTTCCGTCTCCCGCACACACTCCTCGGCGTAGTAGTAAATCAGCAAAATTACCACATAGCAGCCAAGCAGCACAAACGTCACGTTCCTCGCCTGCTCTCCCAAAAGCTCCTCGTCCGAAATA
>CALWBG010000048.1 GCA_944375975.1 uncultured Roseburia sp.
GTGATTGACGACATCCGCCCTCGCCATGCCGTATCATCCAAAACGTCAAGGCCTTTATCCATCAGCCACGCCGTCTCAATGTCATGTCCGTAGGAATGTAAATCGAGAATCGTGCGGTACTGCGCGTCAAAGAACACCTCCTGCCGGTGCTTCGCCGGATTGTACACCTTTTCCGCAAAAATCCCAAGCATCCAGACAAGGCGCTCTCTGACCTTCGGCTCCCCGGACACCCGGTACAGCTCCGTGTACGCTTCAAATACATGAAGCAGCGTGTTCATGGTCTTATCGGCAAGCACTCCGTTCTCCGAAAGTTTTTCGTTGGATTCGGGGCGAAAGTCTCTTGTAAATGCCTCAAGATAACCGACCGCATCCGTACAGCGTTTTTCGATTATGTCAAACAGTTCCAGTGCAAGCGCAAGCGCCTCTTTATCTCCCGACGCCTCATAGTAGGAGGACAACGCGTAAATACAAAACGCCTGATTGTAGGTATGCTTTGTCGTATCAAGCGGCGTTCCGTCATATTTTAAGGACCAGTAAATCCCGCCGTTTTCCCTGTCGATGCAATGCTCCGTCAGAAACGCATACCCGTGCTTTGCCTCCTCCAGCAGGCGCTCGGGGTCATAGCCCGCCGCCTGACATTCCTCCCCGGTGATGCCGCCGGCCTTGTAAAGCGTATAGGCATTGGCAAAAAACCAGGTGATGCGGCTGTTTAAGATACAGCCCTTTTCCGCCTGCTTATCAAGCTCCAAGTCATAGGAAAGCCATCCGTAATATCCCCCGTACCGCTCATCCCGAAGGCTCATCCAGAAGGGAATAATATGGTACAGCAACTCCTTTTTTGTTTCCTCTGCAAGTTGTAAAAGACTATTCATTGCCGTAATCCTCTTTTTCCGTTATTTATTTAACCCTTGACCGCTCCGGCCGCGATGCCGCTGTAAATCTGTTTCTGACACAGAATAAATACAATCAGCGCCGGAAGCAGGGAGATGATAACACCCGCGCAAATCAGATTATACTGGCTTCCCATCGGGCCGACGAAGGTGTACAGTGAGGTTGCAATCGTGTGCAGCTGCGGTTTCTGGAGATACAGGTTTGCACAGTAGTATTCGTTGTACACACCCACGCCCTTTAAAATACAGGAAGTCACAATCGCCGGTTTTAACAGTGGAAGCATGATTTTCCAGTAAATCGTCCAGTAGGAAGCGCCGTCGATAATCGCGGATTCGTCGAGAGAAACCGGTATGTTCTCCATAAACTGAATGAATATGTAAATGGAAATAACGTCGGTTCCGCACATCATGATGATATAGCCGTAAAGATGGTTGACAAATCCAAGCGCCGTCATAATGTTATAAACCGTTACCTGCATCGCAACCGCCGGAAGCAGGGACGCAAACAGGAACAGATTACGGATCAGTCCGTTTCCGGGAAACTGAAAACGGTTCAAAACATAGGCAAGCTGCGTACCGATGATAATGGAAATCAACAGTACGGATACCATGACGATTAAGGAGTTTAAAAATGCACGCCCCATATCCGCCGTCTCAAATGCCTTGATAAAATTCTCAAAATTCAGCCAGCTCTCCGGCAGGGTCATAACATTCGTGCTCTGATACTCCTCCTGTGTCTTAAATGCCGTAATGACGCAGGATACTACCGGGAGCACCGCGCAAAAGCCGAAGAAAATCAGCGACGCGTACTCCACGAACAGCCAGATAATGCCGCCCACGGTATAGTGTTTTCTTCTTTTTTGTACCGCTACATGTGTTCTCATCGCTTACGCCACCCCTTTCTTTGCCTTCTCGGCGCGCAGGGCTGCCTTCTCCGCTTTCAGCCTTGCCCGCTTTGCCTTGTAGGATTCATCCTCGCTTGCGGCATCGCGGAAAATATACTTAAAGAACAGTTTCTGTAAAATCGTACATGCGAAAATAATCAGAAGCAGTACGACCGCCATCGCCGACGCAAGGCCGACCTTCTGGCTTGTATGCGCGAGCTCGTTCATAATTACGAAATAGGTTCCCGTTCCGTTTGCTCCATCCGTAATTACATACGGCTGCTCAAATGCGCTCAGGGAGCCCGTGATGGAAAGAATGACGTTCAAGGTCACGATTGTCTTAATGCTCGGCAGGATAATGTACCGAAACTGCTGAAATTTATTTGCACCATCCAGTTCCGCCGCCTCGTACAATTCCGCATCCACCGACATGATGGCGCCGATAAAGAGAACCATATTCTGACCGAAATAACGCCAGACGGAGGTGGCTACCAGAGACCAGTTATTAATCGACTGGTCCCGCAACCAGTATGGGAGATTTTCGAGTTCAAAGCCAAGCCACTGCAATACTGTATCTAATACGAAGCCTCTGGTATAGAAAAATTTAAAGATAAATCCGATTGCAATACCGCTGATTAAGTACGGGAAAAACATTAAGCCCTTAAAGAAGTTTCCTCCCTTTACCTTAAAGCTTAAAATCGTCGCCAGATACAACGCAAGCGCGAGCTGTATCAGCGCGCCCACCACATAATAGAGACTCAGCTTTAACGCACCAAAGCAGTCGTCCCTGCGGAATACGTCGAGATAATTTTCCCAGCCGACAAACTCCCGTTTATCCGCCGGCGTGGAATATTTCATATCATAAAAACTAAATTTTACCATTTCCCCAAAGGGCAGATAGGTAAAGGTAAACAGAAGTAACAGCGGTATTACCATAAAAGCCACACAGATGATTACCTGCTGTCCTTTTCTGCTTTTCGCCCATTGCATAAAATGGAAGGGTTTTTTCTCTTTTTTTACTTTTGCAACCGTTGCTGCCATGCCCACACTTCCTCCATATGAAAATCAAACCTGCTCTTATGGATTATGCCGGACCACGGGCTGTCAGTTTGAACGCCCAAAGCCCGGCCTTTTCTCCTGCGGGGACGCCCAAAACAGCGTCCCCGCTCCTTTATCACTGTGTTACTTCTACTCCCAATGCTTCCTGTGCATCAGACCAACTCTGATTCCACTCATCCATAATCTCGTCGTAGGTCATCGTGCCGTTGAACGCATGCTCGATGATAGCCTGAATCTTAGCATCGCCGCCCGCATTGATATTCAGCTCGGACTCAGAGTTCATCTGATTTAACAAATCCTCCTCGCCCGCTACAGCCGGTTCATCCTCAAGGAAGGTAACGCCCTCGAAGGAAAGCTTCGTCTCGGTGCTGTCAGCGTCAACCGGAAGTCCGTCCTCGTTGTAGGAGAATCCGGATTCCTCGGTCATCCATTTTACAAATACCATAGCCGCGGCTTTCTCGTCGTCAGAAGCGTTTACGTTGATGCCGTAGGAGTAATCAGCACCTGCTGACGCATACTGTACGCCGTCGATGGTAATCGGGAACGGCATATATCCGATGTCTGCCGCATTCTCGCCCGCTGCCTCCATCTGCGGATAAGCCCAGGAGCCGAGTACCATACAGCCGATTTCGCCGTTGTTGATCATACCCTTGCAGCCTTCCCAGTCAGTCGTGGAATAGTCTTCCTCGGTCAATCCGTTTGCAACCGCATCGTAAAGAACCTTATAAACCGCATAAGCGTGTGTGTCATCGCCGTAATCCTGGAACGGATTTGCCGTATGTACTAATTTCTGGTTCATGTATGTATTGTCGCCGGTTGCGTTGCTTCCGATGTAAGCATCCCATGCGCCCATCGTCCAGCCTGCCGCATAGTTCGTGTAAAGCGGAATCGCGTCGGTATTGTCCTTGATTGCCTGAAGGGCTGCGATAAACTCATCCGGAGTCGTCGGAAGCTCCGTAACGCCTGCCTCCTCAAATACTTTCTTATTGTATACGATTCCCTGTGTGGTTGCCGTGGAGGGAACGCCGTAAACCTGCCCGCCGTACTCCCAGGTGGTAGCATAGTTGATTTCTCCCTGCATGGTCTCCAAATCGCCGTAAGAGAGGAAGTAGTTGCTCAAATCCGCCTTATCAACCGCCGGAATCATCATGATGGTCTCATAATCACCGGACTGCAAATGCATCAGAGCGTCGTCCGCATAGTTGGTGTCGGTTGTAATTTCCACCGTAATGTTCGGATACATCTCATTGAAAGCCGCCAGATACTCATCCCAGGTTGTTCCGTTGTAGTCCGCGGACTGAAGGTCTGTCCTGTGGTTAAATAACGTAATTGTGGTCGTCAAATCCGTATAATCTTCGCCCAGTGTAATATCCGCATAAGATAAGCTGCCGCTCGCACCAGCCGCCGCGTCACCGCTCTCGGTTGCCGCAACCGCATCATCTGCCGCATTGTTTGTCGTGGTACCCGTCTGACTGCTGTTTGTCGTGTTTCCGCAGGCCGCCATACCGGCTGTCATTGCAGCAATCAGTGTAACCGCTAAAACTTTTTTCAATTTCATAATAATATTTCCTCCTTCTTTTTTTGTTACTCTTGTTTTGTAGCTTAATTTAATTATATATTATTTCGTTTTTTAGTCATCATCTATTTTTGTTTTTTATATATGATTTTTGTTTATATTGTGCATTTTCGCATTATAACCAAATTTTGTTTTTCATTTTTGTATAAAATTACCATCACCTTTTTCATTTTTAACTTATATTTAATTATTTTTAGTTTTATAAATAACTTAATTTATAGATTAATATTGCAATTTTAAGAGAATATATGAATCATTGACTTGTATTTGACAACTACAAGTCCTATAATATCTTTAATATTTTTTCAGAACGGAGGATAACCATGAATCTGACTGCCGAGCTAAAAACAGCGCTAATAAGCCCGCCGTCCCTTACATCCGAGGCCGGGCTTTCCTCTCTGCTCGGGACCGTCTACGAAACAGTGCCGGAAAGCGGAATCGGCGGACTGGTAACGGTCCTGGCCTACGGCAGCCATTATGTCTTTCCGCCCTTTTCCTGGCAGCTCCGGTCACTTGGATGCCATATTCTGCTATACACAAAAAAAGGCAGAGGCGTTCTTAACTGTAGGGAGGGAAAATTTTCCTTAAACGAACTTACATTGCTTTTCTTTGACTGCCGGCAGCCTTTCTCCTTATCCATCGGCGGGGATTTCTGGAATTTTGAGCTTTACTTTCTCACCGGCTCGGCCGTTTCGGCTTTTTCCCCACTGCTTGACAGCAAAGCGATGCCGTTTAACCTTTCGGGACATTCCGAAATTTCCCGCCATCTGCAAATGCTCGAAAAGAACAACCGGAATCCGCTCAGACGCAACGAGATACTCGACGTAAAATGTTTTACAAATATCCTTTCCGAGCTCGCACTTGACTGCCGCGGCGGGCAGGAAGAAGCAGACGGACTTGCGCCCCATCTTCTCTACATGAAAAAATGCTTCGACACTTCCTTTGCAGCGCACTATTCGCTCGCCGGCTTTGAGCAGACGCTCAATATCAGCAAATACCGCCTTTGCCGGGATTTTTCCGCTGCCTTCGGCGTTTCGCCCCTGCAATATTTAAACGAGCGGCGCTTAAACGCCGCCAGGGAGCTTCTGCTTACAACGGACATTCCGGTGCATGAAATCGCTTCATCCGTAGGCTTTGACACCACCAACCATTTTATATCTCTGTTCAAACGGGCCAACGGCCTGACGCCGGGCGCGTACCGCAGGCAGCAGACACACAAAAAATAGCCAAAACCAAACGGCGGCGGAATCGTACCGGAGGTATACGATTCCGCCGCCGTTGCCCTGTTCTATTTTTATTCTTCCTGACCCCCGATAAGTTTACCGTCTCTGCACGCGCTGACACTGTCCTTTTCGACCATCCGTCCCTCTATGATGGAAATTCCCTGTTTATAGCGCTCGCCTCCCATTTTCTTTAGCAGCACCCGGATTGCCATGCCCGCCATCTCATTGATGTCCACCTCATAAGTCGTGATTTCCACGTCGCAGAGTCCCGGATAGAGATAATTGTCGAAACCGACCACGGAGAAATCCTCCGGTACCCGGTAGCCCAATTCTTCGAGCCTTCCAATCAATACACTTGCCGTCAGGTCCGAATTGCACACAAACGCTGTGGGCGCGTCGTCCATGTCTTTCGGGTCAATATCCACCCGTACCACCCCGTAGCGCATATCGCGGTCCGGAATGACCCACTCCCCGGCAATCTGCTGTCCGTGCTCAAGCATGGATTTTGCATAACCGAAATAGCGATCTGTAATACTTGCAGTAAAAAGCAAGGTTCCCACGTATGCAATTTTTCTGTGTCCCTTTTCAAACAGATAATTTGTCAGCATATAGGTACCGTAATAGCTGTTGGAAATCACCGCGTCGCTCATCTGATGCTCATCGTAAAAATCCAGATACACAATGGGTATCCCGGAGTTCTCTCGCAGCTCCCCGAGATATTCCGTCCTCAGCTTTCCAATAACAATCAGTCCGTCAGCTTTCTGCTCCAAAACAATTTTCGGCGGACGCGCCGCATCCTCATCCTCCTGCGACACAACCTCGAGCAAGGTAAAACATTCCTTCTGCACTGCCTTCGTCGCAACGCTCTGATACAGCTTCCAATAAAACGAAGCGTATTCGCCCAGATACTTTTCCGACACCAGCACCCCGATATTATAGCTTTTGTCCGCCTTTTCTTTTCTGGCTGCCGACGGCTGTTTATATCCCAGCTCATCCGCAAGCTGTTTTATCTTCTCCCGCATTGCCTCGCTGACGCCCTTCTGCCCGGAAAGCGCTTTTGACACCGTCACGGTGCTGACGCCAAGCCGCACTGCAATGTCCGCAAGCTTTACTGCTTTCGCCATAACATTTTCCCTCTTGTTTCTATATTACTAATTTAAAACCTCTGTTAAATGATACAGCCTCGACTGAAAGTCTCCCCAGGGATTCTCCACCAAAATTCCCGCATACATAAGTGTATCTCCTGCATACACGCCATCCAGCCCCTCAATCCGATAATATTTATCGGCATCCAAGCCCTTTAACAGAATTCTTCTGCTTTTGTAATTGGGCCGTCCAAGCACCTGAACAAAGGTGACAAGCGCCTCCGTTTTGTCTTTGGATACAAGCTCCCAACAGTCATACATATGATTCCCGGCGTAGGAAGCAAGCCGGTAATAATCACCGCCCCGCACCAAATCGTTATATTTATGGTACATTTCCACCTGTGCGGGGATTTGCTTTACATCCTCCTCCGGTATTTTGGTAATGTCAAGCTCATAACCGAAGGTTCCCGCAAGCGCCACATGCCCTCTCGTCTCAAAGAGCGTTACCCGGCCGACCGTATGGTTCGGGCAGTCGGAGATATGAGCCCCCATTGTAGAGAGCGGGTAAATAAGCGCTGTCCCCTCCTGGATTTTGAGACGCTCGATGGCATCCGTGTCGTCAGAGCACCAAATCTGCGGGCTGTAATAAAGCATACCCGGATCGAACCGCGCGCCTCCCCCGGAACAATTTTCCAGCAGAAGCTGTGGAAATTCCGTCACCAGACGCTCCTGGAGCTCATAAACCGCCAGCACATAACGGTGATAGATTTCTCCCTGACGGTCCGCCGGAAGCCCCAGGCTTCCGATATCGGTGAGCTGACGGTTCATATCCCACTTGACATATTCGATATTCGCGCTGCGCAGAATCTTTGCCACACTCTCATAGGTGTGTTCCAGTACCTCACGCCTCGTCAAATCCAGCACATACTGATTCCGGCAGAGAGACCCCGTCCGTCCAGGCACCGCGAGCGCCCAGTCGGGATGCTCGCGGTAGAGCTTGGAATCAGGGGAAATCATCTCGGGTTCAAACCAGATACCGAACTTCATGCCCAGCTTATTTACCTCGTCCACCAGATATTTCAGTCCGCCCTTTAACTTTTCTTCATTGACATACCAATCCCCCAGACTGGAGGTATCGTCGTTCCGGTGCCCGAACCAGCCGTCATCCATCACAAGCATTTCGATTCCAAGCTTCGATGCCTGCCTCGCGATGGCAAGCAGCTTTTCGGTATCAAAATCGAAGTAGGTGGCCTCCCAGTTATTAATGAGAATCGGCCGTTTTTTGTCCTTATAAGGACTGCGGATCAGATGCGAACGGTACAAATCGTGCAGATTGTGCGTCATTCCTTCATAGCCCGTATCGCTGTAGGTCAAAACGACCTCCGGCGTCTGGAAGCTCTCTCCGCGTTCCAGCTTCCAGCAGAAATTCTCAGGATGGATTCCCATGGAAACCCTCACCTTGTCAAACTGGTTTAATTCCGCCTGTCCGATAAAATTGCCGGAATATACAAAATGAATACCGTACACTTCGCCGGAGGACTGTCCTGCCCCCTCCGCTTCCAGTGCCATAAAAGGATGATCCTGATGGGAGGATTCCCCGCGCACCGACTCCACGCCCATAAAGCCGTGCCCGACCCTGCGGCGCTCCATCATGCGCTCTCTGCCCCAGGAACCATGAAGTGTCAAAAGCGAAAAGTCACGGTTATCCATATCCATCGAAAACGACAGGGCTTTTGTCAGATAAAGCGCCTCTCCCTGATTTTCGATACGCACGCTCCTTGTAATTACATCCACATCCGTAAATGCCGTATAAAGCAGCGTCACCTTAAGGCCAAGCACGCCATCCTCGCAGAGCAGTTCAAGCGTCTCGCAGCTTTCCGCGTCTCCGAAGGTAGCGGGCAATCCGGGAAGCGCCGGTTTTCCCGGATAAATCTTATGGGAAACATAAGAGAGGGCCACCGCCGCGTGTCCGCCCTGCGTGCGCACCGCAATACTGCTCCTGCGGTAATCCCCAAGCCCGTTCCCCGGATATTCCATCGGGAAAGAATCCAGAAACGAGACACGCTCCCCGTTATTTTTCGACGGAACAAAGGGCGCCTCCGCGGTGCGCAGCAGATAGCCCACGCGTCCGTCCTTTATTTTTTTCCCGTAATATACATGTCCTACGAAGTTTTCTTCATCCACAATACCGATGACATATGTGGATTTTGGTGTGTCGAGCTGAAATATACGCTCTTTCTCATAAAAAGTAATTGCCCCCATCTGTGTTCCTCCCTATTTCAACAGGTCATCCTTTAAAACGGCAAGCTTCTCCTTTGCATCCTGCAGAGAAGCTCCCTTTACACCGAAATAATATTTAATCTTAGGTTCCGTACCGGAAGGACGCACGCAGCACCACGCGTTGTCGGAAAGCTCATAATACAAAACGTTTGACTGCGGAAGTCCCGTTTTTGTAACCTCTCCCGTCTTCATGTCCTTTCTGGTATCTTCTTTATAGTCACGCACTGCGAGTACCTCAAAGCCGCCCAGACTCTTTGGCGGGTTGTTTCTTGAATTGCTCATCAGCTCCTGAATCTGCGCAGCTCCGTCGATGCCCTTTAAGGTCTTCGTCTCAAGTCCTTCTATATAATAGCCGTATTTTTCATACATCGCAAGCATCTCATCCCAGAGCGTCATGCCGTGCTTTTTACACCAGGAAGCCACCTCGCAGAGCATCATCACCGCGACGCAGGCGTCCTTGTCCCTCGCATAGGTTCCGGCCAGGCAGCCATAGCTTTCCTCCAACCCGAACACATAGCTGTACGTGTGCTGCTGCTCAAAGAACTTAATCTGTTCCCCGATGTACTTAAAGCCGGTGAGCACCTCAATCAGCGTAACGCCATACGCTTCTGCGATTGCCTTTGCCATATCGGTTGTGACAATCGTCTCCACCAGTGCCGGATTTTCCGGCATTGTGCCCATTTCGGTTCTCTCCCGAAGGATATATTCCGCAATCAGCATCCCGGACATATTTCCGGTAAAGCTCACATATTCCCCGGTTTTCGTGTCCTTACAGTAAACGCCGAGACGGTCCGCGTCCGGGTCAGTTGCAAGAACTATGTCAGCGTCAACTTCTTTTGCAAGATTTAATGCAAGTTCAAATGCTTTCGGGGATTCCGGATTCGGATATGCCACGGTCGGAAAATTGCCGTCCGGCAGTTCCTGCTCCTTCACAACATAGACATGTTCAAATCCAAGCTCCTTTAACACACGGCGCACCGGCACATTTCCTGTTCCGTGAAGCGGTGTATATACGATTTTGATGTCCTTTGCCATCTCTTTGATAATTTCGGGATGAATGGACTGCTTTTTCAATTCCTCCATATAGCGGTCATCCAGCTCGGCTCCGATCACGCAGTAAAGCCCTTCCTTTACGGCGTCCTCCTTTGCCATGGTCCGCACCTGGTCAAACGATGTCACCTTCGCCACCTCGGCAAGGATATTTTTATCATGCGGCGGCGTAATCTGCGCGCCGTCCTCCCAATATACCTTATAGCCGTTATATTCTCTCGGATTGTGGCTTGCGGTAATCACAATACCGGAAATACAGCCAAGCTCGCGCACCGCAAAGGAAAGCTCCGGCGTCGGGCGGAGGCTGTCAAACACATAGGTTTTGATACCGTTCGCGTTTAAGCAGAGCGCCGCCTCCTGCGTAAATTCCTCCGACATGTTCCGGGAATCATGGGCAATCGCAACTCCTTTTTCCTGTCCGCCCTGGGAAATAATATAGTTGGCAAGCCCCTGGGTTGCCTGGCGCACCGTATAAATATTCATGCGATTAGTTCCGGCTCCGATGACCCCGCGCAGCCCTCCGGTACCAAACTCAAGCTGCCGGTAAAAACGGTCCTCTATCTCCGCCCTGTTATCCTTAATCGCCTCTAATTCCGCCTTTGTATCCGCATCAAAATAGGAATCCGTGCACCACTGCCTGTAGACCTCCATGTAATCGCTCATCATTTTTCTCCTTTTCTGCTTTTTCGGAAATCAATCCTGATACAAAAAATTATAATCTTTTTTTAGCTCTTTGTAAACTAATTTTAACTTATTGTGCGGTGTGTTTCAAAAAGTACTCTCTCACTGCTTTCTCCGCCGGTTTTGCGTAAATTTCGTAATCCATACGCACCGGGGCACTCTTTTCCGGGTAGAGCTTCGCACCCCAGGACCAGAAGGCCATACCACCTACCCAGTCACGCTTTTCGCATGCGGCGAGCATATCACGGTACCAGTCTGCCTGCCCTTCCTCGTCCGGTTCCCCCGTCACGCACCAGTCATTCGGAACACGGGCGGAGCCCTCCACGGACATACATCCCGCCTCGGCAAAAAAGAACGGCTTCCCGAACTTTCGTACCACCCGTTCGATCCGGTCAAGCTGGTTTTCCCAGTCTCCGATGGGATAATAGCCGCTGGAGGAAATCACATCCACACAGTCCCACCATTTCACATGGTGCTCCTGATATTTATCGGTATTGTAGGAAACAAGGCCATGGTAAACCCGGCGGATATCCGCAATCAGCTTCCTCCATTCCGCCTCCCTGCGCTCACTCATCACCATCTCGCAGCCGGCAATAAACATTTCACAGCCGTGTGCTTCGGCAATCGCCGCGTAATGAAGCTGGAAATCCGTATAGGCTGAAAACCAGTTTCCCCATTTCGGCTCACAGGGTACGTCCTCGTCAAAAAAATTGATGTGGGCGCGCCAGGTCCCGTTTTTGCAGTTGACCGTCGGTTTTAACGCCACACGAAGTCCGAGTTCCTTGGCGTACGCTATCATTTCAATCAGCTCCGCATCCTCCATCGTCGCCTTGGAATCATAGCAGATTTTCTCCGATTGCGGCGTCTCCTGAAGACCGCCCGGCGCGAAGATGACAAAATTGGCCCCTGTTCTCTCCTTCATCAGACGAAGGCTTTCCTTCGACTGCTTTTTGCCAAGCTCCCCGGCGCACGCAAACGGCGCAAACGTCATTCCACAGATGTATTTCATCGCAGCCCTTCCTCCTTTATTCCTATAAACGGAAATTTCTTTTTTCTACCGCGACTATAGCATTCCGGAATGATTTCTGCTATAATTTTTCGAGTTCAAAATTGTAAAAATCTATCGGAAAAAGAATGGAGAAGGATTTGAGAGCATTATTTGAATACACCGATAAACTGAACCGCCCCTATGAATGCTTTTACTGGGACGCCTCAAAAGAATGGGTTCCGGTACGCCCACACTGGCACTATTTCATGGAAATCCTGTATGTAACCCAGGGAACCGCCCTGGTCTGCCAAAATGAAGAAAGCTATATCGCAGGAGAGGGAGACCTGATTCTTTTTCTTCCCTCCGTGGTACATGCCGTCTACATGGCCTCCGATATTCCACTGCAATATTATGTGGTAAAATTTGATTTGGGACAGCTTGATTCCTCGGGCACGGGCTTTGGCGGAAGCTGGAATTACAGCGCACTGTTTAAAAACGCAGTGCACAGCAAACATGCCGACATCTGTTTTTCGCAGGAAACACTCAAAGATATTCCCGTGCTTCCGCTGCTCCGCAACTGCGTCCGCGAAATGGAAGAAATGCAGTACGGCTATCAGATAATGCTGCAATCGAAAATCAGGGAGCTTTTGACCTGGCTTCTGCGCATCTGGCGGCAAAACGGCTTTGATACCGACCGCTTTTTCACGCCGCTCTCGCAGGAAAACACAATCTACACCATCACGGAATATATCGACCGCCATGCCTGCGAGCATATACGCATCGAGGACATTGCCGCGCTCTGCCACATGAGCTATTCCTGCTTTGCCAAAAATTTCCGTCAGATTTACGGTCTGTCCTGCAAAAAATATATCGAATTTATCCGGCTCTGCAAGGTGGAGGATATGCTGCTGTTTACCAATTTCGACTTAAACTACATCAGCCAGGAAACAGGGTATTCCGATTGCAGCCATCTCATCCGCGCCTTTAAGGAAAAAAACGGGGTCTCACCACACCAGTTCCGCAAACGGCACCGGGACGGCTCCCCCGCAAAAAAGGCCGACTGATTTCGGACGGCGGCTTTTTTATTTCAACAGCACTTTTTATTCTGCGCGCAGTGCCGTAACCGGGTCGCTCTTGGCCGCTTTTCTGGAGGGGATCAGACCGCCGAGCAATGTTAAAGCTACACTAAGCGCAATCAGACTGATGCCAGATACAGCAGGGAGCGAAGCGTTGATATCCGTCGTTCCGGCAAGCGAATGGATCAGAGCATTTCCGGGAATCAGCAGCAACAATGTCAGTCCAATACCGATAACACCGGAGCAAAGGCCAATGATAAACGTTTCCGCGTTGAACACCTGGGAAATATTGTGTTTAGAGGCGCCAATAGCACGAAGGATGCCGATTTCCTTTTTTCGCTCCAGCACACTGATGTAGGTAATGACACCTATCATAATGGAGGATACGACAAGGGAAATTGCCACAAACGCCACCAGTACATAACTGATCGTATCCACGATTTCCGTTACGGCAGACATTAGGGTGCCTACCATATCTGTATAGCTGATCACCTTACTTTCATCACCCTCCGCTTCCATACGGCTGTTATAATTGTCGAGAATATCAGTGATTGCCGCCTTGCCCTCAAAGTCATAGGGATAAATAGAGATTTGACCCGGATTGTCCAAGTCGGCATACCCGAAGTTCTTTAAATTATTGCCATAGGATGCGTCCTCTCCGGACATGAGAGAACGAAGCAGCTCGGTTATCTCGTCTTCACTCATATTCATCTGGATAGCATCCGCAAAGGCATCTGCGTCAATATGAAGTGCGTTCTCCAGATTGCTTCCCAATTGAGTCATCGCCTGCTGCATGGCATTTTGCATTGTGGTTGACATTTGACTCATTATCTGCTGCATAACTGAGGTAATTTGATTTTGCATTGCTTCTGTCATCGCTCCGGTATAAGATGAGATCACCGTCTGCATATAGCTGCCCAGTGCGCCGGATAGCTGTTCCTGCAACGCATTCATATCCAGAAAAGAGTCCATTCCAGCAGCCATCTGTTCCCGGGCCTGTTGTGTCTGTAAATAAGCTGCAAAATGCTCGCCCATTTTACCGGGATCAGGAAGCTGATTTGAGGCGGCGTATTCCTGATAACCGGTTACGAGATTGCTGACCAAAGCTTGCATCTGCTCCTGAGAAATTGCAATATCGCCGCTTACCTGTAAAATGTTTGCGGCACTTTCTGCAATCTTTTGCTGTGCTTCCGGCGTTTGTAAATACATTGTCAGGTACTCCGTGAATTGGTTTGGGTCAGTCATCCCATTGGAAGCGACATACTCTTGAAATCCGTACATCAGGTCTTGTACCAGTGTCTGTAATTGTTCGGGAGAAATTGTCACATTCACATTAGACTGAATGATTTTTCCAATCTCGTCTTTCAGGCTCTGCTGTGTTTCCGGCAACTGCAAATAGTCCATAAAGTATTCATTCAGTTTGGAATAGTCTGCCTCCGGATGCTCTGCCGCATAAGCGCTATATCCCGACACGAGATTAGCTGCAAGCTGCTCAATCCCTTCGGATGAGATGGAAAGGTTTAACTGCCCCATGAGCTCTCCCATATTCAATTGCGGCAGCTCCGGTAAATCCAAAATAATACTGTCCAAATCAAGCATATTCGATAAATCCATGGAACTGTTACCCATATTCAGATAATCCGACATGTCGATATCCAGTGCGCTGTCATCAAATGAAAACGCATTCTGCAAAGCATCTTCGTCAATCGTGAATAAGGAATTCATATCAAAACTGCTCTGGCTGTTATCCTCCCCAAAAAAATTGCCCGTCAACACGTTAATGTTCGGATTTTGTATCTGTTCTTTAACGATCTGGCTTGCCGCAGCTTGCTCCACTATATGTTCTGTCAAACCAGCCGGATACGCAATACCTGTGTTAAGCATCGCAGCCGAGGCATCTTCTGTAGGCTGCACGACTCCAACAATAGAAATGTCTTCACCTCTGTTAATTAAATCCCGCATATATGCTTCATCATCAGACTTATCCTTCCACACATCATAGGTAGAATCATATTCATAATAATCAGATGCATTTACCAATTTAAAGCTAATACCAAGGAAATCCTCATAACGGTATGATCCCATGTCGTCGGGCGCACTTACCTGTTCATCCG
>CALWBG010000049.1 GCA_944375975.1 uncultured Roseburia sp.
GCTATGAGGTGCTTGTGGGTGACGGACAAATCCACAACGGGGAATATTCCTACCCGAGGATGGTTTTTATGAAAAGAAGAAAAAAAGAAAGTGATGAGAAATAAATGTTAGAAGAATACGGGGAATTGACGGGACAGGAAAAGGAGCGCGTACAGGAGGTTATCCGGCTCTTGCTCTCACAGACGTTTCTGCCTGAACGCAGATATGAGAAAAAGTACGGCCGCCTGATGCCGAATCCGGCTTATGATTTCTGTGAGCGTCATATGGAATTTTTGACGGACTACTTTTCCGTTGCTGGAATCCGGCTTAGCCAGGACAGCGAGCTTGGCACTATCTATATCCAGGGGGCGGAGGGCATCGGGGAGAAGCTTCCGAAGCTGGCGACCATCTATATTCTGCTGTTAAAGCTCATTTATGATGAAAAAATGGCGGCGGTTTCCTCCAGTGTCAATATTGTGGCGACGCTCGGGGAGCTGAACGCAAAAGCCGGGGAATTTCGGCTGGTCCGGGGGCTTCCCTCGATGACGGAGATGAAGCGCGCGTTTGCCGCACTGAAAAAGTATCAGCTAATAGAGCTTTTGGACGCGGTGGAGGAGCAGAACGAAAATACGAGAATCCTCATCTATCCCTGTATCAATCTGGTGCTGCAGCGGGAAGATATCGCGGGGCTGCTGGAAAGCTTTGCGGAGGAGGAAAATGACGCCGAAGGAGGGACGGAAGATGGAGCAGGCGAAGCAGGCATATAAAATATTTACCAGAATCTGCCTCAACAACTGGCATTATATTGACAGGAAGATTTTAAGCTTAAGCGAGGGCATTAATTTTTTTACCGGACATTCGGGAAGCGGAAAATCGACGGTGATTGACGCCATGCAGATTGTGCTCTACGCCAACACCGACGGACGCGGCTTTTTTAACAAGGCGGCCGCGGACGATTCCGACCGAAGCTTAATCGAGTATCTACGGGGTATGATTACGATTGGAGAGAACAATCAGGCGGAGTATAAGCGCAATCAAAATTTTTCCACGACGATTGTGCTCGAGCTTGAGCAGTCCGTCACGGGAGAAAAGGAATGTATCGGCGTTGTCTTTGATGTGGAAACGGCAACAAACGAAATCAGCCGGTTGTTTTTCTGGCACAGGGGCGGGCTGCTTCCCGGGGAGTACCGCACCGAAGGACGCGCGATGACGACGGGCGAAATACGTGACTATCTGCAACACAATTTTGCCAGGGAGGACCAGTTTTATACGTCAAACAACGAACGTTTCCGCCGAAATCTCTATGACGTGTATCTGGGCGGACTTGACATGGAAAAGTTTCCGCGGCTGTTTAAACGCGCGATTCCGTTTAAAATGAATATCCGGCTCGAGGATTTCGTCAGGGAATATATCTGTATGGAGCAGGATATCCACATCGAGGATATGCAGGAGGGCGTGGTGCTCTACGGCAGGATGTGCCGGAAAATCGAGGCGACCATGCAGGAAATCGGAGATCTGGAGCAGATACGGGAGCAGTACGGCGCTTTCCTGAAAAAAAAGAACAGCCAGGACGACTGCATTTACCGTCTGGGGCGGCTTAAAATCGGGGAACTGGAACAGACGATTGCCGTGATGCAGCAGCGTGTGGAACACTGGAAGGAAGATGTCGTGCGGCAGCGGGAAGGCCTGGAGGAGCTGCTGCGGCGCAGGGAGGACTATGAAAACGAGTACAGTGAAATCAGCCAGCAGCTTGCGGGTACGGGGTACGCAAGGTTAAACGAGCAGTTTACCGGGCTTTCGGAGAGCCTGAAGCACTTAGAGCGCAGCGAGAGCAGATGGAGCGGAATCTGCGGGCGGCTTTCGGGCTGGGAGGACGTTGAGATTGTATCAAACCAGATGCTATGGGACATTGAGAAATTCCAGGACGGCAGCATTTCGGGAGAGGAAATCGAGCGGCTTAAGCGCAGCCTTGCCGAGGTGAAAAAGGAGGCTGAGCGGGACCGTCAGGACGCGGCGTCCGAAATCCGCGCCGTCAGCCGGGAGGCGGATATCCTGGAAAAGGATTTGATGGAGTTAAAGCTCGGCAAAAAGGCGTATCCGAGGGAATTGGAGCAGGCCAGAACAGAGCTTGCCGGAGGACTTTACGAAGCGTGCAAAAAGCATGTCCCGGTGCGTATTCTGGCGGATTTACTGGAAATTAAGGACGAGACCTGGCGCAATGCCATCGAGGGCTATCTCTCCTGGAATAAGCTGGCGCTCATTGTCGAGCCGAAATATGTGCGGCAGGCGATGGAGGTCTATGAAAAGCTGGATCAGAAGAAATTCTGGCGTGTTTCCATTGTCGATACCGAAACGCTGACGGAGCAGCGGCAGCGTGTAAAGGACGGTGCGCTTGCGGAGGAGGTCACGGCAAAGGAGCCCTATGTCAAAGCCTTTGTTGATTTCCTGCTGGGCAATGTCATGAAGTGCGGTTCGGTGGAGGAACTGCGCCGGTGCAGCGTCGGCGTGACCGCGGACTGCATGCTTTATCAGGGCTATCAGCTGCGGCGCTTAAACCCGGATAATTATACGAAATTTGCCTACATCGGGGAAAAGAGCAGGAAGCAGCGGCAAAATGAGCTTGCGGAGCGTCTTGCGGAACTAAACGGCAGCAAAGAGCATTACCAGGCACAAGAGCAGGAGGCAAAGCGCATCCTTTCCCTGGAGTTTTTGGAAGATACGGTAGAGGAATATCAAAACCTGTTTTCGGATTTAGAGGAAAAGCGGGAAAAGGAAAAGCAGAAAGCAAGGCTCAAGAAAAAGCTGGAGGAGCTGTCGGTTGGCACGGTGGAGGCCTTAAAGGAAGCGGCCGGTGAGGTACATGAAAAGCTAAGACGGCTCGAGGAGCAAATTGACGAATTAAAATATCAGATCCGCAAAAAGGAGGACGACATCCAAAAGGACAGCGATGGCGTTTTGCAGAAAAACGAGGAATTGCTTTCCATGCAGCGTCAGCTTTCCGGTTCTCCCGCAAATAAAGAGGCGTATGACGCTTATATGGCGGCACGGGGGAATGCGGCATATGAAAAACTCATCGCCGGAACGCAGGCGGAAATGAAGCGTCTGGAAAACGAGTGCGCCGAGCAGAAGGAAAAGCTCTCAGCGGTGCGGCTGGAATATCTGAGGAACCATCCGAAGCGCGATTTTTCCGCCGCCGCTACGGACAACAGCGATTATGATAAGCTTTTGGAGGAGCTGCGGTGCGGGGATTTGGAGAAGTATAAGGAGGCGGCAGCCGAGCAGGCAAAATCCGCCGTCGAGCATTTTAAGGAGGATTTTGTATATAAAATCAGGAGCGCTATCCGGGAGGCTTATGTCCGCAGGGACGAATTAAACCGCATTATCCGCAACCTGAATTTCGGAAAGGACCGCTATCAGTTCCGCATCACCAAAAACAAGGGGGCGGACGGCGCGTTTTATGATATGTTTATGGACGAGGAATTGAGCGTGGACCCGTCCGCACTGGCCGCTTCCGTAGACCATCAGATGAATCTGTTTTCCATGCAGCATGAGA
Organism: uncultured Roseburia sp.; assembly: GCA_944375975.1. GTDB lineage: Bacteria > Bacillota > Clostridia > Lachnospirales > Lachnospiraceae > Roseburia. The sequence goes on from CALWBG010000049.1 coordinate 3,533, forward strand.
ATAAATACGGGGCGCTGATGAGCGATTTGATCCATATCTTCATCCCGCCCGAGAACGCCACGCAGGCGCAGCTTGAGGAGGCGAGGCGCAACATGGAAAAATATGCCGATTACCGGACGTATCTTTCCTTTGAGATGGAGCAGATTGTGGAGGGAGACGAGCGGCTTGTCATCGGACTGAGTAAGATGATTAAGAAAAATTCCGGCGGTGAGGGCCAGAACCCGCTCTATATCGCCCTTCTGGCAAGCTTTGCCCAGGCGTACCACATCACGCTTTCATCCCGGTTGTGCGGCGTCCCACCGCCCCCCTGGTGGTTTTGGACGAGGCGTTTTCGAAGATGGATGCCGAGAAAGTGGCGAGCTGCATCGAGTTAATCCGGGGGCTTGGCTTCCAGGCGATTATCAGCGCCACCAACGACAAGATTCAAAATTATATCGAGAACGTAGACAAGACCTTTGTCTATGCGAATCCGAACAAAAAAAGCATTTCAATACAGGAGTTTGAAAAGAAGGATTTTTCTGCTCTTGTGATGGAGGAGGAATAGCATATGCAGTCAGCAACAGAATTAAGAAATATTTTACAGCGCATTGACCGCCGGAGCTATCCGGCTTACAAGGACACGAGGGGAGCCTATGAATTTCCGGGCTACGTGCTCTCTATTGACCATGTGCAGGGCGACCCTTTTGCGGCGCCCTCGAAGGTCAGTATTCATATACGTGGAAAACAGGCAGGGTTCCCGGAAAATCTGTGGAAGGAAGGATGCCGGAGAATTGCGGTGCAGGATTATCTGCTGCGCCAGTTTGCCCGCCAGGTGGAGCGGGTTTCCTTTAAGGCGAAGGGCTCGGGAAAGAGCGGCCTGATGGCGGTCAGCCGCCCCGGACAGGAGGTTTTGGAGCGCAGCGCCTGCCAGATTGACGCGGCAAACGGCGACATCGTCCTTCGGATGGAGGTCGGTTTCCCGGCAAACGGAAGGACGGTCAATTCCAGAGAGCTGGAAAAAATCTTTTTTGATTTTCTGCCGGAGTGCGTGAAAGGAGCGCTTTATTTCCGTTCCCTCAAAAAGGACGCAGTGGAGGGCGCCGCGGATTTGGCGGAGGACCAGCAGTATATCCGCAATCAGCTCGACGGCATGGGCCTTTGTGCCTTTGTGGCGGACGGGGCGGTGCTTCCGCGGGAATCCGGCGTTTCGGGCCGCCCGATGAAGGATGCGGTGCGTTTTTTGTCTCCGGAATCTCTTTCGGTGACACTGACGCTGCCGCATCACGGCAAGCTGACCGGCATGGGCATTAAAAAAGGAATCACGCTGATTGTGGGCGGCGGCTATCACGGAAAGTCCACGCTGTTAAAGGCGCTGGAGACCGGAGTGTACAATCACATTGCGGGGGACGGCAGGGAGTATGTGATTACGGACGCTACGGCGATGAAAATACGCGCCGAGGACGGAAGGAGCATCCGTGACGTAGATATTTCCATGTTTATCCGTGACCTTCCGAACGGAAAGGACACGGTTTCCTTCTATACTGAAGACGCGAGCGGAAGTACCTCGCAGGCCGCCAACATGGTGGAGGCCATGGAGGCGGGCACGAAGACCTTTTTGATTGACGAGGACACCAGCGCGACGAATTTCATGATTCGCGACGAGCTGATGCAGCGCGTGGTCAGCCGTGACGCGGAGCCGATTGTGCCGTTTATCGACCGTGTGGAGGAATTGTACCGGGATTACGGTATTTCGACGATTCTGGTTGCCGGAAGCTCCGGCTCCTATTTCCATAAGGCGGACTGTATTATCCAGATGAACCGCTACGAGCCGTTTGAGATTACGGAGCTTGCGAAACAGGCCGCTGCGGAATTTCCGCTTCCAACGCAGCGCGTTCCGGCGGCGAAGCAGCCGGATTTCGCGAGAAAAGTGCGCCCGGACCGTGTGTTTAAGGAGGATTCGCGCCTAAAAATCAAGACAATGGGACGGGATTCGATTTCCGTAAACCGTGAGGTAATCGATGTGCGCTATGTGGAGCAGCTTATGGATTCCGAGCAGCTTGCGGCGCTTGGGTATATTTTAAAGTATATGCAGTGCCATCTTTTCGACGGAAAAAGCACCTTGCAGCAGGCGGTCGAGCGTGTGTGGAATCTGTTGCAGCAAAAGGGAATTGCAGAAATCTGCGAGGGGAGCTATCTGCCCTGCGGGCTTGCCATGCCAAGAAAGCAGGAGATTTTCGCATGCGTCAACCGCTACCGGAAGCTGGGGTTGTGATATTTAACTTACAATTAAATTATTTATAAAGCAAAGTTGCTCATTGAGAATAATGCTTTATCGACTTCTCCCCCTTTCTGTGTTATGATAATAGCTATACAACAGGACAGAAAGGGGTATTTTCATGGAAAATACGTCTGAAAATAAATCAGCAAAACACGTCAGTATCGCCCTGTTGGCCCATGTCGATGCCGGAAAGACAACTCTTTCGGAGGCGATGCTGTATTTGAGCGGCGCCATAAGAAAGGCGGGTCGCGTCGATAACGGGGACGCGTTTCTTGACACTGACGCGCTGGAGCGAAGCAGGGGGATCACTATTTTTTCCAAGCAGGCCGAATTTCATTACGGGGAGACTTCGTTTACGTTGCTGGATACGCCCGGGCATGTGGATTTCTCTGCGGAGATGGAGCGGACGCTCCAGGTGCTTGATTACGCAGTGCTTTTAATCAGCGGAGCGGACGGTGTGCAGGGACATACAAAAACATTGTGGCGGCTTTTGCGGCGTTACGGGATTCCGACCTTTCTTTTCGTCAATAAAATGGACCAGAGCGGCACGGACAGGGAACGTCTGCATTTGGAGCTGAAGGAAGCCTTAAGCGATTGCTGTGTTGACTTTTCGAAAAACGGGGACGGAACTTATTGCGACGCGGATTTTTTCGAAAACGCGGCAGTCTGTGACGAGGACGCGCTGGAAGAATACTTAAAAACCGGCACGCTTGCCGGGGAGACGCTTCGGCGGATGATTGGGGAGCGGAAGCTTTTTCCCTGCTTTTTCGGCTCCGCATTAAAAATGCAGGGTGTCACGGAGCTTTTGGACGGGCTTGCACGCTATACGGAAATGCCGTCCTACGGGCAGGAATTTAGTGCAAAGGTTTTTAAAATCACAAGGGACGCGCAGGGAAACCGTCTTACGCACTTAAAAATCACCGGGGGCTGCCTGAAGGTCCGTGATACGGTGACAGGCACTTGTGCGGGGGAGGAGCCGTGGGAAGAAAAGGTCAATCAAATCCGCATTTATTCCGGGGAAAAGGCCGAACTGGTGCAGGAGGCTTTTGCGGGTATGGTCTGCGCTGTCACGGGTCTTTCGCATACCAGCCCCGGTGAGGGGCTTGGAGCGGAGACGGAATCGCAGCTTCCGCTCCTTGTTCCCGTACTGAATTATGAACTGCTGCTGCCGGAGGGCACGGACCCGCAGGTCATGCTGCCGAAGCTGCGCCTGCTTGAGGAGGAGGAGCCGGAGCTTCATGTTGTCTGGAATGAAACCCTGCGGGAAATCAAAATCCAGGTGATGGGCGAGGTACAGCTTGAGGTATTAAAAAGTATCATAGGAGAGCGCTTCGGTGTGGAGGTGGAATTTGGAGCCGGAAAAATCGTATATAAAGAGACGATTACCGACACGGTGGAGGGCGTGGGACATTTTGAACCGCTGCGCCATTATGCGGAGGTGCATCTTATCTTAGAGCCGGGGGAGCCGGGCAGCGGACTTGTGTTTGCGGCGGATGTCAGCGAGGACTTACTGGCGGGAAACTGGCAGCGGCTGGTGCTCACCCACCTGGAGGAAAAGGAGCATGTCGGTGTTTTGACCGGCTCGGCGATTACCGATATGAAGATTACGCTGGCAGCAGGCAGGGCGCATTTAAAACACACGGAGGGCGGCGATTTCCGTCAGGCGACCTGGCGTGCCGTGCGGCAGGGATTAAAGCAGGCGCATTCCGTGCTGCTGGAGCCGTATTACGATTTCCGGCTGGAGGTGCCGGAGGAGGCTCTGGGACGCGCCATGACGGACATGGAGCGGAGATTCGCAAAGTTTTCGGTGCCGGATTATCAGGGCGGAATGGCAGTGATGAGCGGAAGCGTACCCGTGGCGGCGCTCGGAGATTACGCGAAAGAGGTGACGGCCTATACAAAGGGGCATGGCAGCCTTTCGTGTACCTTCCGGGGCTATGGCCCGTGCCACAATGAGGAGGAAGTGATTGCCGCGATCGGTTATGATTCCGAGCGGGATACAGAGAACCCGACAGGCTCAGTCTTCTGCGCCCATGGAGCCGGTTTTGTGGTGAGCTGGGACAAGGTCAAAGATTACATGCATTTGGAGAGCGTTCTGGGCAGAGGGGACAGGCGGGAAAACGAAGCCTGGCAGCCCAAACGAGTCTACATGGAGCCGGAGAGCCGCAACGAAGCCTGGATTGGTACAGAGGAGATTGACAGAATCCTCAATCGGACATACAATGCTAATAAAAGAGAAGCTTCTGATTCGGGGCGCAACCGCTGGAAACGCGGGGCAAAAAGCGCAGCGTCCGCCAGGGTGTCTGCCGCCGCGGTAACGCGGAATTATACGCCCGGGCCGCCCGCGGAGGAATATCTGCTGGTTGACGGCTATAACATTATTTTTGCGTGGAAGGAGCTTGCCGCACTCGCGGCGGAGAATATTGACGGCGCCCGCGGAAGGCTTTTGGATATTCTGTGCGATTATCAGGGAATCCGGGGGTGCCATCTCATTGTCGTGTTTGACGCTTACCGTGTGAAAGGGCATCAGACCGAAATCTTCGATTATCACAATATCCATGTGGTTTACACTAAAGAGGCGGAGACTGCGGACCAGTATATTGAGAAGTTTGCCCACGAGAACAGCGGGAAGTACCGTGTGACCGTGGCAACCTCGGACGGTCTGGAGCAGATTATTATCCGGGGAGCCGGCTGCTTGCTGATGTCTGCGCATGATTTGGAGGCGGAGGTTGCGGCGAAGCATTCACAGATGATGGAGGCATACCGTGAGAGCAGAAGGGATGACAAGCCGTATCTGCTGGAGAGAATGCCCGATTTGGCACTGAAAAAGGGGAGGGCATATGAACAAAAATGAGGAAGTAAAGTTTACCCATTCGGGATTTTTGAAAAAGAACGGAAAGAGGACGGTGTTTGTGCGGTTTGAACGGGGAAAAGATGTGGCGGAGGGAATTCTGCCCCCGGGAAAGATTACGCGCAATGAAGGCTTTTCCGACGAGGAAGTAAGGGGACTGGAGAATTATCTGGAGTTGAAATGTGATGAAATATATGAAAAGGCAAAGGAGCTTGGCAGCTTTAAAAACCTGTTTTAAGGCGTCGTTTTCCGTCCTGTTGCTGATGGTATTTCTTTTAACGGTGTTTATGTCCCATGAGTGCGACCCGATGTTGTATCAGCGGGAGGCGGAGACGTCGGGACAATTCTTAAAGGCCGGGGAAAAGCTGGCAAAGTCGCGTTGGGCGCTTTTGGAGACGGGAAGGCAGCGGAACGAAACGGTAGAAAAAGAGGAAAACCGGGCGGGAGGCTCGCTCTCGCAGCGCAGAATGTTCGGGGTTACGGTGCGCGTATTTCTGTCGGTGCTGCCCGCGGTGTTCCGGCAGTTTTGGAGCGCCTGGAACCGGACGGCTCACGAGATACTGCCGCGAAGTCTTTTGGTTGTCCGTTTTATCCGCAGGTCGGACGGAAAAAAGAATGGTATATTTGCTCTCATAGAATCGTAAATCAATACTTATTTTATGAGAGGTAAAAAAATATGATGGATGTTATTGTATGGATTATGATTATTGTAGGCGGTGCGGCAGGATTGCTGTCTACGCTGTACCTTGTTCTGGCGATGCCGATTTTGCTGGTGTGGAAGATTTGCCGCAAGGTAAAATATCATATTCCGCTGTACGAATAGGGTATGGCTCAAAGACCGGGAAACCGGCTGTCAGCCGGCAGTGGTATCTCTGTTAAATAGTATAGGAGTTATTACCTTGTGGATAGGCTCGCTGATTACGGCGGGCCTTCTTTTTTTCCGCTCATTCATCTGCTCCACAAGAATTTCCATGGCAGTGTAAGCAATTTTATCAATCTGCTGTCCGACAGTGCTGGTAGGAATAACGGCTTCGCTGGAAATCGGTGAATTGTCAAAACCGATAATGCGGTAATCGTCCCGCAGGGTGCCGTGCAGCCGTATCAGGTAGTTGAGAAATATATTTGCATAGGTATCATTTGCCAGAAAAATCCCCTTTTTCCTGCCGGCATATTTCTCGTCCAGATATAGGGCAAGCTCCTGAATCACCTTTTTGTTTTCCGCATAGGTATTTCCCAAATCCTTCAGAAGCAGTTCAAAGGGAAGATGATTTTCGGTGCAGGTGTCGACAAAACCCTGAATGCGCCCGTAGGCAGGAACCTGCTTTGAGACGTCAACATTAATATGGATGAAAACATCGCAGTTGTTTTTGTACAGCAGACTGGCCGCCTGCACCCCGCCCATATAATTGTCGGTATTGACACTGGAGGTATATTGGTCTTCCCGCTCAATAGTCACAATGGGAATATGATAAGAAACCAATTCTTTCGAAGGAATCGTGTGGCTGAGCACAATCATCCCTTCAATATTGTATGCCAACAGCTCGCGAATATAGCGGCGCTCGGTCTCTTCGCTGGAATTGCCGACAAACACTAAAAATTTGTAGCCAAAAGTTTCATAGGAGCCAAGAATCTGATTTAATATTTCGGCATAGTAATGCAGATAAAGATTCGGGATAATGACACCGATAAATTCTGTTTTACCGCTTGCCAGTATCCGGCCAACCTTATTCTCTTTGTAATCCAAATCAATCAGAGCCTGCGCAATAATTTTTTGATTTTCCAGTGTCAAAGAGTCAGGATTATTAAAATAGCGTGAAATTGTAGTTTTGGAAAAATTTGTATATCTTGCGATGTCCGCAAAGGTCACTTTTTTATTTTTCATAATGATAACCAATCCTGTGTTTTGTTTTTCTATTATATCAGATGTGAAAATCGGAGGCAATAACTAAAAGTAATCGGTAAAGTAACCGGTTATGTGCGCTTTATACAAAATTAGCATTGGTAATATAGAAGAAATCACGAAAAACTTTAAAACGCTTGACGATGTAATGAATATGCGTTAATATAAAGTTACAAAAGTAACCGGTTACTTTACCGGTTATTTAAAGCTTAAAACATGAGGAAAAGAAAAGTATAGAGGGGAGAGGAAAAAGTGAAAGTAGGTAAACCAACCGTAAACGGAAAGAGGATGGCAAGGCAGAAGCTTTTGTACATCAAAAAGAACTGGCAGCTTTATATATTCTTTTTGCTGCCCGCACTTTTGATTACGATTATTTTCAGGTATCTGCCTATGGGAGGAATACTGATTGCGTTTAAGGATTTTAATGTCCGGCTTGGAATTTTGGGGAGTGATTGGGTAGGTTTGGAGTATTTCAAACGTTTTCTGTCCTCACCTGATTTTATGGGATATTTGCTGAATACGCTAAAGCTGAGCCTGTACGGTCTTTTGTGGGGATTTCCGGTTCCTATCATTCTCGCTCTTTTGTTAAACAGAATCCGAAGCGTGGGAATCAAGAAAAAAATCCAGTTGCTGATATATGCTCCGAATTTTATATCCGTAATTGTTCTGTGTGGTATGGTCAGAATGTTTCTTTCTCCGATTGGTCCGCTGAACCAGATATTAGGCACCAATACTAACTGGATGACCATGCCCGAAGCATTTCGGACAATTTATATCGCAAGCGGAATCTGGCAGACTGCGGGCTGGTCCTCTATTATGTACACGGCGGCGCTGTCAAACGTCAGCAAGGAATTGGAGGAAGCCGCCACGATAGACGGTGCCAATATTTTACAGCAGATATGGTATGTGGAGATTCCTGCCATTAAGAATATTATTGTGATCCAGTTTATTCTGTCTGCCGGAAATATCATGAGTATCGGCTTTGAAAAAGCTTACGCGCTGCAGACGAGCATGAATCTGCCCGCGTCCGAAATTATTGCTACATATGTATATAAAATCGGTTTGCTGAATGGTGATTACGGCTACTCCACGGCGGTAGGTCTTTTCAATTCGGTGATTAATGTAATCTTGCTGATTCTGGTAAACTGGTTCGTATCAAAACTGAATGACGGTGAGGGATTATAAAATGAAGGGAGGCGCAAAAATGGAGCAGCGTAAAATCAAAATGGGTGTTATGGACAGAGTGCTTTTGACAGTCGGATATTTTCTTCTGGCGTTGTTTGTTGTGGCAGTTGTGGTTCCGCTCGCTTATGTGGTAATTGCTTCCTTTATGGATCCCAACGTGCTGAATAACCAGGGAATCAGTTTCCGTACACAGGACTGGACGCTGGAGGCATACCGGAGAGTACTGGAGGATGATATGATATGGAGAGGGTTTGCCAATTCATTCTTTTATTCCATATCATCCACCGCATTGTCCGTTTTTATTACCCTGCTGGCGGCATATCCCATGTCTAAGAAGGAACTGGTGGGGAGAAAATTTTTTAATGCGCTGTTTATTATAACCATGTTTTTCGGAGGCGGTTTGATTCCAACCTTTATCTTGATGAATCAGCTGCGCTTGGTAAATACGGTTTGGGCTATTATTATTCCGGGTTCCTTTAACGTATGGAATATGATTCTGGCGAGAACCTATTATCAATCCATATCAAAGGAGCTTTGGGAAGCCTCGCAGATAGACGGGGCAACCGAGATACAGCATTTTTTCAAAATTCTGATGCCGCTTTGCAAGCCAATCATAGCGGTTATGGCACTTTGGGGATTTGTGGGAATGTGGAACAGCTATTTTGACGCTATGATTTATCTGAATGACGCTTCCCTCCAGCCTCTTCAGCTCGTACTGCGGTCGATTCTGATTCAGAATACGCCGGAATCCGGCATGATAGCGGATATTCAGAGCACGGCGGAGATGGCAAAAATGGCGGAGCTGTTAAAGTATTCCACGATTATTGTATCCAGTCTGCCATTGCTGATAATGTACCCGTTCTTCCAGAAGTATTTTGATAAGGGCGTGATGGTAGGCTCGGTAAAAGGCTAGGAAAAAGGAGAGAGAATCAGATGAAGGGTAAAGGCAAGAGAATCATTTGCATGATGTTGGTGCTGTTAATGCTGGCGTCCCTGACGGCCTGCGGGCAGGGCACCGTGGCTCAGGCGGATATTGATCCGGATACGCCGGTGGAAGAAGTGACTTTTCCGCTGGCGGAAACGAAAGAATTGTCGTTTATTACCAATGCGCCTGCCAGAACAGAACAGGATCCGAACAAAAGGACGATTTTCAAGAGACTGGAAGAACAGACCAATGTACATATTGAGTGGACCTGCTTTGTGTCAGATCAGTTTGCCGATAAAAAGAATCTGGCGCTGGCACAGTTCGGCGCTCTTCCGGACGGATTATTTGTTGCCGGAATGGGGGATTATGACCTGCTGCGATATGCAAAGCAGGGGATTATCATTCCTCTGGAAAATTTGATTGATAAATATATGCCGAATTTACAGGCGGTCTTTGAAAAGTACCCGGAATACAGGGTGATGTGTACGGCACCGGACGGTCATATTTATTCTTTCCCGTGGATTGAACAGCTCGGGGAGGGCAAGGAGGCGATACAGGCCATAGGAGATATTCCATATATCAACAAAAAATGGCTGGATTATCTTGAACTGGATATTCCTCAGACAACACAGGAGCTGGAGGATGTGCTGATAGCTTTTCGGGATCATGCCGACGAGCTGGAGGCGGAATTTAACATTACAGGGGATGTCATTCCAATGTCTTTTATCATAAATAACGGTGACCAGGATCCGGCTTTCCTGATTAACGGTTTTGGGGAAGGTTACGGAGATACCGGAGATCATTTTGCGGTAACGGATGAAGGTGAGGTTATTTACACGGCTGTGCAGGAAGGCTATAAGGAAGGAATTGCATGGCTGCATCATCTGGTGGAGGAAAATCTGGTGGATCCGGAGGCATTTACGCAGGATTGGTCCACGTATGTGGCCAAAGGCAAGAATCACAGATATGGTCTGTGCTTTACCTGGGATATTGCAAATATTGATAACTATGAGGATTATGTAATGCTGCCGGCACTGGCGGGACCGGATGGGCTGGTCAATGTCACGAGGCAGAATGGCAGCGAAACCAGCGGATTTGAAAGGGGACGCTGTGTTCTGACTTCAAACTGCAGGGATACGGCACTGGCGGCAGCCTGGATTGACCAGATGTACGCGCCTCTCCAGTCGGCTCAGAATAACTGGGGAACTTACGGTGAGGAAGGAACGCCCAATATTTTTGAACTGAGTGAGAATGAAAACGGGGAGCCCATGCTCAAACATCTGGATCTGGGAGATAATTCTCCCGTTGAAATTCGTGAAAACCAGTCGGTAAACGGCCCGCTTGCAGTTTTGAACGATTATTACGGCGTGTATGTGACCATGCCGGACGATGCAAAGTGGCGGTTGGATCATATGCATGAAACCTATCTGAAGGATATGAACAGCAAATATGTGTTCCCAAATGTATTTATGAGCCTTGAGGATACAAACAGGGTGTCTCAGTTAGATACGGATATTAAAAGGTATGCGGAGCAGATGAAGTCAAGCTGGATCTTAAACGGCGGCATTGAGGAGGAATGGGATGAGTATCTTGAGAAAATGGAAAGCTATGGACTTTCCGAATATCTACAGATAAAACAGAAGTATTTTGATGCTTATCAGGCGTCATTAAAGGAGGACACACAATGAGCGAGCTGCTGAATAAGGCAAGAAACTATGAGAAAGACAATATCAGTAAAACCCCGGAGGAGGAAAGACCGGTTTTTCATTTTTCGGTTCCCGTGGGCTGGGTGAATGATCCCAATGGATTTTCGGAGTATCAGGGAGAGCATCATTTATTTTTTCAGTACTATCCTTACGCGACCCGTTGGGACTCCATGCACTGGGGACACGCAAAAAGCCGCGACTTTGTGCGGTGGGAATATCTTCCCGCGGCGCTGGCTCCGGATGAAGGCTATGACAGCTTCGGCGTGTTTTCCGGCAGTGCCATGGAAAATGACGGAAAGCAGCTTTTGATTTATACAGGCGTTGAGGAACGGATACTGGAAAACGGGGAAAAACAGGTTCTGCAAAATCAGTGTATTGCCGTTGGCGATGGCAGGGATTATGTCAAATGGGAAAGTAATCCCGTAATTACCGCCGATTTGCTGCCAGAGGGAAGCAGCAGAGAGGATTTCAGGGACCCGA
>CALWBG010000050.1 GCA_944375975.1 uncultured Roseburia sp.
ACGACGATATCATGGTAACCCTTGACCTGGACGACGGCAGCCAGGTCGAATGTGAAATCCTGACCATCTTTACAGCCGGAGAACAGGATTATATCGCGCTTCTCCCGCTGGACGAGCAGGGGAAAGCAAACGAGGAAGGCGAGGTCTTTATCTACCGCTACCACGAGGATGAGGAAGGCAATCCTTCGCTGGATAACATCACGGACGATGACGAGTTCGAGACCGTCTCCGAGCGTTTTGACGAATGGCTGGACGAACAGGAGTTTGACGATATGTCGGACGAATAGATTAGTCTTCCGCTGTCCGTGCCTTTTGAGCTTCCGGGATAAAACGCGAAATTTCTGCATCTTTGTGGTTCATGCTTTTGACCGAGAAAAGATGCAGATTTTTTTTCGCCCTTGTCATCCCGACATAAAACATCCGGCGCTCTTCCTCAATCTCCGGCTCCAAAACTGCTTTTTTATAGGGCATCACGCCCTCGTTGACATCAATGATATAAACCGTCTCATATTCCAGTCCCTTCGCACTGTGCAGCGTCGCCAGCGACACGCTCTCGGGATTCTGATTTTCCGGACGATAAAGCTCCTTGAGCCCTCTTGTATAATCTTCGATATGCCCGAACCAGGCATCGTAGTCACGATACCCCCTGGCGCTTTCCTGCAGCTCATCCAGCACATCATAAAGCTCCTCCGCCTTCATTCGCCGGTAATCCGCATACTCGGCGCAAAATTCATCATAGCCTATAGCCTTTCGGATATAGTTGACCGCCGCGTAAGGACTGAGGCGCTCAAGCATCTTAATATCCCCCTCCAGCTTTTGAATTCGCTTCGCCACCCAGGGCTGCTCCTCATAATACCATTCCCACACATCAAACGCCACGGTCTCCTCGTCTAAGGACTCACGGCTGATATAACGCTTTGGACGGTTCATAATCTGCAAGAAATCACGCCGCTCACGGCTTCCCATCGCAATGCGCAGATAGGCGAAAATATCCTTTGCAAGCCAGTGCTCATACAGATTCGGGACATGCTCCCTGGTGGAAAACGGAATATTGTACTCCATAAGCTGCTCCATCAAAAGCCTCGGCTGGCTGTTCGTGCGGAACAAAACGGCAAAATCCTCATAACGCGCCCCGCGCTCCACCGCCTCCTGAATGTCCCAGATAATTCTGGCATTTTCCTCCCGCTGGCTCTCAAACAGCTTCCACTCTACCGGAGTGTCCCCTCGGTCCGCCGCTGCAATCTTTTTGGGAAAACGTTCTCTGTTATGGCTGATGAGATTTCCCGCAGCGGCCACTATGTTTTTGCAGGAGCGGTAATTGATGTCTAAAAGCACTGTCTCCGCCTCGGGAAAATCCTCTTGAAAATGCAGCATAATCTCCGGCTTTGCCCCGCGGAAACGGTAAATAGACTGGTCGTCGTCGCCGACAATAAACAGATTCCTACGCTTTCCGGCAAGCAGCTTTATCACGTCGTACTGGATTTTATTGATGTCCTGAAACTCATCTACCAGTATATACTGATACTTTTCCTGCCACGCGGATAAAATGTCCTTCCTCTGCTCAAACAGCTCCCTTGTATACACTAGCATGTCGTCAAAGTCAATCAGCCTGTTTCGGCGCAGAAATTCCTGATATTTCCCGAAAACAGTCCGAAAGGTATGTTCCGCGCAATTTTTGGAATAATAATTTTCAATGGCAATGCCGGAATTTTTCACCGTGCCGATTTCCCCCAAAAGAGCTGCGATAAACTCCGCCTCGTCCTCATAATCCAAATGCTCCCGCGCAATAATTTCCCTCATGTACTGATAGCGCTGCTCCTCGCGTACGATGTTCTGGGCGCTGTAATGATAAGCATGTTTTAAAATGGCAAAATAGACCGCATGGAATGTGCCGAACGTCACCGCACAGCCGCTTCCCATGCCTTTTTCAAAGCGCTTCTTCATCTCCGCTGCAGCCGCTTTCGTAAAAGTGACTACAAGGATATTGGAAGGGTGTACCTTATGCTCTTTGATCAGATATTTTGTTCTTTCTGTAATGACAAGGGTTTTTCCGGAGCCCGGTCCGGCAAGAACAAGCATCGGGCCGTCTCCGTGACGGATTGCCCGATGCTGTGATGAATTAAAACTCATAGATTACCTCAATTGGAAGAACCTGATTGCTCAAGTAATGCGATTCCCGCCCGGATACGCGCGATGGATTCTTCTTTTCCAAGCACCTCCATCAGCTCCGTAGCGCCGCCCGGCGTCATCTGCTTGCCGGAAACCGCGGTGCGGATTGGCCACATGACATAACCGTTTTTCACACCCTTTTTCTCAACATAGGAAAGCAGCGTCGCATACAGGGCGTCGTTGCTGAAATCCTCCTGCGCCTCGAGTATCGGCAGTACCTCCCGCAGTACCTCCAAGGAGGTTCCGGCATTCGTCTTCATCTTCTTGTGGGTGTACATCGCCGCATCGTATTCCGGCAGCTTTTCAAAGAAATCAATATGTCCCTCGATATCCGGGAAAACCTCGATTCGTGTCTTCACCATAGCCGCAATTTTCCGAAGGTCTAAATTCTTTGTAATGACCTTTTTCAAATACGGCTCCGCCATCTCATAGAATTTTTCAAAATCCATGGCTTTGATATATTCGCCGTTCATCCATTTCAGCTTGGTGTAGTCAAACACTGCCGGGGATTTGCTGATTCTGTGATAGTCAAATTCACGGATTAGCTCATCCAGGCTGAAAATCTCACGATTCTCCTCCGGACTCCAGCCCAGCAGCGCAATATAGTTGACGACCGCCTCGCTCAAAAAGCCCTGCTCGAGCAAATCCTCAAAGGAGGAATGACCGCTTCGTTTGGAAAGCTTTTTGTGATTCTCATCGGTAATCAGCGGAAGATGGATATAAACGGGAGATTCCCACCCGAACGCGTCGTAAAGCCTCTGGTATTTCGGCGCGGAGGAAAGGTACTCATTTCCTCTTACCACATGGGTAATCCCCATGGTATGGTCATCCACCACATTCGCGAAATTGTAGGTCGGATAGCCGTCGGATTTGATTAAAATCATATCGTCCAGCTCCGCGTTTTCCACGGTAATATCTCCGTAAAGCTCATCGTGGAAGGTGGTCGTTCCCTCGTTCGGAATATTCTGCCGGATGACAAACGGCTTGCCTGCGGCAAGGTTTGCCTCTATCTCCTCTTTGCTTAAGCTCAGACAGTGCTTGTCATACATCATGATTTCCTTGCCCTCGACAATCTCTGTCTTAAGGGATTCCAGGCGCTCCTTATCGCAGAAGCAGTAATATGCCTCTCCCTTTTCCACCAGCTCTTTGGCGTATTTCATATAAATGCCTGTCTTCATGCGTTCGCTCTGCACATAGGGACCGTAGCCGCCGTCCTTATCCGGCCCCTCGTCGTGCGTCAGCCCCGCCGCAGCCAGCGTATGATATATGATTTCAACCGCGCCTTCCACAAAACGCTCCTGGTCCGTATCTTCGATGCGGAGCATAAAATCCCCGCCCGCATGTTTCGCGATCAAAAACTCATATAACGCGGAGCGCAGATTTCCCACATGCATTCTTCCGGTCGGGCTCGGCGCAAATCTTGTTCTTACTCTGCTCATTGCCTATTCTCCTCTATAACAGCTCGTTTTTTCATAAAACCAAGGGCTATTATATACTAATTTCCCGCTTCTGGCAAGCCGCCATACACTTTAGAGCTTCGTAAATACAGCGGCCTCCTTCTTTAATTCTCCTGCAATTTCATGGTTTTCATCCATACGCTTCGAGATATTGTCCATATCTCCGACAAGCACCTGCGTACTCTGTGCCGCTCCCGTAACTCCGTTGACGCCCTCGTCAATCGCGGAGGTAATCGTCTGAATGGAACCTGCAATCTCACCCATTACATCCTTAAGCTGATCCGTTTTGACCGCAAATTCGTCCATCACGTTTTCAATATATGTCGCGTCGTCCTTATACTGTCCGCCCGCCGTAACAAAGTTTTCAAATTCCGGCAAAATAACATCGTTCATATATGTAACAAGGCTGTTTGCATGCTCTGCCAGATTGTGCACCGCCCCGGTCACAACGGCGTTGATGTCCTGAATCCGGTTTGCCGTCTCGCGCGTGGAGCCCGCGAGCTGTCCGATTTCCTCCGCGACTACGGCAAAGCCCTTTCCTGCTTCTCCCGCTCTCGCCGCCTCGATGGACGCATTGAGCGCCAGCAGATTCGTCTGGCCCGAGATGCTTAAAATCTCGTCGGTAAGTGTATTGACCTGATCCACGCTCTTGCTGTCTTCGATTGCCTGATTCAACACATTTAAAATCTCGTTGACTTTCTCCCCCGTCGTTTCCCGGTTTACACGCGCCGCATTTTCCATCTGGTCCGCGCGCTCCTTCATCTCCTTGGAGTAGCGGTTAATTTCTCCGGATTTATCCGCAATCGAGGCCACCTCGCTGTTGACGGAATTTGTCCTGTCATTAATCACGGACGCATTGCTCGCAACCTCCTCCATTGTGGCGGACAATTCCTCGGTCAGCGCGGAAAGGTCGGAAGCGCTGTCATTGGAGGTACGCACGCTCTCAAGCACTTCGCCTACTACCTCGTCCATGCGGTTGGAGTTACTGCTGATAATACCGAAAATATGCTGTAACTTTTCCATAAAAGTATTGATGCCCCCGGCGAGCGCTGCAATTTCGTCATTGGAAATAATCTGAATGCGTTTGGTCAAATCTCCGTTTCGATTGTCTATTCCGGTTATAATCTCCGCCAGCTCTTTTTCCGCCGCCTTCACCGGCTTAATGACTCTTCTTGTCACACTGTAAAGCGCAAGGATAACCACGAGCACGCCGAGCACAATCGTAACGATATTTCCCGTCAGAGAGCTTTGATATACGGTGGCAAGCTGTCCGCGGGCTGCCTCGGTATCTGCCGAAATAATCGCATTCAGATCCGCGATATTCTGTTCAATGGCATTCCCGTATGTCGCAACATCCCCGTTCGCACAGGCATACGCCGCCACGCTGTCACTGTTGGCGCTGTAGGCGACAAGACTCCTGACCGCCGCCCGAAACGCTTCATAATTCGTACACATATCCTGATAGAGCGAACTGCTCTCGTCCGTTATATTCGCCTCGTAGGCGGAAAGGTTCTGCTCCAGCACTTCCTCCTCTGCCTTGATGCTCTCCACCATCGTAATTTTTGTATCATAATCCGTTGCAATAATGTGCGAAAGCCCCATCTTGTGAACATTCTGCACTCCCGTCTGAATCGTGTTCAAATCGGAAATGCTCGCCATATAATTGTCCGTGATGACTGTTGCATTATTGTTGACGTTGCGTATATTCTGAATAGCGACAAAATTGGAAACAATTGATACCAGACCCAGTGCAATGACCGGAATCATAATTGCGTTGCGGATACTTCCCTGTCTTTTTTTCTTCATGGTCTCACTCCTTATATCACTGACTTACTGTGCGTTGGAAAACGTAACTTCCTCCACCATTGTATCCAATAGCTCCTGCAGTCCCTGTCCTTCCGGATTTCCTGCCGCCATCGCCATTCCGAACTCCTGCACCGGTGTCCAGTATTCCCCGCCGATGCGCTGTAAGCTTGCAAATTCAGATTGCTGCAAAAGCGCCTGAATCGCCTGATCATTTTTTACCGCATCAGAGTCCGCCGCGTTGACATTGGACGGTCCCTGTCCCCGCTCCTGGAAACGCAGCGTCTGATTCTGCTCATTCGTAATCCACTGGGCAAGCTTTAACGCCCAATCAACATGCTTCGAATACGCGTTGGCTCCGACCATTTTGTAACCCGCAAAGGACGCCATCTGTATCTGCTGTCCCGCACAGGTATAGGTTGGAAGCCTGACCGCCCCGTAATTGCCGCCCCAGGCCTCCTGCACCGCGGATGAATCCCAGACTCCGCTGATGCCCGCAATCACGCTTCCGTCAGCAACTCCGGCTAAAAAGTCCGCGTCTACCATATTACCAAAGCCCGGATTTGCCGCAATGTCAAGCATCGCCTGCGCAACGTCCACACCCTTGATGTCACCGTCCGTTGCGTTCCAGGTACAATAGTTGGAAATTCCGTCATCATTGAGTCCCACGGTCAGCCCCGTGTTTCCGAAAAAGGAATACAGGTACCAGCCGGACGACCAGTCCATCGCGACCTTCTTGCCGTTCTCCGCGGCAATCGCGAGCATCCCGTCCAATGTGGCGACATCCTCCTCCGAAAAGTATTCTTTATTGTAATACATAAAATATCCGTTATCCGCAGTCATCGGATATGCGTAAAGCGTATCGCCAACCGAAGCCGCCTCTACCGCGCCTTCCGAATTTTCCGCCTTTACCGTGTCCGCGTCCGGTACCGGCGCAAGCACTCCCCCGGCAACCATCGCCATGAGCTGGTCATCCACAAACGTAAACACATCCGGAGCATTTCCAATGTCCCCCAGCAGCGTGTCCTTGCAGGTCGATTCACTCTCCGCCGCAATCGTAATTTCAAAGTCAGCCTGTCCGGCATATTCCTCCTGAAAGCTTTCCACGATTTCGGCAAGAAGCGCCTGGTCCTCCTCCGCGCCCCACACGGTAAGCGCAACCTTTCCATTATCCGTTCCTGCCGCTTCCGTCGACTCCGTCGCTTCCGGCCCCACCGATTCCCCGGCGGCAGCACTATTTTGCCCGCTGCCGCACGCTGTCAGCAAAACAGCCGGCATTGCAGCGCATATAAATCCAGCTATCAATTTCCGTCTCATTTTTCCTCCCTTCGAAGGCCGCCGGCCTTCCTTTATCTGCCATATTTTTATTTTCGTAAATATTCGGTATTATTTTACAGTATATTTACTTTTTTTACAATATTTCCCTCTCTGAAAATTAAAAAGAAGGATATTTTCAATCCTTCTTTCCCACATATATATCGCAATTACTGCCGCAGGAACACCGGCTGCAACCCGTGTGACTGCAGCCCGCGCAGCTCCCGCCCCTTTTCGCTTTTACGAGGAAGCGCAGGGCGGCTGCCAGCCAAAGCAATAAAAGCCCGATTACGATTACATCCCCAATTCCCATCTAAAAGAAAAAACCTCCTATCTGATACACCAGTAATGCAGCAACCCACGCCACAACGCATTGCAGCACGACGATTCCTGCCGCTTTCACTCCGCTGCCCATCTCGCGCCGCACAGCGGCAACCGCTGCCACGCAGGGAGTATACAGCAGTGTGAACACCAAAAAGCTTGCCACCGACACACCGGAAAACATACCGCTCAGCACAGCGCTTAAGTTTGCGGCAGCCGTTCCCGTCAACACGCTCAAGGTGCTTACCACCGCCTCTTTTGCCGTAAATCCGGTAATCAGCGCTGTCGATACACGCCAGTCCGAAAAACCGAGCGGCCCGAATACCGGTGCAATCCACTGCCCGATTAGCGCCAAAAGACTGTCCGCGCTGTCCGCCACAACATTAAATCTGGCGTCAAAGGTCTGTAAAAACCATATAATAATCGTTGCGACAAAAATGACGGTAAATGCCCGCTCAATAAAATCTTTGGCCTTATCCCACATTAGCTGTCCGACACTTTTCATGGAAGGAAACCGGTAGTTTGGAAGCTCCATCACAAAGGGAATCGGTTTGCCTCGAAATGCCGTATGATTAAGTACAAGCGCGGAAATAATTCCGACGGCAATTCCGGTCACATAGAGTAAAATCATCACAACCGCTTCCCTGCCCGGAAAGAATGCAGCCGCAAACACCGAATAAATCGGTATCTTTGCGGAACAGCTCAGATAAGGTGTGAGCATAATCGTCATTTTCCGGTCACGCTCCGAGGAGAGTGTCCGCGTCGCCATGACTGCCGGCACGGTACAGCCGAAGCCAATCAGCATCGGCACAAAGCTTCTGCCCGACAGCCCGATTTTCCGCAGAGGTCTGTCCATAACAAACGCCACACGCGCCATATAACCGGAATCCTCCAAAATCGACAGAAAGAAAAAAAGCACCACGATAATCGGAAGAAAGCTTAAAACGCTGCCCACTCCCGCAAAAACTCCGTCGATTACAAGGCTGTGAACAACCGGATTGATGCCATAGGCCGTAAGCCCCCTGTCGCAAAGCGCCGTAAACGCATCGATTCCAAGCGCAAGCAAATCGCTGAGCGCGGCTCCGATGACGCCGAAGGTCAGCCAGAAGATTGCAAACATAATTGCCAGAAACATCGGGATTGCCAGATATTTATTCGTGAGCACGCTGTCAATCTTCACGCTCCGGATATGCTCCCGGCTCTCCTGGCACTTTTTGACCGTCCTGCTGCATACCTTTTCAATAAACTGATAACGCATATCCGCCAGCGCGGCATTCCGGTCCAGTCCCCGGTCCTTCTCCATCTCGGAAATACTGTGCTCCATCATTTCCAGCTCGTTGTCGGATAATTCCAGCCGCTCGATAACGGATGTATCATTTTCCACAATCTTTGTCGCGGCAAAACGCGGAGACATGCCAATTTTTAAGGCATGATCCTCAACCTGATGCGATACGGCGTGAATACACCGGTGCACCGGACCCTGTTCACAAAAATCCGTTACTTTCGGATACTCTCTTTTTTTGGCGGTTTCCACAATGGCCTTGATTAAGTCCTCAATCCCCTCATCCTTCGCCGCACTGATTGGAATCACCGGTATTCCAAGCTCCGCGGACATTTTTTTGTAATCTATGGAGCCGCCATTTCCGCGCACCTCATCCATCATATTAAGCGCCAGTACCATCGGGATATGCATCTCAAGAAGCTGCAGTGTCAGATACAGGTTACGCTCGATGTTGGTGGCATCGACAATATTGATGATACCGTCGGGTTTTTGATACAACAGGAAATCCCTCGTCACGATTTCCTCATTAGTATAAGGACGGATTGAGTAAATCCCCGGTAAATCCACCACGGAACACCCCTTTACGGAACGTATTTCACCGATTTTCTGATCCACCGTAACCCCCGGGAAGTTTCCTACATGCTGATTTGAGCCGGTAAGCTGATTAAACAGGGTTGTTTTTCCGCAATTCTGATTTCCTGCCAAAGCAAATATCATGATGCCGCACCCTCCGCTTCCACTTCGATTTTTTGCGCGTCCTCCATGCGAATGGTAAGTTCATACCCGCGCAGCCTGATTTCTATTGGATCTCCCATCGGAGCCACTTTACGGATTACAACTCCCGTCCCGGGAATCAATCCCATATCTAAAAGCCGGCAGCGCAGCGCACCTTCCCCGCCCACTTTCGTAATGACCGCTTCTTTTCCTATCGGTAATTCGTTCAATGTCATAGATAGTCCTCTCTTGTTGATAATGATTCTCACTTTAGCAGTTCCATACTAATACCAGAACGCGACAAAGTCAATGGCAGACGAATTTTTTGGCAAAATTTTTGTAACAGACGCGCCATCGTAAACCGGCAGGAAAACGGCAAAAAAAGAAGGCATGCACCATGCCTCCTTCAAAATATTCTTATCATATGCAGTTGTCAGGTAAATGCTCTTATCGCCCGGTCAATCTTCTCCGGTTCGTCCACAAATAATTTTAAAAGGCTTCCCGCAGCCCACACACAGGTGCGATGGAAATAAACCAAAAAGAACGTAAATGCGATTCCGAACAAAATACCGGTGAAAAGTCTTCTCATATTGCCGCTCTCATACGGCGTGAGAAGCTGAAGAAATCCATCAAATATCATTGGCACCATCATCAGCAGTACCAATGAAAAATGCGGAATTCCGAACATCAGTGCCAAAGGTATTCCAAGAAGAATTCCGACCAATTCCCCTGTGCAGCGCGCACAAATGGGAAACTGCTTTCCCCGAAAGAAGAACGAGCGATCCGGCCTGGCATGACACCCGAAAAGAATCCTCAAAAACTTTCCCATAAACCTACAGCAATGCTGCGTATGTTCCAAGTCCGACTACCATCATAAGGATATAGGAAACCACCCCAATTACAACGCCTACAATTGCACCGATTCCGGCAGCCTTTGCAGTATTCGGCTTATTGTCCTTCCAAACCAGAAACAAAATCAAGCCGACAAGAGGAATACAGCATCCCAGTAATCCCCATCCAAATCCGCCTTTATCGTTCAAATTTGTATTATTATCCATTTTCATTCCTCCCGTTTTCTTTATAGGAAATTAATTTTAT
The DNA here is from genome assembly GCA_944375975.1 of uncultured Roseburia sp. Classification (GTDB taxonomy): domain Bacteria; phylum Bacillota; class Clostridia; order Lachnospirales; family Lachnospiraceae; genus Roseburia. The sequence continues at coordinate 10,159 of CALWBG010000050.1, forward strand.
AAATTTTTTCTAAAATTTAACGCGTTAAATTATTTGGATTATATCAAACCCGACACAATTTGTCAATATTTGTAGGTTCAATTTTCAGGCACTTTTCCCTTCTATATTTATGCACAGAAATTGAAATTAGAACATAATCTATGATGAGACTAAAATTTCAGAAAGGAACAAACATGAGAATTTATAATATGGCGGGAAATATGCAGCGTCCCTGTGGGTGCGCTTCTTCGGAGCCCGTAGCCCGCGGCCTCTGCCCTGACAACGAATATGTTGTGGGTATGGCATACGTCCCGTGGCAAAACTTTTCGACTGTTTATGAACCGGACCGTGCCCTTGAAGCCGGCACCATCTTCCCGGAACTTGATAAACCATTTTTAGCGGTAAGAGGAGGTGTGTGCAGATGATGATCAGTCAAATGAACCAGGCACAGCTTCTGCACTGGATTGATATGGTAAGCTTTGCTGTGGTGGAAATCACGGAATATCTTGACACGCATCCCTGCGACGAGGAAGCCATGAAATATTTCAACCACTATGCCGATTTAAGGCGCACCGCCATGCGCGCTTACGCAGAAAAATACGGGCCGCTCACCATTGACACTGCAAATCCGGATAACTATTGGCAATGGGCCTCTTCGCCCTGGCCCTGGGAAGGAGGGAACTGTTAATGTGGAATTATGAAAAACGACTGCAATACCCGATAAATATTACAAGACCCAACGCCAAAATCGCTCAAATCATTATGAGCCAATACGGCGGGCCGGATGGCGAAATGGGTGCCTCCATGCGCTATCTCTCTCAGCGTTACAGTATGCCAAACCGCAAGGTTGCTGGGGTTTTGACAGATATAGGAACGGAGGAACTAGCACATCTTGAAATGGTCGCAACCATCGTGCGCCAGCTCACCAAAGGCTTAAGTGCGGAAGAACTCGAAGCTGCCGGCTTTGCTCCGTACTATGTAGACCATACCGCAGGCATCTGGCCGCAGGCGGCAGGCGGCATTCCGTTTAACGCCTGCGAATTCCAGTCCAAGGGCGATGCCATCACCGATTTATTTGAGGATATGGCCGCAGATGGTGCAATCATATAAGAACAACTTTTGATTAAAAGTTCCAGTGAATTTCAATCGGAACGTCCCTTGTTCCCGGAATACGCTTGCCGACAGATATATAGTCAATCAGTATTTCCACGATTTCACGGGTAAGGTGTTCCAGGTTGGAATATTGTTCGATAATTTGACGGCGGTTATCGCCCACCGCGATTTTTTCCTCGATTTCGGCTAACTGCTTTTCTCCGTCAGCAATCACACGTTCCAGTCGGTCGCGCTCTGTGGTAAAGTCCTTTGACATTTCCACATAATCGCTTTCAGATATTAAGCCCTTGACCTTATCCATGTAAAGCTCCCGGATACCTTTGGAAAACTCTGCAACCTTTTTCTCATAGACGGCTATATCAGAGAGCAGACGTTTTTTCTGTCCCTGCAAGTTATCACAAAATTCTATGTTCTGTTCTAACTCGTCCTTATCAAGATACTCGGCTGCCAGTTTGTTAATCTCGTCGATAACCATTCTTTCCAGTTTATCAACAGAGATAAAGGAACCGATACAAGCGTCCTTTGCCACATGGCGGTTGGAACATTGTAGATAGTGCTTATTATGGTTCTTAGAAGAACGCATAGTGTAACCGCAGTTTGCACAACGGGCTTTTCTTGCGAATAAACCGATTGTACCCACATCAAAGGGCTTTGCCCTCTGTGCGATTAACACCTGCACCTTATCCCATAACTCCCGGTCAATAATCGGCTCATGCGTTCCCTCAACGATATACCACTCACTTTTAGGACGGGGCTTATTCTGCTTTGTTTTATAAGAAACGCTTCCATATTTGCCCTGCACCATATTGCCAATATAGATTTCATTTATCAGCATATCGGAGATAGCAAAGTATTTCCAGACGGTACTGTTTTTCGTTTTCGGCTGTTTATAACGCAAGCCGTGTAGACGCTTATATTCTGTTGGATTTGGTATGCCCCTGTCATTGAGCATACGGGCAATAGCAGTTTTTCCGTAACCTTGTGAAAATAAGGTAAAAACTTCACGGACAACGGCTGCGGCTTCTTCGTCGATTATCAAATGCCCTTTCTGGTCGGGGTCTTTCTTGTACCCGTAAAGAGCAAATGCACCGATATGAAAACCGTTTTTCCGTCTGTTCGTCAAGACGCTACGGATATTATCAGACATATCCTCCAAATACCATTCATTGACAAGCCCGTTAATCTGCCGGGACTTTTTATTTCCCTTGTTTGCGGTATCAGCATTGTCAACAATGCTGATAAAACGAATACCCCATATCGGGAATAAACCGTGAATGTACTTTTCCACTAATTCAAGTTCACGGGTAAACCGTGATTGCGTCTTACAGAGGATAATATCAAATCTATGTTGTTCTGCGTCTTTCAGCAGGCGGTTAAATTCCGGTCGTCGTCTGTCAGAGCCGGTATAGTCGTCGTCGCTGTAAATGTTGTAAAGTTCCCACCCCTGTTCCATAGCGTATTGCAGCAGCATAGCCTTTTGGTTCTGAATGCTGTTGCTGTCGTCAGTTTCAAACTGCTTGTTTCTATCTTCTTCAGATAAGCGGCAATAGATAGCTACTTTCATATTCATATCTCCTTAGAGATAGGAACAAGCTGCTTTCTACATAAATTATACCATGCAGAAAACAGCTTGTCATTGCTATTTCGTAAGGCGAACCGCCTTATTTTTTTCTATTCTATTTATCATTTCAACCCACTTTTTTGTGAATTGAGCTTTTGAAGTTGTGCTTTCGCCGCTTTTGAAAACACTCCTGCAAAGTATCTGGTTTTTGTCAGTATTTGCCATGATTAGCCCCCTTTCCAAGACTGGCTAATACACTATATGAATAGTGGCAAGTCCACTATTACAACATATAAAAGGGGCTTATCGGACGGCTGTTAGCAGCAGCTTCACCTTTCCAGAAAACAAGCCCGAAATTCTGGCAAGTACGCCTATGTCATTTTCAACAAATAAACATATCCACCTCTTTTCATGTTTAATTACCCTCTCTTTCTAAAATCATATCGTCCAACGCATTACCATGCGGAACAATCGGCATAACATTTTCAGTTGTTACACGAATACCTTTTGCACCATGCCTTCCGCAAGTTTAACAAAATCTGGCATGTATTCAGGACAACATTCTGTTGGAGAATTACAACTATTCAAACAACTTTTTCTATAACGCATACAGGTACTTGAATATCGCTTGTCAAAAAACATTTCCTGCCACTATCCCTGCGTATTTAATGACTGTGCTTTTTCAAGTAATGATGAAATAGCTATTCAATTTTTGCACGGGAAAGGCGCGGCTTGCAGTCCGCGCCTTGGTGAGTGGTATTCGGTTGCTATGCCGCTTACTGGCTGGACAAAGTGTCCAGAGGTGGAGAGATTAAAATTTGAGGCCGTTTTTGAGAGATATATGGCAAGAGCATGATATTCATTCCTTCAAATATGGGCTGTCCAATCCGTTTACCAGATCGATAAAATACCGAGCCGTATCTTCCCGGATCTCAATCACATGGAACAAATCAGTCTTACCGTCCCGATAGCGGATATAATAGAGTTTCCCATTATAGATGCAAAGCCGGTTTCCGGCCATTGTTTGAAAACAGCCGTCGTTGCTCATCCGGTAGAAAGACAAATAGTAAAAATCCTCAAATTTCGGGATTGGGTCTGCCTCCAGCGAGGCCCCAAGCATCCGCTCCTCCAGATCGAACGGGTGGTTACTTTTCCCCTCAATCTGTTTCGTCAATGCATCGAATTGCTCTGGGTCCATGTCTGGAATGGGATGGACATCGGCCCGGCTGCTTCCAGGCACCTGGTCCGGACTGATATCACAGTAATAGGTATAATTCTCCGGGTCGTTGTAATAGTCCCGCGCCTGTTCCCATTGGGAGTCCAGACAATACAGTTCCCCATTGGACGTGTCCCCAATGATGGCATGGAGACAATCAAAGCAGCCAACCTGCGCACGGTGAAAGGTAACACGGTTGATCTCGTACTTTTCGTCAGTGCATTCTATACCGTCAACCACAAATAATTCGTCCGCGTAGAATCCAGTCCGGTAGGTTTTCCCTTCCACCTCGACCGTCTCAGGGACATATTTGGATGGCATCAGTATGTATTCCACCCAATCTGCCCCACCCAAACATCCGGTGAGTGAAAGCGAAAAAATCGCTAAAAAAACGGCGACAGCCACTTTGCGAAGCGCTTGCCTCCATCGAATCTTCCCTTTCTTTCCTATTTTCATAAAATTCTTTCCCTTTCTTCTGCACTACTTTACGGTGATGTCAGGTTGTACTGCATGTCCTGTTCCATTCTCTTTTTGCTCATATGTTTTTGTTATTGGCCTGGTCGCGCTGTTCTTATACCGTTCGCCTTTGGGACAAAGTGTCCCAGCAGAGGCGGCCCATCAAAACTGATTCCATTGTACCATCCCCGGCGGGAAATGGGAAGTCCCTTACCGCTCCATGTTCCTGTCCCGGCGCTGGGAGTGGGCCTGCTTCTGCCGCCGGGCAGTGTCCACGGTG
>CALWBG010000051.1 GCA_944375975.1 uncultured Roseburia sp.
AAGGGCGATGTGGTAAACGGCAGGGTTTATGAATTCAGCGACAACTTTGGTACCTTTGTTGCGGTGGACGACCGGTATTCGGCGATGCTCCCGGCGTTTGAGGATTGCAGCCTGCTGAAAATCGGTGATGTCATTGAGGCGCGGGTGACGAAGGTGAAACCGGACGGAAAGCTGGATATTACGATGCGTGAGGCCGCGTATCTTCAGATGGACGAGGATGCCAAAAAAGTCATGGAAGTGATTGAGGAATATGCGGGTGTGCTGCCGTTTACGGATAAGGCATCCCCGGAGGTAATCAAGCGGGAGACCGGGCTGAGCAAAAATGCATTTAAACGCGCGGTTGGCCGGCTTTACAGGGAACGCCGCATTGAGATAACCGAAAAAGCCATTCGAAAAATAAAATAGGCATTGTTGTGCTATTCCGTGTGTGCCGGAATATCCGGCGCGTACTGGGAAATAGAAACTAAATCAGGAAAGAAGGAATATGTGATGAAAAAAGTAATCAGTACCAATCAGGCGCCTGCGGCAATCGGACCGTATTCCCAGGCAATTGAGGTAAACGGCATGGTCTATACGTCGGGAATTATCCCGGTAGTACCTGAGACGGGGGAAATCCCGGAGGGCTCTGCGGCGCAGGCAAAGCAGGCGCTTACCAATCTCTCCCATCTGCTAGAGGCGGCAGGAACAGGCATGGAAAAGGTGATTAAAACCACGGTGTTCATCAAAGAAATGGATGATTTCGGCGCGATTAACGAAGTGTACGCGACCTTTTTCGAGGGGGCTTTTCCGGCGAGAAGCTGTGTTGAGGTGGCAAGGCTTCCGAAAGATGTGATGCTTGAGATTGAGGCGATTGCCGAGAAATAAAATACCGTACAAAAAAGCTGTCCCGGTGGAGGCGGAAGATACTTAAAAATTCCGGCCGTACACATGGAACAGCTTTTTTCATTTTTTGGCGGTTAAATGTAAACGTCAATCGTTCCGCCAAGCTCCGGCGTGACGGAGCGCTCCATCATCTGAATCATTGCCGCGCCCATCTCCTGTGTCATGTCAAGCTGCTGGCTTAAAAGCTCCGTTGAAACGGCATAGGCAAGGCTTGCCGGGCTGACGGAGGAATCAGCGTCATAAGTGCTTAACGTGTCAAGCGCCGGTGTCATCCTTCCAATATCCATGGAATATCCCCTCCTTATGAATGAATAAAGAGCCGAATGTTTTAGAATATCGACCGATTTTATTATGGCAGAAAATGGACAGAAATACAAGCCCGTAAGTGAGTGGCGCGGACAAAAAAAGGAAATAATAAGTAGCGTATATGCAGGATTTCTGCTATAATAAAAAAAGTGTGCAGCAACGGAGGAATATTATGTATGATGTAATTATAATCGGAAGCGGTCCGGCGGGACTCACAGCAGCGATATACGGGCAGAGAGCAAGGCTTTCCATGCTTGTGATGGAGAAGCAGCCGATGAGCGGCGGACAGATACTGAATACCTATGACGTGGATAATTATCCCGGCCTTCCGGGTATCGGAGGCTTTGAGCTTGGCATGAAGCTGCGGGAGCACGCCGACAAATTGGGCGCCGAGTTCGTGACGGCCGATGTGACGGCGGTGGAGCTTTCGGGCGAGGTAAAGAAGGTATTGACAGAACAGCAGACCTACGAGGCGAGAACGGTGATTCTTGCAACAGGAGCGGGTTACCGGGCGCTGGGAGTACCAGGAGAGCAGGAGCTGCGCGGTATGGGCGTGTCTTACTGCGCTACCTGTGACGGTGCGTTTTTCCGCGGGAAGGACACGGCAGTAGTCGGCGGCGGTGACGTGGCGTTGGAGGACGCACTGTTTCTGGCAAGGGGCTGCAGAAAGGTGTATCTGATACATCGGCGCGACGAATTCCGCGGCGCGAAGGTTTTACAGGAAAAGGTTGCGGTAACTCCGAATATCGAGGTGATTTGGGATAGTGAGGTTGTCTCGATTCAGGGAAACGAAAAGGTGGAATCTGTCACTATTTATAATAAGAAGAAACAGGAACGGAGTGAATGTGCGGTGAGCGGTGTGTTTATTGCGGTCGGGATTCTTCCGAATACCGCGATGTTTCAGGGGCAGGTGGCGCTGGATGAGGGCGGCTACATCAAGGCCGGAGAAGACTGCGTGACCGCAACAGCCGGAGTTTTCGCGGCTGGGGACGTGCGCACAAAGCAGTTAAGACAGGTGATCACCGCGGCTGCGGACGGCGCGAACGCGATTACCTCCGTGGAACGTTATCTGAACGGCAAATCATAATGCCTAAAAAGGAAAGCTTGATTTTGGTAAAATTAACAAGGAAATTCGGTTGACACAGAAAGAAGCCTTTGCTATAATAACCGTGTAATAAATGTAACAAATTTGTAATAAATAAGAAACCAATTGGAGGCACTTGGCGAATGAACAGAAAAATTGTGAGAATTACGGGCTGTCTGCTGGCGGGAGCTCTTGCGGTGAGCAGCTCCGGGTTCCATACATACGCAGCTCCGCTTGCGGGAATTTCGAATGTGACGGCAATGGAGATTGAGGAAGGAAAAACACCCGCCGCAGGTATTTCACTTGCATTGGCGCAGTGTCTGGAGGAAAGCAACGATGCGGCAGTCGAGGCTGCGGCGCAGGAGGCGGAGCAGGTAAGTGAAAACGAGACGCCGGTTGTTTCTTCGGAGTACGCCGACATTGCAATCGCACAGGTTGATAATTATGTGAATGTCCGTTCGGAACCGAATACAGAGAGCGAAGTGCTTGGAAAGTTATATAATAATTCTGCGGCCACCGTATTGGAGACAACGGATAATGGCTGGTACCGCATCAAGTCCGGCAGTGTGAACGGATATGTCAAGTGCGAGTACGTGGTAACCGGAAATGAAGAACTGGCAAAGCAGGTCAGTACAAAATATGCAAAGGTCAATACGACGACGCTCCATGTAAGGACGGAGCCGTCCACGGATGCCAGCATTTTAACGCTGGTGCCGGTCGGTGATGATCTGGTGGTGATTGACGATGGATCCGTGGGGAATTGGGCAAAGGTAACCACGGAGGAAGGCGAAGGCTGGGTACATACGGATTATGTCGATATGAAGATTGAGTTCGTTCAGGCGGAATCCAAAGAAGAAGAAGCAGCCAGACTGGCAAAGGAAGAGGCTGAGCGTAAAGCGGCTGATGCGGCGGCGAGCGCTGCACGAAAGAAAGCGGAGAGCAAATCCTCCGGAACTTCGAGCAAGAGTTACGCTTCCCCGGGAAGCTCCAACGGCCAGGCGGTTGCCAGCTACGCGTCCCAGTTTATTGGCAATCCTTATGTATACGGCGGAACCAGCCTGACAAACGGCGCGGACTGCTCCGGTTTTGTAATGAGCGTATATGCGGCGTTTGGTGTAGGTCTTCCGCACTCCTCAAGTGCCTTGAGAAGCGTCGGCTATGAGGTCGGCTTATCGGAAGCACAGCCGGGAGACATTGTTTGCTACAGCGGACATGTGGGAATTTATGTGGGCGGCGGAACGATTGTTCATGCAAGTACACCATCGAGCGGAATCAAGTTTTCCAGTGTCAACTACAGAAGCCCGATTTGTGTGAGAAGAATATTCTAAAAAAATTGCCCGCCAGTGGAAAATTCGTAACAGGTATTTTCCACTGGCGGGTTTTTATATTGTGGTAAAAAACGGGAAAGATTAAAAAGGAACCCTTTCCGGCTTTCAAAAGCATTTGTGATTTTTGGGATAAATAAATGGGTTATTTGGCAAAAGCAGGTAATATGCAAGATGCACAAAAATAAAGGTGTTGAAAAAAGTAATAAACAAAGGAACAAAGTTATCCCGAAAGTTATCCACTCATGAAAAGTCGAAAAAAGGGAAAAATAGAGTTATACACGAAGTTATCAACGTTATCCACAAATTGGAGACAAAATAGACCGGTTTACATAGTAAAAAAATCGAATATCTGTTTTGTGAAGGAATCATAAACTTGTTAAAAAAATGAAAAATTGTTGTAAAGATATTGACATTTTAAATTTGAAAAAAAGGCGGAAACAGGGCTCAAAAAAACTGGCAATTTATCGTTCTTGAAATATCATGACAGGTTTGCTATACTACTGGGGTATATTTTTATAATACAGGAAAAAATATGGGTGTAGCATGATAAAGAAGATAGATATTCTCGGAATCCAATTAGATAATTATACCGTGCGTGAGTCGATTATGCGGGTGGAGTCCTGGCTTGACGGCAGCGTTATAAAAACGATAGAGGGAATTTCCATGCAGATGCTGGTGGACTCGGAAAATGACCCTGTCTTAAAGGAGGTTATTTCCTCACTGGATTTAGCTGTCATCGGTGAGAAGGAAATATTGCAGGCGGCGGGCATTGAGACAATGCAGCGCCTGAAGGAGACGGAAGCAAACGATTTTGGTGCGGAATTTTTTAAGCGCGTGGAGCGCAATCGAAAATCTGTTTTTCTTCTGGGGGAGCAACAGGAAAAAATCGACGAGGCGAAGGAATCCTTGCTCCGGGAGTATCCGAGACTGGTATTCGCGGGGCAATATGCAATCGAAAGCTGCGTCGGAGATCTGGATGCGGTGATTAACGATATGAACGCAACGACACCGGATGTGATTGTATCCATTCTTCCGGCTCCAAGACAGGAGCATTTTTTCTGGGAGCACAGGGATAAGATGAATGCGAGCATCTGGTACGGTATCGGAGGGCTTGGCATACCGGGCAAGCGGCACGGTGTCAAATATTTTGTCCGGAGCATCATCCACCGGGGAAGGCTTAAGAGCAGTATCGAAAAATACGGTAAGGCGCAGTGCCTGTAGCGGCTTTTGTGAACTATGTACATCGTAAAAAAACAGGAAAAAGGAAAATAAGTTGAGGAAGTGCATAAAAATTATGCATTTCCTCTTTCTTTTTTTGCTGTTTTGCATTAAAATAGAAACTAGGTATTTTTGGGCACGTCATTTGTCAGGGATTTTATTGTGAAAGTTGCCCATGCAAACCGTACTTCCGGCCAAGGGGCGGCAGAATATCGGAAGAATGTTTCGGAGGAAACAACATGAGAAGGAGTGAAGAGTATGATTTCAAATCAAATACTTCAGAATACGATTGATGGGTTGAAGGGGATTACAAGAATCGATTTATGCATTATTGACGTGGAGGGAAAGGTGCTTGCGGCAACTTTTCCGGAGGCAGATCAGTATATCGAGCCTGCGCAGGCGTTCGTGGAATCTCCCGCGGACAGCCAGGTGGTGAACGGATGTCAGTTTTTTAAGGTTTTCGACGAACATCAGTTGGAGTATATCCTGCTTGCCAACGGGGACAGCGAAGATGTTTACATGGTGGGCAAAATTGCCAGTTTTCAAATACAAAATCTTCTGGTAGCATATAAAGAGCGGTTTGATAAGGATAATTTTATCAAGAATTTGCTGCTTGATAATCTGCTGCTGGTGGATATTTATAACCGGGCGAAGAAGCTTCATATTGATACCGAGGTCCGCAGGGTTGTCTTTGTCGTTGAGACCAATCGGGAAAAGGACGGAAATGAACTGGAGAGAATCCGGGGCATTTTCGGAGGAAAGTCCAGGGATTTTGTCACGGCGGTCGATGAGAAGAATATTATCGTGGTCAAGGAGCTGGCGGACAATGAAGGCTATGACGAGTTGAATAAGACGGCTGAAGTGATTGTCAACCTGTTCCGCTCCGATGCGGACTGTCATGTCCGCGTGGCGTACGGGACGATTGTCGGCGAGATTAAAGAGGTGTCGCGTTCCTATAAGGACGCGCGCATGGCGCTCGACGTGGGAAAGATTTTCTTTGAGGACAAGGATGTGATTGCATATTCTACCTTAGGAATCGGACGTTTAATCTATCAGCTTCCCATTCCGCTGTGCAGGATGTTTATCAAGGAAATCTTTGACGGCAAATCTCCGGACGATTTTGATGAGGAGACGCTTACGACCATCAACAAGTTTTTTGAGAACAGCCTGAATGTATCCGAGACCTCCAGACAGTTATATATTCACAGAAATACCCTGGTATACCGTCTGGACAAGCTGCAGAAGTTTACGGGGCTGGATTTACGTGTTTTCGAAGATGCCATTACCTTTAAGATAGCGCTTATGGTAGTAAAATACATGAAGTACATGGAGTCGTTGGACTACTAGAAAGGAATTATTATGATAAAGTTAGAGCATGTCAGCAAGTCGTATTCGGCGGGCATTCCTGCGCTTAATGACGTGAGTCTTAACATCGAGGAGGGGGAATTTGTATTTGTCGTTGGCGACAGCGGTTCGGGTAAATCAACCCTGATTAAGCTCCTGTTAAAGGAGCTTGAGCCGACGGAGGGAACCATCACCATCAACGGCAGAAAACTGAATAAAATTAAAAGAAGACAAATCCCGAAGTTCCGCCGCAATATCGGCGTGGTATTTCAGGATTTCCGCTTGTTAAAAGACAGGAACATTTATGATAATGTGGCGTTTGCCCAGAAAGTGATCGGAGAGTCGGCGCGCTCCATCAAGAAAAATGTTCCGCTGATGCTTTCCATGGTGGGACTTGCGGCAAAGTACCGTTCTTATCCGAGGCAGCTTTCCGGCGGGGAGCAGCAGAGGGTCGCGATTGCGCGGGCACTTATAAATAAGCCGAAGATACTGCTTGCGGATGAGCCTACCGGTAATCTGGATAATAATAACGCGTGGGAAATCATGAAACTCATGGAGGAGATTAACAGTCACGGAACCACGGTAGTTGTCGTTACGCATAACATGGATATTGTGAAATCCATGGATAAGCGTGTGATCCGAATGCAGAAAGGCGTTATCGTGGAGGACACCGGCGTGACCGGCAGCTATACGGAAAGCATGGGGGATTACAGCGATGAGGATTAGTACGTTTTTTTATACCATCCGGCAGGGGCTGGTGAATATCTGGAAAAATAAAATGTTTTCGCTGGCTTCGATTGCTACCATGACAGCATGTATTTTCCTGTTTGGACTGTTTTATTCCATTGTGACCAATTTTCAGTCCATGGTAAAGGATGCGGAGTCCGGGGTTGCGGTTACTGTATTTTTTGACGAGGGTATTTCAGAGCAGCGCATTGAGGAAATCGGGGAGCTGATAGACGAGCGTGTCGAGGTTTCCCGTTGTGAATATACCTCGGCGGAGGAAGCGTGGGAGAGCTTTAAAGATATTTACTTTGACGGCAACGAGGAGGCAGCCTCGAGCTTTGCCGGGGATAACCCGCTTGCCAACTCGGCCAGCTACTCCATTTATATGAATGATATTTCCATGCAGAGCACATTGGTGACGTACCTGGAGTCCGTAGACGGAATCCGTTCGGTTCATCAGTCGGAGATGGTTGCGAACACACTGACGGATTTTAACAGCCTGATTGGATATATTTCGGCGGGAATTATCCTGATTCTTCTCGGTGTGGCTATCTTTTTGATCAGCAATACGATTACAGTCGGTATTTCGGTACGCCGGGAGGAAATCGGAATTATGAAACTGATTGGCGCGACGGATTATTTCGTGCGTGCGCCTTTCGTGGTGGAGGGGGTTGTCATTGGTCTGATTGGCGCGGCGATTCCGCTCGGAATTTTATATGTGCTCTACGGAAAAATCGTTGAATACATCGGGGACAAGTTCCATTTTATCAGCAGTATGATACATTTTTTGAGTGCGCAGGAGGTGTTTCACACACTTGTGCCTGTGGCACTGGTACTCGGCGTTGGAATTGGATTTATCGGAAGCCGGATTACGATTCGGAAGCATCTGAAAGTATAAATATAGAAGTATGAGGAATCAAAAAGAAAAGAAGCGGTTACACAGGATAGCGGCGGCAGGGCTTGTGGTGATGCTCGGGCTGGGAATGACGATGTGGGCATCCGCGACAGAGGCGGAGGCAAAGAGCACAGGGCAGGAGACATCCGGGTCGCTGGCGGAAGCACAGAAGGAGAAAGAGGCGCTGGAGCAGGAGCTTGCCAGAGCGGAAGAAACCATACGGGAGCTTAAGAATACCCAGGGGGATATTCAGGATAAGGTTTCCGAATTAAACGGTCAGCTTTTGAACATTTCAGAGCGGATTACCTCTCTGGAAAATCAGCTTGCGGAGAAAAATCAGGAATTGAGCGAGACGCAGGAGCAGATTGAGCAGACACAGGCAGAGCTTGCGGATGCCAGGGCGGATGAGGAGCAGCAGTATGAGGACATGAAGGTGCGGATTCAGTTCATGTATGAAAATGCTCAGGATTCTTATTTGGAGGCGTTTTTGACGGCCGGGAATATTTCAGAATTTTTAAATTCCGTGGAGTATATTTCGGAGATTCAGAGCTACGACCGGCAGAAACTGACGGAGTATCAGGAAACCGTAGCGTATATTGAGGGAGTGGAGGATCAGTTAAACGAGGACTATGCGGCGCTTGAGGAAATGAAAGCTTCGGTGGAGCAGGAAAAAGCCTCCGTGGAAGAGCAGAAGGCTTCCGTCGCTTCTCTCATGCAGCAGAAGGAGAGCGAGCTTGCCAGCCTTGCGGGTAATATCAGCAACGTGCAGAGTGAAGCCGATTATTACGCAGCGGAAATCCAGGCGCAGGAGGAGATTATCGCTGAGATTAAGCGCATTGAGGCGGAAAAGGCGGCGGCGGGAACACCGAGCAATCCTTATACCGGAGGAGCGTTTACCTGGCCCTGTCCAAGCAGTACCAGGATTACGAGCGATTACGGTACACGTGTGTCGCCCACCAGCGGAGCTTCCTCGAATCACAAAGGAATCGACATCGGGGCAGCAGGAGGAGCGGATATTGTCGCTGCGGCGGACGGAACGGTGACAACGGCTGCGTACAGCAGTTCCGCCGGAAATTATGTGATGATTGACCACGGCGGCGGTCTGTATACGGTGTACATGCATGCCTCTGCGCTGCTTGTTTCACCGGGACAGACCGTATCGGCGGGGGAGGTTATCGCGAAGGTTGGAAGTACCGGGATTTCTACTGGAAATCATTTACATTTTGGTGTATCATTAAACGGAAGCTATGTGAGCCCGTGGAGTTATCTGGGCGGTTAACGCGGACGTTTGTGATGCTGGTCAAAGTGCCGCTATCAGGCGGCACTTTTTTTATAGGAAAGACCTTGTTGCATTAACGTATGAAAATATTGGCTTTCCTATGGAAAAGCCCTCCGGGCGGGAGCGCACTGCGCGGAAGAGAAGAATGCCGCTCACGCGGCCCGCCGCAGGCAAAGAATCTCGCAAAGAGAGATTCTTTGCGGTATTTTTTTGGCCGCATGGGACAGCAAATTTTCACATATGAATGTTATAATAAAAAAAACAATAAAAGACACGAAGTTTATGAGACGGGGCTTTGTACTTTGGTGCCCGGTTTGACATGCACAAAAACTTGTGCGTATGGAGGATGAAATGGACAGACAGGATTTTGGAATGCAGCAGAAGGAACCTGCGGAGGAAGGAAGAAAAGGAAAAGGCGGCGTGAGCAGAGGCGTGCTGTATGGGATAGTGGGTACACTGCTGGTTGGTTTTGCGGCGGTGACGATTGGATGCAGGCTGACGGGCACGACGCTTTTACTGACAAACAGTATGCCGGAGTCGGAGACTTCGGTGTTGGACACTGATGCGGTTCAGAAGGTGCGGGAGCTGGAGGCATATGCGGACCTTTATTATTACGATGAGATTGATGAGACGGCGTTAAAGGACGGAATCTACGAGGGGCTGATCAGCGGGCTCGGGGATAAGTATTCCGTATATTATAACGCCGAAGACTATCAGGAAATGCAGGTGACCACGACCGGCCAATATTACGGAATCGGGGCGGGGCTGCGTCAGGATGCGGATACGATGGTGGTTTCCGTATCAAAGGTTTATGAGGGAACGCCGTCGGAGGAAGCGGGGGTTCTCGCGGACGATATCATACTTTCGGTTGACAGTACGGATGCCACGAGCATGGAGCTTACGGATCTGGTAAAGCTGATTCGCGGTGAGGAGGGAACCTCCGTACATCTGGAGGTGTATCGCGCGTCCACGGGGGAATATCTTTCCTTTGATGTAGAACGCAGGAATGTGACACTTCCAAGTATTTCCGCGGAAATGCTTGATAACGGTATCGGTTATCTCCATATTGATTCCTTTGAGACGGAGACGGCAGACCAGTTTGAAGATAAAATTGCGGAGCTGGAAGCACAGGGAATGAAAGCGCTGATTCTCGACGTGCGCTATAACGGCGGCGGTCTTGTATCCTCGGTCGTGCAGATCCTGGACGATATTCTGCCGGAGGGAACCGTCGTCTATACGGAGGATAAAAACGGAAACCGGCAGAATTATACCTCCAGCGGAGATACCTATATGGATATCCCAATGGCGGTCTTAATCAACGGGGACAGTGCATCAGCCTCTGAAATTCTGGCGGGTGCAATTAAGGATTATGAATACGGCACCCTGATTGGCACGACGACCTTTGGAAAGGGAATTGTACAGACCATCTTTGAACTGGAAGACGGGGATGCCGTGAAGCTGACGACGGCGAAATATTTTACGCCGAACGGAAATTATATCCACGGAGTCGGGATTTCCCCGGATATTGAGCTGGAATATGAATATCTCGACCCGGACGGCACAGAATATGAAATGCAGTATGATAACCAGATTCAGAAAGCGGTAGAAGTACTGACGGAGGAGTTAAATTAAGCTATGAAAAAAACGTTGTGGTCCATAGGAACAGGGACGGCACTGGCGGTGTGGATGGCAGTCATATTTCTGTTTTCCACACAGCCTTCCGCCCAGTCGTCAGAAATCAGCGGCTCTCTTTCCTATCGGCTGGTGGATGAAGCGGCTGAGGTATTTCATCTTAAGCTGAGCGAATGGGATATTTTAAAAAAGGCCGAATTTCTGGAGACTCCCATCCGGAAAGCGGCTCATATGACGGAGTACGCTATACTGGGTATGCTTTTTTTCGCATTCCTTTCCAGTCTGGGACAGAAAGGCCGGCGCCGGTTTTTGCTGTCGTTTGCGTTGGCGGTCTGCTACGCGGCGACGGATGAAATCCATCAGCTTTTTGTATCGGGACGGTCCGGTCAGTTTTCAGATGTCTGCATTGACGCCTTGGGGGTGGCGGCAGGGCTTCTGATTCTTGGAATTCTATTAAAAATCGTGAGAAAACGTTGCGCAAAACGCGACATTCCAGTACAATAAAACAAGAAAAATAAGAAAGAGGTGATACTGTGGTAGAGCTTGATCAATTTAAAGTGACCCTGAATGCATACAGGGAACCGCTGCAGGAAGTGAGGGATTCACTTTGACCTGGCTGGTAAAGAGCAGCGTATTCAGGAATTAGAGCGGGAAATGGAAGCGCCGGGCTTCTGGGACGACCCGGAGGTTTCCCAGAAAAAAATGAAGGAATTAAAGAGCTTAAAGGACGATGCCGCAACCTATGCTTCTTTAAAGACACAGTTTGAGGATATTGAAACCTTAATTGAGATGGGCTATGAGGAAAATGATGCTTCGCTGATTCCGGAGATTCAGGAACAACTGGAAGAGTTTAAAGCAACCTATGAGGGGATTCGGATTAAGACCCTTTTGTCCGGCGAGTATGATAAGGATAATGCCATCGTATCGCTCCATGCGGGCGCGGGCGGAACGGAATCCTGCGACTGGGCGTCCATGCTGTACCGCATGTATACCAGATGGGCGCAGGATAAGGGCTTTACCGTGGAGGTGCTGGACTCTCTGGATGGTGAGGAGGCCGGTATCAAGTCCGTTACCTTCCAGGTCAACGGAGAGAATGCCTACGGTTATTTGAAATCAGAGAAGGGAGTGCACCGTCTGGTGCGCATATCGCCCTTTAACGCGGCGGGAAAAAGGCAGACCTCGTTTGTCTCCTGCGACGTCATGCCGGACATCGAGGAAGATTTGGATGTTGAGATTAATGAGGATGACCTGCGGATAGATACCTACCGCTCCAGCGGCGCAGGCGGACAGCACATTAATAAGACCTCATCGGCCATCCGTATTACCCATATTCCGACAGGGATTGTCGTACAGTGCCAGAATGAGCGTTCGCAGTTTCAGAACAAGGATAAGGCAATGCAGATGTTAAAGGCAAAGCTGTATCTGAAAAAGCAGCAGGAGAACGCCGAAAAGGCGGCAGGCATCCGAGGGGAGGTTACGGAAATCGGCTGGGGAAACCAGATACGCTCCTACGTCATGCAGCCTTACACGATGGTGAAGGATCACAGGACCGGGGTGGAGACGGGTAATGTGGACAGCGTGATGGACGGAAAGATTGATTTATTTATCAACGGCTATCTGAAATGGCTTTCTCTGGGCTGCCCCAAAGGACTTGGAGGAGAGGATGAGTGATGGAATTACAGCGGTGCTTGCAGTACTTGCGCTTGCGGCAGTGCTTGGGGCCTATATAGGATACCGCAGAGTAAAACGGCGCATTGCGGGTTTCTCGCGGGCGGCTTTCGGCACCGATTCCCTGCTTGAGGGACTGGAGCGTCAGACGAAAGAGCTTGCGGAAACGCCAAAGTCCGTCGCGGGGATGACCCGTATTTTTCAACCTCAGATACAGCGCGATTTTCCGGATTTTCATCTGGAGCAGTTCCGGGATAAGGCGGAACATGCGCTTACCATGGCGCTTCAGGCGATTTCAGCGGGCGATGCCGCCTGTTTAAACGCCGCCGCGGAGGATGAGACGGCCGCGATTTCGGAGACCTTTGCGGGGCAGGTGGAAAACCGGATTCGTGAAAATAAGGCGGAGGGAATCACAGAGCGCTTTGCGCAGATACGGATTCATCAGACAGAAATCGCGAATTACGTCAAACGGCAGGGAACGTGCGTGATTACCTTTCAGAGCGCTGTAGGATATATTCACTATAAAGAAAAGGAAGGCGTGCTTCTGGCGGGAAACCGGGAGGTGACCGAGCAGACCAGATATAATGTGGAGCTGATGTACATCCAGGACGGGCGGCTGGCCAAAGAGGGAACTGCCGTCGGCACGACCTGTCCCAACTGCGGTGCACCGGTGACGACGCTCGGGGCTATGTACTGCGAGTATTGCGGCTCGGCGGTTACACCGGTCAATCTGAAGGTGTGGGCGGTCCACAGCTTTGACGAAGTGGATTACAGGCACCCGTGACGGACGGGAGAGTCATTTATACATAACATACAGGAGGAAAGGCTATGGGAATTATAAAGGCAATCGGACAGGCGATTGGGGGCGGCTTTGCGGACCAGTGGCTTGAGGTTTATGAAGCGGATGAGATGGGCGACAAAACAGTCTTCACTAGCGGCGTCATGATCCGCAGAGGCCAGAATAAAAAGGGAACGGACGGGACGGTCAGCAACGGTTCCGTCATTCATGTGTATGACAATCAGTTTATGATGCTCGTGGACGGCGGGAGAGTGGTGGATTATACCGCAGAGCCGGGCTATTATAAGGTCGATAATTCATCGCTGCCCTCCATGTTCAACGGAGAGTTTGGCGAGTCATTAAAGGAGGCGTTTAACCGTATTAAATTCGGCGGGCAGACGCCTACCATGCAGAAAGTTTTTTTCATTAATCTGCAGGAGATCAAAGGAATTAAATTCGGAACCAGAAACCCCATCAATTATTTTGATAATTTTTATAATGCGGAGCTGTTTTTGCGGGCGCATGGCACATACTCCATCAAGATTACGAATCCGCTGCAATTTTACGCGGAGGTCATTCCCAAAAATCAGGAACGGGTGGAGATTGACAGCATCAACGAGCAATATCTGTCGGAATTTTTAGAGGCATTGCAGTCCTCTATCAATCAGATGTCGGCGGACGGAACCAGAATTTCCTATGTGACCTCCAAGGCGAGAGAACTCGGAAAATACATGGCGACGACCCTGGATGAGGACTGGAACCAGATGCGCGGGATGGAAATCCAGAGCGTTGGTATTGCGAGCGTTTCCTATGACGAGGAATCCCAGAAGCTGATTAACATGAGAAATGAAGGCGCGATGCTGGGCGGGGATTTCAACGTGATGCGCGGAATGGCCGTGAAAAACCTGACGGAGGGCGTACGTGACGCGGGAAGCAATGCCGGCGGCGCGATGGCAGGTTTTATGGGTGTAGGAATGGGAATGAACGCGATGAACCAGACCCTGTCCGGGCTTGGGGCGCTAAAGACGCCGGACGATATGCAGCAGGCAGGAACAAATCCGGTACCTCCCGCACCACAGGGCGGCGCACCCCGGGCGGTGGAGCCGGAGCAGAAGGATAGCGCCTACCAGAAATCCTGGGTTTGCGGCTGCGGTCAGGTGAACACCGGGAAGTTTTGCAGCGAATGCGGCAAGCCCGCGCCGGTGCAGGAAAAAAAGGAGTGGACGTGCGAATGCGGCCATGTTAATACGGGAAAATTCTGCAGCGAGTGCGGCAAGCCCGCGCCGGCGGCGGAGTGGACGTGTGAATGCGGTCAGGTGAACAAAGGAAAATTCTGCAGTAACTGTGGAAAAGCGAGGAACTAAGGATGGCGGTTATCAGTTTTAAGTGTCCAAACTGCGACGGGGAATTGATATTTGACCCGTCGTCCCAGAAATACAAGTGTGAGTATTGTGCCTCCCTGTTTTCGCAGGAGGAACTGGATGACATGCGTCCCGCGCAGGCAAAAGAAGCCAAGGCCGACGGACAGGAGCCGGAAACAGTGGAGGACGGGACAACAGGACAGACA
>CALWBG010000052.1 GCA_944375975.1 uncultured Roseburia sp.
TAATTCATTTATCACTTGACATCACACCGCTGGACTTTCGTAACCGTTCTGTTCTGCACGCATACAGTCCCACAATCAGAAGCACGGGAAAAATCACTGCCGCCAGGATTCCGGCTCTCAGATTATCCTCAAAACAGCTCGACACCGCTCCGGCAAGTGTCGGGCCGGCGGCACAGCCCAAATCCCCGGCCAGCACCAAAAATGCGAACAGCGGTTGTCACTGCACAGACATGCATCGCGACAACCGTTGTTCGGTACCCGTTTTATCCATAACGGTATCTTGTTTTACTCCCTCTCCCACTGCGCGTACAATGTCACCGCCGCTCCGTTTTCGAATGACAGATTTGTCACCTCGGCCATATCCCCGTAAAAGCTGTCACTGCCGTCCGGCTGAGTGCTCCAGCCGATAAACTGATAACCGGCTTTCTTAAATCCGTTGCCCGGCAGTGTGTATGTACTTTCGTATTTACAGTTCTTAAGCGTTTCCATGTTCCCGCTGTCCGCTCCGTTGCCGTCAAACCGGATTTCATAGGAATTCACCTTCCATTTTGCATACAGCTTATAGTTTTTGCGCGTTCCCTTTTTAATCCGGGTGATTTTATGCTTGAAGTCTTTTTCCGTGTACCAGCCCTGGAAGGTGTAGCCCTCGCGCTCCGGCGCCTTTAACGTAAAGGTCTTTGTATTGACGTAATATGTGCCGCGGTTGCTCTTTGTCATGGTTCCGCCGTTTAATATATATTTGATGGTATAGGGCTTTTTGCTCCACTGCGCATAGAGCGTGATGGTTTTTCCGTCCTTCTTTGCTATATTCTTAATATGGGCGCGGTCCTCATACCAGACTCCGGTACCGTCTTTTTGGGTATTCCAGCCCTCAAATATATAGCCGGTCCGTTTGAACTTATTTTTCGCCAGCGTATAGGTATTTCCATATTTACAGGTCAGCGTCTTTTTCATGGAACCACTGGTCGCGCCGTTCCCCTGATATTTGACCTTATATGTATTGACACTCCACTTTGCATAAAGCGTAAGATTTCCGGTACTTCCCTTTTTTACCTGGGTGATTCTCTTTTTAAACTTCGAATCCTTATACCAGCCCTCGAACGTATACCCTGTGCGGACAGGATTTTTTAATGTAAAGGTTTTGGTATTTACATGATACTTTTTTGTCGTCCCGCTTGAAAGCTTTCCGCCGTTCGTCTTATAGGTAATCTTATAGCTTTCCCGCGTCCACTGCGCGTAGAGCGTGACCTTCGCCCCGTCTTTGGAAGACAGATTTTCGACCTCCTCCTTATTGGCATAGGCCATGCCGCTGCCGTCCGCTTTCGTATTCCAGCCGGCAAAATGATAGCCTTTGCGCTTGTACTTATTGGCTCTTAAACGGTAGCTGCTGTCGTACTCTCTGGACTTCATATCGGACATACTGCCGCTGGTCGCTTTATTTCCATTGAATTGGATGGTATACTGATTTACCTCCCATTTCGCATACAGCTTCAAATTACCCGAAGAACCGTAAGGAATGGAGGATACCTTCGTCTTCATGCTGCTTTCCTTGTACCAGCCTTGAAAGGTATAGCCTTTTTTTGTCGGCTTTTTGAGTGTAATCGTACTGGTGGATGCCTTGTAGGTATCCGGATTTGCACTGTTATTTTTCCCGCCGTACAGCTCATAAGTAATCTGATACGTGGTCTTGTCTTCCGCGATACTGTCCGACGCGTATTTCGGCCAGTAGGTATCCCGCGCAAGCTTTGCCCTCCATTCATGGTACACGCTGGCGCAGCGCTCAAAATAACGCGCCCAGTTATAGCCCGCCGTGTAGGCTCCGTCCGCGGTATTCTCCACATTTTTCACCTTGGAAAACGCACTGGACTCCGTATGCTCGAGCTCGTATTTCAGATAATGAAGCTGCCCCTCCAATGTCCTGTAATCATAACCGTACCGGCTGCAATAATCCTGTAACAGTTCAAAACGAGGACCGTTCCACTGGCAGATGCCGTAACTTGGTTTGCCATTGGTATCGATTATGCTGGCTGTCGGATTAAAGGCGGACTCACTCTGGATATTTGCCAATACACCGCACGCAGCCGCCGTATTCAGCTTCAGTTCTTTTTTTAAAAAATTATATATTGTCTTTTCATTGGCCGCCATCTGGCTGCCGGAAATAGACGCCCCTTTCAAATTGGAGGTGGGGCTTATAAGCACTGTAACATACGGAATTTCATCCGAAAGCCCCGCGCCCAGAGTATAGGCATCCGTATCCCACTGCGGCGTATAACCGTAGGAATAATAATTCGTCCCCTCGTAATCACCGATACTATGCCAGGTAACCGGAATGGATGTCGGCTCGGAAGAACCGTTCAAATATACCTCCAGGGACGCCGGCATTTTGGCAAGCAACCGTTCTTCGGCTACCCGCCCCGTAATATATATTTCGGACTGTTCCCCGGACAGTCCGGCAAACCCGGTAATCGTCTGCTTTGATGCCGCCTGCGCGCCGCCCTCGGCCGCAAGAACAACAGCATCCTGCGGCGCGGCTCCAAGCAGTATAAGCAGCGCCATAATCCATGCCGTCAGGCGGCATTTCCATGAATTCCGATTCTTTTTCATGTTTACTCTCCATTTGATAATTTTTGCTTCCATAAAACAGGTGTCCAAAAGGCTGCCGTCTACACGGCAGCCCTTTGGCTTTAATAGGTTTTATATCGAATACTGATATTTACCTTTCCGTTCACACCGCTTACCGTTCCCTGGTTCGTGTACCTCCACATCGCGACATTTCCTTTTCCCTGATAGCCGCTTCCCAGGCTTTCGGCACGATAGTTGATAACCCAGATGTCAAGTCCGGTAAATTTACTGGTATCCAGATACTGATATTTTGTCAGCAGCTCCTGACTGATGCCAAGCGCAAAAGCATACTGCTTTCCTGCCTCTATAATTTCGTATTTAAATGCGTACACAAGCTCATTTCGCTGTTCCTTTGTGAGGCTGTTATACAGCAGCGCGATGTCCTCCATGACATATACCACAGGATAATCCAGCTTCTGTCCTCCCAAAATCTCTAAGACCTTGTCTCCCTCATTCTTCGCGTCCGCGGTATTCTGAGCCAGCGAATAGCAGTAAACGCCAACCTTCAGTCCTGCTGCCTTCGCGTTTTTAAAGTTTTTGTCGAAGTTTTTATCTTCCGTTGTTCCCTTTGAAATGCGCAGCATGACATACTCATAGCCGGCTGCCTTTATGGCGTTAAAATCTACATTTCCGTTATCGCTGGAAATATCAACCCCCTTATTTTCAGTGCCGAGCTGATCCTTTACGGTTACCGCCACCTGCTTGGTAATGCCGTTTGCAGTGGCTCTGACCGTAGTGGTTCCCGCCTTCATGCCATATATGGTTCCGTCAGAGGACACCACCGCAACGGTAGGATTATCGGAGGTCCATGATACAAACCCCGAAGGCTTCACGGTTGCCGTCACTTTTATGCTGCTTCCTGTCTTAATGGTCACGCTGGAAACACTAAGCTCCAATGTCGATGCCACCGCCGTCACGCAGTCCGTGGTCTCGCTGACTACATTTCCCCGGACCGCAAATACCTTATAGTAATAGGTCGTACCGGTCTTAACGCTGGTGTCAAGGTAAGAGTTTGTGTCACATATTTCGGTTGCAATCTTATAGGGTCCGTTCTGCGCCGTACTCCGCAAAACCGTATAGGTTTCGGCTCCGGCTACCTTGTTCCAGGTCAGCTTGATTTGATTGCTGTCCGTCGCTGATGCCCGAAGTCCGGTCGGTTTTCCGAGTACCGGCGTCGCGCTCTTTACGTTGGAATAATCGCCGTAGATTTTTTTGCCGCCCTTGTTTACGTAAGCCCTCACTTTATAGTAATACGTCTGGCCTGTGGTAAGATTCGTATTCTTGTAGGAAAGTGTATTTGCGGAAGTAATCGTCTTTACTGCCTTATAGGTACCGTTTTCCTGCGTCGCGCGGTAAACCTTATATCCGCTGCTGCCCTCTACCTTTTTCCAGGAGACAGTAACCGTATTATAATTTGCCGATACCGCCTGAATGGTTGGTTTCGCCGGAACTACCTGTTTTGACTTTACGGAAGAATATGCTCCGTAAATCGTCTTTCCGCCCGATTTCTGGAATGCCCGCACCTTATAGTAATAGGTATTTCCCGTCACCAGACCGCTGTCAATATAGGAAGCGGTTTTTCCGTTTGTAATCGTCTTTATCTTTTTATAGGTACCGTTCTTTGAGGTGCTCCGGTAAATTGCATAGCCGCTCACGTATTTACTGGAGGATGCTTTTACCCGCTTCCATGAAATCTTAAGGCTTTCCGCCTTAGATGAGCTTACCGTGATCGTGGTTGTACCGGGTGCCGCCGTAACGCTCTTTACTCCGGAATAAGCCGACTTCATGGTCTTTCCGTTGGCTGTCGTCTTGGTGCACAGCACCTTGTAAAAATACTTTTTCCCCAGAGTAACGGTCTTGTCCTTGTAAGAATAATCCTTTACCCCGCTTCTATACGCTACGGTTCCGATTTGTTTATAGCTTCCTTTTTTGGAAGCAGCGCGGTATACGACATAAGCGTCCTCATCCCCGGTTCCTGTCGCCTGCCACGACACTTCAACGCTGTTGTAGGAGCCTGCCTTCACCTCATCTATGGTAACCGGCAAAAGCTTCGGATAAACCGATAGTGCATCGGAAACTACTCCCCTGACTGCTTTGCCGCTTTTGGTCTTTGCATAAGGAGCTACTTTAAAGGTGTATTTTTCTCCGGCTGTCAGTCCTTTTACCGTATAGGACGTAGCGGATTTCTTGCAGGTCTTGATTTTCTTCTCCTGTCCGCCTACTACCTGATAAATATAATATCCGCCGCCGGAGGACGGAAGCTTCGCCTTTGACCACGTCAACTTGACCGCTGTAGCCCCCGCCGCCTCTGATTTCAACTCCACCGCTGTCGGAACCGCCTGAAGCGACGTTACTTCCGATTTTTTTCCATTTACATTTTTACCGCCCACGGAGCGATATGCGCATACCTTGTAATAGTAGGTCGTGCCGACCGAAAGTCCTTCATCCGTAAAGGTAAGCGTATCGGCGTTACGGATGGTCTTTACTGTCTTATAGCTGCCGCTTGCGCTGGAGGCACGCAGCACCTTATAGCCCTGAGCGCCGCTGACCTTTTTCCAGCTTATGGTGATACTGTTATAGGACGTATTTTTCAGCGTTACTGTGGTTGCCGCCATCGTCGGCGTAACCGTTTTCTCGTTGGAATAGCCGCCCCACACCGTTTCTCCGTCCGCCTTTGTATATGCCCTTACACGGTAGGTATATTTTGTGCCCGTCTTTACGGTTTTGTCCGTATAGCTGGTGGATGAGCCTTTGCCCAGTGTTTCAATTGCTTTATAGGAGGATGCTCCGGCTGTCTTTCGCTCAATTCGGTAACCGCTTGCTCCCGCAACTTTATTCCAGGTAAGCTTTACTTTATTGTAGCTTACCGATGCCTTTAATTCCGCTGCCGCCGGATATGCTTTTCCGGAAACAACGTTTGACTCGTCTCCGTACACTCTCGCGCCGTCCGTCATGCGGTAGCCTTTTATTTTGTATTTGTATGTAATGCCCGCGGTGACGGACTGATCCGTATAGGTAAGCGTGCTGCCCGCTACGCTCGTAAGCTCCTTATAAGCCGCGCTTGCTCCGGATGCGCGTAAAATCACATATCCATCCGCTCCGTCCAGCCTGTTCCAGGAAACCGTAAGACTGTTATAGCTGTCCGTGGTCACGCCCTTTGCCGTCACCTTACCGAGCTCCGCCGTTATCATGATACGTGCCGGCGTATCCGACTCGGCATACTGTGTCTGATTCTTTTCGTCCTGATATGCGATATAAGCATAAATATAATAAGTATATTTCACACCGGTTTTTAAGGTGTCGTCCTGATAAACCGTAGTCTGCGCACCGTTTACATGTGCGAGCACCGTCTCAGCGCCCGCATTTCCCTCTTTGCGCGCAATCGTATAGCCGTCGGCTGTCGGGACTTCATTCCATCTCAACTGTGCCGAATGATAGCTGTCGGCCTCACCGGACGCGCCCGCCACCGATTCCGGTTTTACAATGACGCAGTACTCATCATATTTTGTCTCATCATCCTTCAACTGCAAGCGAAGATATGCCACACCCGGATTTTTGGCCGTCACCTTATCCTGCACCGTATCCAGCGCGGCAATTTCCGTATCATTGCAGACCCATTCCGTCTCGGGTTCTTCTCCCTGCTGACTGTCGTCCTGATAGGAAACAGTATATCCCGGCAGTTCCATCACCTCTCCGATACTCATTTCCCGATATTTGGGATTCGCATTGATACTGATTCCAGTTACGGCACCAGCGCCTTTGATGTGGTTCTCCGCCGTTTCGGCTGCTTCTTCGGTATCCTGCGATTCTGCCGCTTCGGTGGACTCTGTGAGCTCAGTGCTTCCGATGCCCTCAGGCTCCTGCACCTCGGTCGGCTCAACCTCTTCCGTTTCCGAAATACCCGTTGTATCTTCTGGCGTCTGCGTATCTCCGTCATTCTCCGTACTCTCCGACACCTCGGTATCTTTCGGCACTTCTGTGCCCCCTGCCGTCTCCGTATCCTCCGGCAGTTCCACATTTTCCGCGTTCTGCGTACTTTCCGGCAGTTCCGTATCTCCCACCGTCTCCGTATCCTCTGCCGGTATTCCCGTCAAAATGTCAGCGGCTTCCACAGCCTGCTTCGGCTGCCCTGCCGCCGCGTAAGCCATTGCATCGGAACTAAAGAGCACGGCTCCTGCCATCGCAATACAGATACCACGCTTCAACCATTCGAGTCTTTTCTTTCCCATAACATCTGCCCTCCCGGTTTTGTAGAAACAACATTCTCTGTTCCCCGTCTTTTCTGATTGTACCACAAATTTTAAGTCGCACACAGCTTATGCGGAATTTTAAACAAAACTTAAGAAAAGCCCCCGGTCTCCCGAAGAGCTTTTCCCACAGCCGCAATCCTGCCGCCTATTCTGCGTTTGTCTTTAAATCCTGTGCCAGCGTATAAGTGGCTTCGATAATCTCCTTTGTTTTCTGCATGGCCTCCACCGCGCCGTTTGCAGTCTGAAGCCCTTCGGTAGACGAAGCTGCGACCTCCTGGCTTGCCGCCGACAGATTGGAAATGCTCTCGGAAATCATATCCGTGTTTGTAAGAATAGATTTCATCACATCTTCAATTCTCGCAATTACCTCCGCCAGTGTCTGCATCTCCCCGTCTATCATTTCAAATTTGTTCTTAGTAGTCTCAATCAGTTCATTCTGCTCCTGAATTGATTTTGCGGAATTTTCCATATTCTGCATTGCCTGTTCCGCATCCATATTCAAATCCCGTATAATCTCCGTAATCCGGTTGGTGGCATCCTTTGTCTGCTCCGAAAGCTGTCGGATTTCATCTGCAACTACCGCAAAGCCTTTGCCTGCCTCCCCCGCCCTCGCCGCTTCGATGGAAGCGTTGAGCGCCAGCAGATTGGTCTGACTTGAAATACTTAAAATCGTCGCGACGATTCCCTTTACTTCCTCCACACGGTTGCTGAGCTGCCGCGCGGATTCCGCTGCAAGATTACTTGCCTCCTCCACGCTGTTCGCCTGTTCTTTCAGACCTGTTACCAGCTTTGCTCCCTCCGCGACGTTTTCCAGCGTATGATTGGAGCGCTCAATCATTGTCTGCGTCTCCTTTTCCGCTGCGTTGGTACTCTTATGTATCTCGTCGCACATCATTGCCTGCTGCTGGATCGTTTCCGCCGTACTTCCCGTACTGTCCGCAATGTTGGAAATCGATTCGCTGTTATTGCGAATGACTTCCTCAAGCCTTTCCAGTGAAGCGTTGGCAGAATCAAAATGCTCTAAAAGCTTTTCCGCCACCAGGCTCATCTTTCCGGAAGTGGACTGCTGCTTTTGAAGATTTTCCTCATGAAACTTCGTCAGCATAACACTCACATGATAAACGGCATATACCATCATTGCCCATATAACGACGCTGAATATCATCTGCTCCGCATCCGCCTTGCCGCGTATCACCTGCAGGATAATATGAATGATATTCCCCAGAATCGCAACGGTTCCTCCGTAATACAGGAACCTCACGTTAAGGTAAATAATACTTGCGGTCATCAGCGGCAACGCATAGGCATAAACGTAATTCGTCTGATTAAAAATCATAAAAATAAAATATACCCCCGCAGCGATTCCAAGAAGCAGCATCGCCCCCTTTTTACAGTCAAAAAACTTTTTTGCATATACATTCACCAAAATAAGTCCTGCCACTGCGGCCAGTACCTGTATCACGGTACTCACTTTAAGCCCTGAAATGCACGCTGCTCCCGCGAGAAGCGTCATAACGATAAGCTGTGCCATGACGACAGAATAAACCTTTTTACTTGCACGCATATACTGTTCTGCTGTCATTTGTAATCCCTCCTTTTTCCAACAGACGGATGCCTGAAAGCATCCGGTAATCTTATTATATAAAAACTGTCGAAAAAGGCAATATTCTTTTTAAAGCTCCTGCGCATCCTTCGGCAGCGCCCTCACACGCTCCAAATACCTCACACAGTTCTCACCCTCCAGTGCGTCATACCGGTAATTCAGCTTTTCTCCCACATAGCTGGCCGTCCGCCGGAACAAACCGCACATCGTTTGTACCGCCTCCCAGCAATCCTCTGTCCTTGCCGCACAATAGGTCGAAAGGTAATCCCGCCAATCTTCTTCGGGCAGCCAGCGGTACAGATACTTTCCAGACTTACCGACGCTTACGGAAAAAGAGGTAAGGATTCCTGCCTTCCAGGAAAGCATTTTTTCAAGCTCCTTGCGGATGTGAAAATTGAGCATATCCTGTACATACGGAAGTTCTTCTCTCCACAGCCCTTTCGCCACATTGTCAAGACACCACCAAAATTCATTGCAGGCGCAATGATATGCTGTCTCGGTCGGCCGCTTTACGTGATAGTCCGCGTCAGTCGCTTCGGGCATATCCGGCAATATGCCGTCCTTATCCAATAAAATCCTGCACAGCCGGTCCTTTTGGATATTTTCACAGGCATGGCTTACCGTTTCCACATGCAAATCCAAGCGGTTGCCATCCGCAAACTGCATCAGCCAGCCATAAAAATTCTGCGCGTCATTCGGAAATTCGGGATTTTCATCGGGATACTGCATAAACAGCCGCTCCCCGAAGCGGTCGATCCATGTCTTATCCTCGATAAAGCTTTTCGTTTCCGTCACGACATAAACAATATCGTAATCCTGAAAAATATCCTTTGGAACATTCGGATTGGTTCTGGAACCGTTCATATATACCGCCCTGATACGCGCATCCTCCCGCGCCGTGCCCAGAAGCAAATCCATCATTTCCGTTTCGCTCCGCATCGTTTTACCCTCCGTTCCTTTACCACATCCCCCTCCTTTCGCATGCCGCACAGAAAGGGGGATTTTTCATCATAATTCTTAAGGTTTTGCTCCAGACGGCCCGCACTGCCGTTAGCATAGCAATACCGACAGCCAGCCGGACAGGTGTCATAAGCCCCCACCTCCACGCTCTCGATGCAGCCGCAGGCGGCTCTCTGGCTTTTATCTTTTCCTGCCCGGATAACGCAGCCCGTAATTTTTTCTATCAATTCTTTATCGATACAGGAGTTATGCGCTATACCGCAGTCGGACAAATCTATGGTCTCTGCGCAGGTCGCAATCCTCATCCCGTTTTCCCCGGCAATGCCGCTCAATGCCCTGGCAAAATTCCGAAGCTCCTCTCCGCCCCCTGCCGCATTTTCCCCTATATGACAGGAGATCTGCGCCATCGCTTTGCGGTTTTTGGCGTAAATATCCCCGAAGCTGATGACACATTTCTCGGTGTGGCCCCGCAGTACTTTTGCGATTTCCTCAAATGCATGAATATGGTATTCTTTTGTATATCTGTCCGTAAAAAAAATCGGGTCGTAGCGCCAGATGACTCTCTCTTTTCCAATCCGCTCCGACAGCTCCCGAAAAACGGGAAGCATATACTCTCTTTTGTGCGGCACTCCCGGCTCTAAATCCTTTCCATAGCCTGTCAGCGTGAATTGGAAGTAATACGGATATGCATCCAGCTCTGAAAGCCGGGAAAGCATCGGCTTTGGATTTTTCGTCCAGAATACGATGCAGTCCACCACATCCGGCGACAGCGAAATACGGCTTACCTGGCGGGGATTCACTGGATTTCTTACATATAAAAAGCCTTCCTTTAAACGATGAAAAAACCAGTCGGAATACCAGGCCGGTATGTCGGTGCGTCTGCTTACACTTAAAATCATAGGGCCTCCATAGTAATCATAATTATTAAATATTTACCGTTTTCTGTAAGTTCCGCCACCCCTAAATTCAATCAGTCCCTTATCTCTCAGCAACTGTAACTGCTGGCGGATTTTCTCCTTTATGTGATGATTATTGGGATGCCTGACTGCAAGTTCATCCGCAAACTGATAGACCTCATCCAAAGTAAAATCTTTATTGGGAATTCGTTCTATACAATGAAAAATATCCAAAATCCAGCCTCTTGCATCCAACTTATATTCAGCGATAAACCTTGTCCTTTGTACTTTCTCTATTACTTCTTCCATCAATATGGGCATTTCATTTTTTATAATGTATATTTTCCCTTCATCGGGAATTTGCTCCATAATAATATTGCATCCAATCCAACCTGCTCGCCTTGCTCCCTCCCTTAATGGCTTACGCTTTTCAATCATTTCTGTGAGAAAAAAATATTTTGGAACCATCATAACGTTCTTAACTCTAAAATCTGGTTGACTGTATTGTAAAAAGAAAAAATTCGGATTGTTGCTTGCTTGAATTCTGGTAATCATGGTGCTGTATGCACCGTCATTTATTTTTCTCCCAAAAGCCCCTCCCTTGCTTTTGAGCTCATATTCTTCTCCGCAATCCGGGCAAAAATAATCCGCAACAGGTCTGTTATTTTGAAAATGACAAATCTTCTGTCTCCCGCAGTATGGACAATACATATTTCTATTAAACCAATCCTCTGTCATCACCCTTATTTTCTGAGAATTACTGTGATATACTTCCGCTATATCCTTTCTCATCTGTAAATTCATATTCACCTTTTTCATTTTTCCTACGCCGTCTTCCTCTTAAGCCCCTCATGCATGACAACCATAAGCACCAGAATCGCAAGCAGGTAAACAGGCAGCAGGGCAGCGGAAATATGATTTGCAATCAGCCCGAAAATCGGCGGCATCAAACAGGTTCCCACGTAAGCGCATGCCATCTGTACCCCTATGATTGCCTGCGATTTATCCGCCCCGAAATGATCCGGTGTGGAATGAATGATACACGGATAGATTGGTGCACAGCCCAGGCCGATCAGAATAAGCCCGGTTAAGGACGCGGACTCTCCGAGAGGGAGCAGCAGCACCAATACCCCGAGGCCTATGATTCCCTGCCCCAGCCGTATCATCTGAACATCATTCAGCTTCATCGTAATAAAGCCGCTTAACGCACGTCCAATCGTGATTCCGATATAAAACATACTTGCATAACCCGCCGCTGTCTCTGCGGGGACACCTTTATAAAGAGTCAAATAGCTGCTTGCCCACAGACCGGCGGTCTGCTCCAGTGCGCAATAGCAGAAAAAGCAGAGCATGACTTCCTTCGCACCCGGTATTTTCATGATTTCCGGTAAAGAAAGCACTTTCGGAGAAACCTCCTGTCCGTTTTCGGCTGTAATTTGGGGGCGCCCTTTCCACAAGGGCAGGCTGAATATCAAAATTGCCGTCAGGACAATCTGTAAAATGGAGATAATCCGGTAACCGCTGTTCCAGGTCATTCCCCCGGTCAGGGCATACCCCATAACATAGGGTCCCAGAGTCGCTCCGACCCCCCACATACAGTGAAGCCAGCTCATATGCTTGCTCTCATAATGCAGTGCAACATAATTATTCAGGGATGCGTCAACACTCCCGGCGCCAAGCCCATAAGGAATTGCCCAAAGACAAAGCATCCCAAAGGACTGACTGACGGAAAAGCCAAACAGCGCCGCCGCCGTTACCGCGACACTGATGGCCGTCACCTTTCCGGTTCCAAGCCTTCTTGTCAGGCGGTCACTCTGCAAACTGGAAACAATCGTCCCGGCTGCAATAATCATGGAAATAATTCCCGCATATGAAACAGGCACCCCGAATTCCGAATACATGGAAGGCCACGCCGAGCCAAGCAGCGCATCCGGTAAGCCAAGGCTGATAAAAGCCAAATAAATGATAACCAACAATAATTGTACCATCTCTGTTTCTTCCTTTTCTGAGCTTTCCTTTATTGTATATAAAAGCCTCCCAGAACCATGTTCTGAGAGGCTTGCAACATTCTTTGAAATGATACGCCCAAAACGTATGATTATCGTTTGGAGAACTGAGGCGCGCGACGTGCGGCTTTGAGGCCGTACTTCTTACGCTCTTTCATACGCGGATCACGTGTTAAGTATCCCGCCTTCTTAAGGATTGGTCTGTAATCCTCATCTACGTTCAGCAGCGCACGCGCGATGCCGTGACGGATAGCGCCCGCCTGTCCGGTATATCCGCCGCCGCGAACATTTACCAAAACGTCAAATTTATCAACAGTCTCGGTCGCTACCAAAGGCTGGCGAACAACAACCTTTAAGGTCTCTAACCCGAAATATTCGTCCATATCTCTTTTATTGATGGTAACCTTGCCTGTGCCCGGTACCAAATATACTCTGGCAACAGATGATTTTCTTCTTCCTGTTCCGTAATACTTTGAGTTTGCCACTGTCTTTCCCTCCTAATTAAAATGTTAAAGCTTCAGGCTTCTGCGCTGCATGCTTGTGATCCGGTCCTGCATATACAAACAGCTTTGTATACATCTCACGTCCCAACGGTCCCTTCGGGAGCATTCCCTTCACGGCGTGCTCAATCACTCTCTCCGGATGTTTTGCTAACATTTCTTTTAATGTGGTCTCTTTCATACCGCCCACATACTCGGAGTGTCTATAGTAGATTTTCTGATCTAATTTCTTACCGGTTACCTGAACCTTCTCCGCGTTCACAACGATTACATAATCGCCGGTATCCATATGCGGCGTAAAAATCGGTTTATTCTTTCCTCTTAATACTTTAGCAACTTCGGCTGCTAAACGTCCTAACGTCTTACCTTCAGCGTCAACTACATACCATTTTCTGTCAATGACAGCCGGGCTAGCCATAAATGTTTTCATTGATCTTCCTCCTAGAAATAATGTTGCGAAACACCGCGGCATGTGAATGTCCAGGACACACGCTTCGGCATCATAAAATTGTTTATAGTTTAAATGCCTCTCCGGGGCTTTTGGAGGGACATTCCTTTACTATCACAGACCTAAATATTATAGTACACGTCTCCTTGTGTGTCAAGAACTTTTTTCCTCCCCGTCGTAGCGGATACCTATCATCGTAAGCCCGTGTGCGGGCGCCGTGGGGCCCGCGGCATTCCTGTCCCGCGCCGCAAGAATCTCCGGTATACGGGCGGGCTCTAAACTGCCGTTCCCGACGCAAATCAGCGTTCCCGCAATAATTCTTACCATATTATAAAGAAAACCGTTTCCGGTGACACGTACCGTGATGACGTCTCCCTCACGAAACACCTCGCAACAATCAATCGTGCGCACGGTAGATTTGACCTGCGCCCCGACCGTACAAAAGCTCTTAAAATCATGTTCGCCGACCAGAAAAGACGCCGCTTCCCGCATTTTTTCCACATCCAGCAGGTAGTGATAAAAATACGTGTCAAATCTTTGTAACGGCAGCCGGAAGGTCCGGTTTAATATCCGGTATTCATAGGTTTTCCTGCTGTTTTGATACCTCGGATGCCAGTCACACGGAACCTCGCGGGAATCCTGGATGACAATATCCCCGGGCAGCCGCTGGTTCAGGGCGAAGGAAATCTTCTCCGCCGGTATCCTTGACGACGTGTCAAAAATTGCCACGTTGCCGAGCGAGTGTACACCCGAATCCGTCCGGCTTGCGCCAATCACCGTAATTTCTTCCCCCAAAAGCTCCGACAGCTTCCGGTTGAGCACCTCCTCGATGGTGATGCCGTTTGGCTGCACCTGCCAGCCCCTGTAATTTGTACCGTCGTAGGCGACAATCAGCCTGACCCGCATACACATCCTCCCCTGACCAAATTTCCCGCATCATTCCTTGTCCCAAAAAACGCCGTCAACACGCCCGGCCAAACCGCGCACCGGCGCGGCTTCCGCAGGACCGCTACATGGGAAACGGCAGAAACGTCCGGCAGACAAGCACGATTGCAAAATAGCCGAGCACAATCAGATACGCAAGCCTGTCCCTGCGCCCATAATGAAGCGGCTTCATCTTCGTTCTTCCCTCTCCGCCGTTATAGCATCTCGCCTCCATCGCCATGGCAAGGTCATCCGCCCTGCGGAACGCCGACACAAACAAA
>CALWBG010000053.1 GCA_944375975.1 uncultured Roseburia sp.
GGTTATGCCGGTGGGGGCGTGCTGGTTTTCGGTGGCGCTTCGGATGGGAGGGGTGGTGTTTCATTTCCTGCGTCAGATTTTAAACGAGGAGGGCATGAATACGGCGGTCGGTGACGAGGGAGGTTTCGCGCCGGATTTTAAGAATACAAGAGAAGCGTTTTCCTATTTGTCACGGGCTGTGGAAAAGGCGGGGTATCGTGTGGGCGAGGATATCGTATATGCGATGGATGCCGCCGCGAGCGAGCTTTACGACGAGGAGAAGGGTGTTTATGTATTTCCGGGAGAGACACGCGCGGCCCGGGGAAGAAGCGCCTGTGGCTGCCCGGAATCGGCGGAGCACGAGACGGCCGGAATCCGCAATAAAGAAGCCAATGCAGACAGTGCGGGTGAGGGCTCCAAAAAAGATGCCGCCGGGGACAGTATTACGCGAAGCGCCGATGAGATGATTGCGCTTTACGAGGAATTGACGGAGGAATTTCCCATTGTTTCCATTGAGGACGGATTGTTTGAGGACGACTGGGAGGGCTGGCAGAAGCTGACGGAGCGTCTCGGCGGAAAGGTGCAGTTGGTCGGCGATGATTTATTTGTGACGAATCCCAAGCGCATCAAATGTGGTGTTGATTTGAAGGTGGCAAATGCGGTTTTAATTAAGGTGAATCAGATTGGTACCGTGACCGAGGCACTGGACGCGATTGAGATGGCGAAGTTTGCAGGTTATCACACCGTGATTTCTCACCGCTCCGGTGAAACGGAGGATGCGTTTATCTCGGATCTTGCGGTTGCCGTTAATGCCGGGCAGATTAAAACCGGCGCGCCCTGCCGTGCGGAGCGTACCAGCAAATATAATCAGCTTCTGCGCATCGAGGAGGAGCTTGCCGGGGAGGCGCAGTTTAAACGTTACCGCGTCGGTCTGGAGGCGTAGCGCCATACCTTTGGGGCGGACGGAGGCCGGGTGTTGTGATAAAAAGTAGTTGAAATATCGCGGAGGCTATGGTACAATATCCTAAGTTGTGAGTTTGTAACCGTAGGAGGGAACAATTATGGTAATCGTCAAAACGATATTAACCGTTATTTTTATCATAATCAGTATCGCGTTAACAGTCATCATACTGATGCAGGAGAGTAAGTCCGCAGGCCTTGGGGCAATCGCAGGGGCCGCTGATACTTACTGGGGCAAGAATAAGGGACGTTCCATGGAGGGTATGCTGATAAGGCTTACCAGGATTTTCGTTATTTTATTCATTGTAATTGCAGCAGTATTGAATACCAGTATTTTTTAGAATATGGAACGGCTGTCGTGAATGCGGCAGCCGTTTTTATATCATAGGAAAGACCTTATAGGCTTCATCTGTGAAAAATCAGGAGAATATGGAAAAAGAAATTTTAGAGGAAAGAAAGAAAACAATTTATCAATTTATCTGCGATGAGCTTTACGTGCCGATGAAGGCAAAGGAAATCGCGGTGGTGCTGTCGATACCGAAGACACAGCGCGGGGAACTGCAGGAGGTTTTGGACGCGCTGGTGCTCGACGGCAGGATTGAGGTTACCGCAAGGGGAAAATACGTAAAATCCGAAGGAAAGTATTTTACCGGAGTTTTTACGGCGCATCCCAGAGGTTTCGGTTTTGTCTCGGTGGAGGGCGAGGACTCCGATATTTTTATTCCGGAATCGCAGGTGAACGGCGCGTTTCACACCGATACGGTGCAGGTTGCCGTTACCTCCGGGCACGGTGGAAAGCGCCGGGAGGGAACCATAACGAAGATTATCGCGCGCGGAACGTCTGCGATTGTCTGTACCTACCAGAAAAACAAGACGTATGGCTTTGCAGTGCCGGATAATCCGAAGTTCGGGGCTGATATTTTTGTTCCGCAGGAGCGTTCGAAGGGCGCTGTCACCGGCCATAAGGTCGTAGTGGAAATTACGGATTTCGGCGGAGGGAGAAAAAAACCGGAGGGAAAGGTTGTAGAGATTCTGGGGCATATCAACGATCCCGGAACCGATATTTTAGCGGTTATAAAAGCGTACGGACTCCCGATGGAGTTCCCGGAGAAGGTCCTAAAGCAGGCCGGGCGCACAGCGGACGAGGTGAGCGCGGCGGATATGGCGGGACGCATGGATTTAAGAAGCTGGCAGACGGTTACGATTGACGGAGAGGACGCGAAGGATCTGGATGACGCCATTACCCTTAGCAGAGAGGGGGAGCATTACCGTCTGGGCGTGCACATTGCGGATGTGTCAAATTATGTTCAGGAGCGCAGCGCCCTCGACGTGGAGGCGCTTTCGCGCGGCACCTCCGTTTATCTGGTGGACCGTGTCATTCCGATGCTGCCGCATAAGCTTTCAAACGGAATCTGCTCGCTCAATGAGGGTGAAAACCGTCTGGCGCTGAGCTGTATTATGACGATTGATAAGAAGGGAAATGTCATCGACCATACGATCGCGGAGACGGTCATCCGGGTGGACCGCCGCATGAGCTACACCAGTGTTAAAAAAATATTGGAGGACCGCGATGAGGCGGAGTGCCGTAAATATGACGAGCTGGTGCCGATGTTTGAGCAGATGCGGGAGCTGGCGGCGATTTTGCGGAAAAAGAGGATGAGGCGCGGCTCGATTGATTTTGATTTCCCGGAGACGAAAATCATACTGGATAAAAAGGGAAAACCCCTGGAAATCAAGCCCTATGACCGGAATGTGGCAACCAGGATCATTGAGGATTTCATGCTGATTGCCAATGAGACGGTAGCCCAGGATTATTTCTGGCAGGAACTGCCGTTTGTATATCGAAGCCATGAAAATCCCGATACGGAAAAAATAAAAAAACTCGGCACATTTATCAATAATTTCGGATATACGATTCATATCGGTTCGGATGAGATCCATCCGAAGGAGCTTCAGAAGCTGCTCGAAAAAATCGAGGGCACGCCGGAGGAGGCACTGATTAGCAGGTTGACGCTGCGCTCCATGAAGCAGGCAAAATATACGACGGTGAGCACCGGGCATTTTGGACTGGCGACGCCTTACTACTGCCATTTCACCTCACCAATCCGCCGTTATCCCGATTTGCAGATACACCGCATTATAAAGGATAATCTGCGCGGCAGAATGAATGAGGCAAAAATTGCCCACTATGAAAAAATTCTGCCCGAGGTCGCAGCGCATTCCAGTGAAATGGAGCGGCGCGCTGACGAGGCGGAGCGTGAGACGGAAAAGCTCAAAAAGGTGGAATATATGTCGGAGCATATCGGAGAGATATTTGAGGGCGTCATATCCGGAGTCACCGAATGGGGCTTTTATGTGGAGCTTCCGAATACGGTGGAGGGGCTGGTGCATGTGACCACACTGACGGATGATTATTTCCGCTATGATGAGAGTGCCTGTGAGCTGGCCGGTGAGGTTACGAATATCCGTTACAAGCTGGGGCAGAAGGTGCGGGTTATGGTCACCGGAACCGATAAGCTTATGCGGACCATCGATTTTCGGGTTATGCCGCACGAAGAGACGGAAGAGACAAAAAACTGATGCAGAACTGTCGAAAAAAAGGCGAATTTCCATTGTGAAAGGGCTTGCGGAAACAAATGTTTAGGAGTATACTAAACAAGCTGGGCGAAGGCTTTTAGCGGGAGAACAGGGGAGGTCATTATGGCAAAAGCGGAAAAGAAATTAATCGCGAACAACAAAAAAGCTTACCATGATTATTTCCTGGAGGAGCGCTATGAGGCGGGGATTGAGCTGCACGGGACCGAGGTGAAGTCTTTGCGTACGGGCAAGTGCAGTATCAAGGAGGCCTTTATCCGGATTGAGAACGGGGAAGTCATCGTATACGGAATGCATATCAGCCCCTACGAAAAGGGCAACATTTTCAACCGCGACCCGCTGCGCCCGAAGAAGCTTTTGATGCACAAATCGGAAATCCGGAAGCTCACCGGAAAAATTGCGGAAAAGGGTTACACGCTGGTGCCGGTTGAGGTATATTTTAAGGGCAGCCTGGTCAAGGCGGAGATAGCCCTTGCCAGAGGGAAAAAGCTTTACGATAAACGGCAGGATATCGCGAAGAAAGATATGCGCCGGGAGGCTGAACGCGATTTCAAGATAAAAAATTTATATTGACGCTTTACAGTGTAAATCTATGGGCCTGTAATGGTTTCGACAGGGGCCATGAAGCTGGAGAAGCGAGCCGCACGGGATGCGTCAAATTCCAAACTTAAAATTAAACGCTGAAGATAATTTAGCGGTTGCAGCCTAACTGCAACTTGCTGCCATAAGGCAGCAGTCGGCCTTAGTGCACCTACACATTAAGATACCGGCTTCGACGATGTAGGAAACGACGACGGCAAAGCTTTGAGCCGCCGGGCGTATGATGAAGCTACTGAAACCGGAACTGTGCCTGCGCAGGTCCGGCAGAGGGAATGAAAAATCACAGGCTACGCTCGTAGAAGGACAGGGGATTGGTTTTTGGACACGGGTTCGACTCCCGTCAGGTCCACTCAAAAGAAAATGCCGGAAACTCGTTGAAAGAAGAAACAACGAGTTCCGGCATCTTTTTATGCATAAATAAAAAATATCAACGAACAATGGAAGCAAGGGGGCTCGAACCCCTGACCTCTCGCGTGTGAGGCGAACGCTCATCCCGGCTGAGCTATGCTTCCCTGGAAATGGAGATAGGGGGACTCGAACCCCTGACCTATGCGTTGCGAACGCATCGCTCTCCCAACTGAGCTATATCCCCATGGACGAATTTTATTATATCACTTTTTCTGAAAAATGCAATCAAATTTTATCGTAGAATTTTCATGCCGCTTTTTCATTGCAAAATGGTACATCTTTTTCTATAATAAATAACACCAGTACGGAAAATTGTCTATAAGAGGGATAAAAGAGGGGTATGGATTGATGGCGGATAAGAAAAATACGGTAATCAATGGATTTGTGTTTGACAGTGAAGCCGAGGCGGCGCAGGCGGAAAAGGAAGCGGAGGGCGTGCGTTACATCAGGGAAAAGATGGATATGAATCAGCCGGAGCAGGTGCTGCAGATTTACAATAAAATGGTTCAGCAGAACCTGTTTGAGACTGCGGTGGGCTTTGTTTATCTGAATGAGCTGCGGGAATATTTAAGGACGAATCCAGCCGTGAGAAACGAGGATATTGCACCTGTTACCGTGAAGCATCCGGCGCTTGAAGCAGATCTTCGAAAAAAAATCCGTACCCCTGCGGTAAAAAATACAAAAAAGAAAAAAGAAACGAAAACTACGGTAAAGGACGTGGGTTACAGGACAAAATACAGAGTTACGCTGTTTTTTACGGTCGTGCTTGCGGTGAGCGTTGTGGGAATGTTTGCGGTAGCCTCCACCATTGGAAGCCCGACCATCCTTAATTATGAAAATAAGCTTATTGACAAATATGCGGCATGGGAGCAGGAGCTTGAGGAGAGAGAAGCGGAATTAAACGAGCGGGAGCGGGCGCTTCCATAGAGCGTCACAGATATTTCATAAATAACTGCTATAATCAAGTCCCGAAGACGGAAGAAGAGACAGTATTCGGGTGAACGCATGAGAGTAGGGCAGGAGGACGAGGATGGAAAAAATTAAGATTCTTGTGGTAGATGACGAGAGCAGGATGCGTAAGCTGGTCAGAGACTTTCTGGTGAGAGAAGATTATGAGGTTCTGGAGGCAGGAGACGGCGAAGCGGCGCTTGATATTTTTTATAAAGAAAAAAATATCGCGCTGCTGATTTTGGATGTCATGATGCCAAAGCTAAACGGCTGGGAGGTATGCCGCGAGATTCGTGAGACCTCCAAGGTGCCGATTATCATGCTGACCGCGAAGGGAGACGAGGAGGACGAGCTGACAGGCTTTGATCTGGGAGTGGACGAGTATATCTCCAAACCGTTTTCCCCGAAAATTCTGGTTGCCCGTGTCGGGGCTATTCTCAGAAGGAGCGGAAAAACAGAGGAGGGCAATATTCTTTCCAAGGGCGGCATTGTCATAGATAAGACGGCCCGTACCGTAACAGTGGACGGAAAGCAGATTGATTTAAGCTTCAAGGAATTCGAACTTCTGACCTATTTCCTTGAAAATGAAGGGATTGCTCTCTCCAGGGAAAAAATTCTGAACCATGTCTGGAATTATGATTATTTTGGCGATGCCAGGACGATTGATACCCATGTTAAAAAGCTGCGGGCTAAAATCGGGGAGAAAGGGGAATATATCAAGACAATTTGGGGAATGGGATATAAATTTGAGGTTGAGTGAAACGAAAAATTGATAACTCAAGATTGATAAATATTGACAATGAAAATAAATAAGCATAGAATTTTAAATCATAATTTAAAAAAAATACAGGGCAGGGTGCGCAAGGGGTCACTGGCTACACAGATGACGGCGATTATAATCCTTCTGGTTGCAGGGACACTTTTACTGTGCTGGCTATTAAACACGGTGTTTTTAGAGAAATATTATATGCTTAACAAGCAAAACACCCTGCTGGATGGCTTTGGGACCATCGACGAGGCAAGTGCCTCGGGTATGCTTGATTCCGGCAATTTTGACATAACCTTTGACAACCTTTGTGCCAACGGCAATATTACCGTAATGATTATCAGCTCTGACCGAACGATTGTGCGGTCTTCGGTGAATGACACTCAGAAAATGCTGATTGAATTTATGGATATTATTTTCGGGGAGCGGCAGAATGAGGTTAAAATCCTCATGCAGGCGAATAATTACGTCATGCAGCAGCAGAAGGATACCAGACTTGATTCGGAGTATCTGGTGCTTTACGGCATACTGTCAAACGGTAATCTGATTCTGATGCGCACGGCGCTTGAGAGTATCCGTGAAAGTGTGATTTTGTCGAACCGCTTCCTGGTGTATATCGGTATTTTTGCAATCACGGTCAGCGCCGTTATTATCGTGTTTGTGTCGCGTGGAATCACAAAGCCCCTGCTTATGCTGACTGATATTTCAAAGCGGATGACAGAGCTTGATTTTGACGCGAGGTATCAGCCCCGCAGAAAACGGACGAACGAGATTGACGAGCTCGGACAGTATATGAATGTGATGTCTATGACGCTGGAAAAAACCATTTCGGAATTAAAAAGCGCAAATAACCAGCTTCAGATAGATATTGACAAAAAGACACAGATTGACGAGATGCGCAAGGAATTTCTTTCCAATGTATCGCATGAATTAAAAACTCCGCTGGCGTTGATTCAGGGATATGCCGAGGGACTTAGGGAATGTATCAATGACGACGCCGAAAGCCGTAATTTTTACTGTGAGGTAATTATGGACGAGGCGGATAAGATGAACCGGATGGTAAAAAAGCTGCTCACCTTAAATCAGCTTGAGTTCGGAAATGAGATGGTCACCATGGAACGGTTCGATTTGACTGAGCTGATTCAGGGAGTGCTGAACGCATCGGCAATTCTTTTGGAGCAGAACGGGATTACGGTCGTGTTTGATCACAGGGAGCCGCTTTTTGCATGGGCGGATGAATTTAAGGTAGAGGAAGTTGTGACGAACTACCTGAGCAATGCCATTAATCACGCAGAGGGCGAGAAGCGGATTGAAATTGGGTATACCCTTAGGGGAAATTGCGTTCGGGTGAGTGTATTTAATACGGGGAAACCCATTCCAGAGGCCGATATGGATAATATCTGGATAAAATTTTATAAGGTCGATAAGGCAAGAACGAGGGAATACGGTGGAAGCGGAATCGGACTTTCCATTGTCAAGGCGATTATGGAGTCCTTTCACCAGCAATGCGGCGCAGTCAATCATGATAACGGGGTAGAGTTCTGGTTTGAACTGGAAACAGGGAACAGATGACAAACAGATATAATAATTTCTGGTTGCGATATTTTCCTAAAAATGCTAACATAAGATATAGTTTACAGATATTTAGCGAGGGGACTTATGAGAATTGCAGGAATCAAAAGCATAGCAGCAGTTGTTTTCGTATCCGCATTGCTTGGTGGATGCGGCGAAGCGCCTTATGAGCTGACGCAGAGCGAACAGAATATTATAATTGACTATTCCGCCCATGTGGTGGCAAAGCACAATACCAGCCAGAAAAATGGGCTTACTTCTGTGGATATGGAGGAGATAACGCGGGAGGAAACCGAAACGCCGTCCCCGGACAGCGAGACCGAGATAGCGGATAACACCGGAAGCGAGACATCCTCTGCCGGAACAGAAAAGCCTGAAGCGGAAACGGCAGTGACGGCGACCCTGAATGATATTTTCGGCAGTGACAGGCTTTCGGTAGAATATACGGGAGCCTCCATTGCGGAAAATTATATGGAAAGCACCTATTACTCGATAGAAGCGGAAGCGGGCAGAAAGCTCCTGATAGTCGGAATCAATTTGATTAATACCGGAACGGAGGATGTGGAGGTGGATAATCTTTCCCTTTCGCCGTCTTTCCGGATTACGGTGAACAGT
The DNA here is from genome assembly GCA_944375975.1 of uncultured Roseburia sp. GTDB lineage: Bacteria > Bacillota > Clostridia > Lachnospirales > Lachnospiraceae > Roseburia. The sequence goes on from CALWBG010000053.1 coordinate 8,444, forward strand.
GATACGAGCGCAGCGGCGCTTGCTACAGTCCTGATGAACGATTTTTCCACATATCAGGGCACCGTGGCAGCGGGGGCTACGCAGGGTACGGTACTGCTGTTTCAGGTGCCGGATACGGTTACGGAGGTGCAGAACCTGGAGCTGACCGTTACAATGGGGGAGGCAAATTACCAAATTGCTTTGTAAAGACGGCGCTGATATGCTATAATACAAACAGAATTTTGCGAATGGCGTTGGGATGATACGCGGGAGGAGAGAAGAATGGATACAAACATACTTTTAGAATCAGGAACGAACGAGTTAGAAGTTTTGGAATTTACTTTGGGAAACAATCATTACGGAATCAATGTGGCAAAAATCAGAGAGATTCTTACATATCAGCCCGTGACGCCGGTACCGAATTCTCACCCGAGCGTAGAGGGGATTTTTATGCCGCGCGATACCATGATTACGGTAGTGAATCTGAAACGTTGCCTCGGTATGCCGGAGAATGCAGAGGGAGAGGGCCTGTTTATTATCACAAATTTTAACAAGCTGAATATCGCGTTCCATGTAGATACCGTGGTTGGAATTCACCGGGTATCCTGGGAAGCCATCATTAAGCCGGACTCTACAATTAATACGGAGCAGAACAGCGCTTCGACCGGAGTCATCAAGATGGAGAACAAGCTGATTATCATCCTTGATTTTGAAAAAATCGTTACGGACATCAGCCCGGAAACCGGACTTAAGGTTTCGGATATGGAACACTTGACGGATCGGGAACGCTGTGACTCCCCGATTTTGATTGCGGAGGATTCTCCGCTTTTGAGCAGACTGATTACCGATTGCCTCAAGAAGGCGGGATATACCAATCTGATTGTGACGATGAACGGTCAGGAGGCATGGGATAAGCTGACACAGTATGAGAAAGAGGGCAATGTACGTGAGAAGGTTCACTGCATTATCACTGATATCGAGATGCCCCTGATGGACGGACATCGTCTGACGAAGCTTGTTAAGACGAATGACGTAATGAAAAAGATACCGGTCATTATTTTCTCGTCGCTTGTCAATGAGGAAATGAGAGTGAAGGGAGCGCGGCTTGGGGCAGATGCCCAGTTGACAAAACCTGAAATCGGCAATCTTGTAGAGGCGGTTGACAGCCTGATTGATAAGAGCATGGATTGAGCGAAGAAGGGGGGTGTGATGTGCTATCACATCCCCAAATTAGATTATAGGTTGGTGGAGGTACCGGATGAGCGGAACAGAAGATTACTTGGATAAGCTGTTGAATTCAGTAGCGGATAAAGAAGACGGACCGGCGGACCCGCAGGGGACGGCACCTGATTCTGACGATGACTTTATGAAGGGATTTGAGAATGACTTTTTATCCGGGGATGATACGGACGATTTTCTCAGGCAGTTTGAAAAGGAATTTGCGGAGGAAAAGGAAGAACCGAAGACCGGAGCTTCTTCGGCGGAGAACGATATGCTTGACAGTCTTGACGGGATTGTAAGCAGCGTGCAGCAGGAGACTGATGCAGGACAGACACCGGAAGCAGATGAAGACGATATTATGGTAGATACGATGGGAGATATTCCCGAGACCCACGGCATGCAGACGGGACAGGAGGAGGATTCGCTGGGGCTTACGGATTCATTGGATACTTTGGTGGACGAGGTTTCCGCGGCGGGAGAGCAGAGCGAGGCGGATACGGTATCGTCTTCGACGGAGGGGGATCAGGATTTGATGAAGTTGCTTCAGTCGGACGAAGAAATACAGGAGAGCGAGGAACAGGACGGCGCAAATTCTGATTTGGGTATCTTAGGGACCGGTCTGGAGGATAGTTTTTTCGGCGGGGATTCCGGCGAAAACGAGCTTTCCTTGGATAACGGAGACAAAAAAGGGAAAAAGGAAAGCTTTTTTGCAAAACTTTCCAGAATACTTTTCGGAGAAGATGAGGACGAGCAGGAGAATACGCCAAAAGCTGTCAATAACTCCACTGTGACAGACCAGCAAGATATTGCCGGTGACGATTTTGGAATTTTGCAGGAGCTTGGCGCTGTGTCTGCGTCCACTGCGGCTCCGGTTTCCGAGCCGGAGGAGGATGCCGGCGGGAAGAAAAAGAAAAAAGAAAAGGCCAAAAAGGAAAAGAAGCCGAAGGAGAAAAAGCCCAGAAAAGAAAAGAAGCCGAAGCCGCCGAAGGAGCCGGACAATGCGCCGCCGCTGCCGAAGGTGCCGGTGGTTCTGACGTTTGTGATGGTCGCGTCCTTTATGGTGCTGGTTCTTTTGGCTACCAATCTGATGGGTTATTCCAACCGTGCGCGTGCCGCTTCCGACGCATATGCAATGGGAGACTATCAGGCAGCTTACCAGGAAATTGCCGGACTTTCCGCGAAAGAGAAGGATACGGAGGACTGGGAAAAATATGAGCTGATGGCGGAGGTTGACGGAAACTATCGCGCGTATCAGAGCCTTACGGAGGCGAAGGTTTACGATATGGCATTGGATGCGCTGATTACGGCAGTCGGGAGATGCAGCGATTATGCGGGGGAAGCGGAGAACTATGGATGTACGTCGGAGCTGGAGCGGACAAAGAGCGAGGCGGTTGCCGCGCTTGGCAGCTTTGGAATCAGCGAGGAGACGGCATTGGAGGTATATTCCATCGATGACCGGGAGGATTATTCCATAGAGGTTTACCGGATATTGGAGAGCGCAGGCCTAAGCGGGGGACAGGATGATAGCGATAATTGATTATGACGCAGGCAATTTAAAAAGTGTGGAAAAAGCGTTGCTTTTTCTGGGAGAGGAATGTGTGGTGACCCGGAATTTCCGCGAGATTGAGGGTGCGGACAAGGTGATATTGCCGGGCGTCGGCTCCTTTGGGGAGGCGATGGCGCAGTTGAAAAAATATGAGCTGGACAGGGTGATTCGTGAGGTGACGGCTGCGGGGACACCGTTTTTGGGAATCTGCCTGGGACTGCAGCTTTTGTTTGAGGGCAGTGATGAGAGCGAGGGGGTCGAAGGACTTAAATTGCTAAAGGGGAATATTTTAAGAATCCCTGCCGCTTCCGGTCTTAAGATTCCGCATATCGGGTGGAACTCCTTAAAGCTTTCTCATGACGGCAGACTGTTTCGCGGACTGCCGGGGGAGCCGTATGTTTATTTTGTACATTCTTACTATCTGAAAGCGGCAGAGGAAACGATTGTGACTGCGTCCACAGAGTATGGCGTTCATATCCATGCGTCGGTAGAAAAGGGCAATATTTTTGCATGTCAGTTCCATCCGGAAAAAAGCGGTACGGTCGGATTAACAATCTTAAAAAATTTTGCCGCTTTGAAAAGGGAGGGCTGATATGTTTACCAAAAGGATTATTCCCTGTCTGGATGTAAATAACGGGCGCGTGGTAAAAGGGGTTAATTTTGTAAATCTGCGGGATGCGGGAGATCCGGTTGAGATTGCAGCTGCGTACGATAAGGCGGGAGCGGATGAGCTGGTATTTCTTGACATTACGGCAACGTCGGATGCCCGCGGGACAGTTGTGGATATGGTGCGCAAGGTGGCGGAGAAGGTATTTATCCCGTTTACGGTCGGCGGAGGAATCCGGACTGTCGATGATTTTAAGGCGCTGTTGCGAGAGGGAGCGGATAAAATATCCATCAATTCCTCCGCAATCAACCGGCCGGCGCTGATTGCGGAAGCGGCGGATAAGTTTGGAAGCCAGTGCGTGGTGGTCGCGATTGATGCAAGAAAAAGGCCGGACGGCACGGGCTGGAGCGTTTACCGGAACGGGGGACGTGTAGATACCGGGCTGGACGCGGTGGAATGGGCGATGAAGGCGGACAGCCTTGGAGCGGGCGAGATTCTGCTTACCAGTATGGACTGTGATGGAACAAAGGCGGGCTATGATATTGCACTGACACGGACGATTGCGGAGAATGTATCCATTCCGGTGATTGCATCGGGAGGCGCGGGTACAAAAGAGCATTTTTACGAGGCCCTGACGGAGGGAAAGGCAGACGCGGCTTTAGCGGCGTCTCTGTTTCATTATAAAGAGTTGGAAATCTGTGATGTAAAGGACTATCTGGCGGGACGCGGTGTCCCAATCAGAAGATGATGAAAGAATAGAGGGCTGCGGTTATGGCAATGATTACAAATGACTGGCTTGGAGCGGTTGAGGGAGAATTTCGGAAGCCCTATTATCGCCAGCTTTACAATTTTGTGAGAGAGGAATACGCGAGAACGGTGGTTTATCCGCCGGCGGACGATATTTTTAATGCGCTGCATTTCACCCCGCTTCATGAGGTGAAGGTTCTGATTCTGGGGCAGGACCCTTATCACAATGAGAATCAGGCGCACGGGTTAAGCTTTTCGGTGCTGCCTACGCAAAAAGAGATACCGCCCTCTCTGCAGAATATTTATGCGGAGCTGCACGAAGATTTGGGCTGCTATATCCCGAATAACGGTTACCTGAAAAAATGGGCGGATCAGGGGGTACTGCTTTTGAATACGGTTCTGACCGTTCGGGCGCATCAGGCAAATTCGCATCAGGGCAAGGGCTGGGAACAGTTTACGGACGCGATTATTCAGGCAGTCAACGCGCAGGAGCGTCCGATTGTATATATGCTTTGGGGCAGACCGGCGCAGAGTAAGATTCCGATGCTTACCAATCCGAAGCATTTGATTTTAAAGGCACCTCATCCGAGTCCTCTTTCGGCTTACCGGGGATTTTTCGGATGCAGGCATTTCAGTCAGGCCAATACATTTTTGCAGGAGAACGGGGTTACGCCGATTGACTGGCAGATTGAGAATATTTAATTTTACTTGCCGTTATTAAGAATCGGGGGTAAAATGACGATATAAACAAAAACGAAAGTAATGGAAACGCAAAGCACTTCGGAAAGGAGGAGGCTTATGGCAGCTATTTCAGCATATGATTCTTCGTCTATCGGTATATTATTTTCCAGTTTAAATACCGCGAGTACTTCAAAGACCGGCACATCGGACTTTCTTGGCATTAATTACGTTGATTACGCAACGATTCAGAGCGGGAGCTATTATAAGCTTTTGAGCGCTTATTACGATGAAAACAGAAATATCAGCGGCGTAACGCCGTCCACTTCTACGGCGAAGGATGACACAAAGACGCTGGCTTCGATTGAGAGTGCGGCAAACGATATGAAGGAATCCGCGGCTGCATTGCAGACAAAGGGCAGTAAGTCCTTATTTAACGAGGTGACAACCACAGACGAGGACGGAAATAAGACGACCGGGTATGACACGGATGCGATTTATAAGGCCGTAGAAAGCTTTGTTTCGGATTACAACAGTCTGATTGACGCGGCAGCGGAGTCGGATACCACGAACATTTTGCGGGCTGCAAGGAATATGGTGAATTATTCCAGTGTGAATGAGAGGCTTTTGAATAAGATTGGTATTACCATCGGTTCGGACAATAAGCTTTCCGTGGATGAGGAGGCGTTCCGGAAGGCGGATATGTCTCAGGTGCAGTCGTTATTCCAGGAGCGCGGCGGTTACGGCTATCAGGTTATGACGCAGGCATCTCTGATTGAGACCTACGCAAAGAGCGAAGCGGTGAAAGCGAACACCTATGGAAGCACCGGGATGTATACCTACAACTATACAACAGGAGAGCTTTATAATTCTACGATTTAAGCAGCAGAGACGGTAATGGCTGCATAGTGTGAAAAATAAGCTCGATAGCTTATTTTTCACACGCAAACTTGTTTGTGTTGGCTATATTGTGCCGGAGCGTCACAAATAAGACCTGATGG
>CALWBG010000054.1 GCA_944375975.1 uncultured Roseburia sp.
CTGTTTTCCCTCCCCTGCCCGAATCAAGGTCAGAAGCTGGTACTGTTCCTTCTCGTCCAGCTGCGCATAATTGGCCCCCTCATTCACTGTAATATTATTTTTATCAAATAGTTCCTGCAGCTCCGGGATCAGCTTTGATGCAGCCTTATACTTTTTCACCTGTCTCTCTGAAATGCCAAGCGCTTTGCCAATTTCCTGATTTACATTAACCTTCTGCGCATTTCCAAGCAAAGTATTCCTCTGACCGAGAAGTTCATTTAAACGCATTACCTTTTCCCTGCTTCTCCCGTCATCCTTTCCCCTCTCCACTTCATTCGCTATGATGAGCCGAATTTCAGAATAAATTTCTTCCAACCTTCTTTCTTCTTCCGTTCCCTCTCCCGAATCAGATCGAACCGGGAACTTCACATTGCATGGATAGCCCTCTATGGCATACTGCCGCACGTTTTTTAAATAATTTTCATATGCTTCTCCGCTTTTTTCTTCCGTATTTTCATATTTATCAATTAAAAAATCAATGGCCCTGGTTCTCTGCTCTCCGGATTCAATCATATATGTATCGCTCTCCGCCTCATATCTGGCTTCCAGATTGTGAATCAATCCAAATGTCAGTATCGATTCCGCAAGCTTCTCTACCGTTTCCATCGGATAATTATTTTCCTTATGAAAAACAATTTTTGCACGCGGCACAAATTTAAAATGAAAAGCTTTTTGCACCGGTTTCTCCATTTTTTCAATCGCGCTTTTTACAAGCGATTCCCCGGCCGGCAATTCTTTTTCCAACGCACTATTTTCCGTGGTTTTTTCTCCCTGCCTGCTTTCGCGGGAAAGTACTTTGTCAGCTGCCCCAAAATTAAACGCCTGTCTTTTTGCCATATTCATCCTCCCTGCATTTTGTTTACGAGGGGAACTGAGTTCCCCTCATGGTGATTTTAATCTGTTCCTCTCTCATTTATCGCGGCCTTAAGCATATCCGCTTTTTCATCCGGCAGAATATCAAGTTCCAATAAAAGATGCGAATAATCAAAAACCGCATTCGTATCGGGAGCGTAGCTGAGCAGCGATTGAAAAAGTGTCTCTATTTCGGAAATCTTAATATCCTTCCGAATTGGGGTATGAAAAAATTTACCTCCCAGCTCCGCGTCGTAAGTATCCCGAAGCTCCCTGAATATTTTTGTGTTTGTTTCCGCCTGCGTGATATAAGTACCAAGAAAATTTACATTGTCTATGCCGTGCTCCTCTTTGATATAGGCTATTGTCTCGATCGTTTCCCGCAGCCCTTTATAACTTAATCCCTCCGCCCGGACCGGCGTTAAAATGTAATCAGAGGCAAATATGCTGTTTACCGTCAAAATATTAGATGCCGGCGCATTATCAATAAAAATAAAATCAAACTCTGTCTTCACCGCCGCCAACGCCTTTTTTAAAATAATATTGTTGTTTCCGGTTTCATTCGCCGCTATATAAGCCAGCGTATTTTTATGCCTTTTGCTGCTTGGAATGATATACAGGTTTTTTATTGACGTTTTCCGGATAATCCCTTCCACATCCTCGCTGCTTCGAAAACGGTAGCGAAACAAATCCGAAATATTATATTTCTCCGGCATTTGCACTCCATTGATGACCTCCTGTGAATCTTCTTCATAGCAATGAAAAAGCATAGAAAGATTGCTCTGCTCGTCCAAATCAATACACAGCACCTTTAATCCCAAAAATGCCATTAATTCAGCCAAAATAGCGGTACTGCTTGTCTTGCCGACGCCGCCCTTATTATTGATAATCGAAATAACTGTTGCTGTTTTTGTCCCTTTATTTTTTTCCATCATTCCTTTTCTCTCCCTTCGTCACTTTACCGCGTCATAAATCAGACTAAATTCCCGCAGTGCAGCCATGGCATCCTTCATTGTTCTTTTCCCCTTTTGATTTTCCTTTTCCATACAAACAACGTAAGGCTTCCAGTAATCATTTTCAAAATTATTCAGCAAACGCATCATCCCTTTTGCATAATCCCGTATAATCCAACGGCAGACCTGTATATGCTTTTCCCTGGTAGGGAAATTTTCTTCCCAGCTTTCCAGCTTCTTTTCACACTTATTCCAATGAATCCCGCTCTGTATCTCATCAGAAAAACTTTCAATGCGGCTTTTGGCATTCTCTATTTTTTCCAGACACTGTATGGCGTCCCACAGTACGCACTCTTCCTGAAGATAGCTTAAAAAAGAATCCTTTGGCATCAAGTCAAACCCACATCTTTCAAACCACATATCCGCGCAATCACTTTCATCACTCCCATTGCAACAGGTGCCATATACAAGATCCCCCACAAAATTTTCCAGAAGCTCTCCAGGAGCCATCCCTGCCATGGCGCTTTTCTCAAAAAGCTGTTTGACATCCTCATCCGATAACCTCAATGTAAAACTCCGTTCCTTTACTGTTTTCCTTTCTTCTTGTTGCTGCTCTTTTATACTGAATGGCATATTTTTCTCTCCTTCACACTGATCAAAATTCAATGATTAATGCTTTCACATCGGAATTTGAACTATTTCCCTTTTCATACTGCTGTTCACACTGAAGCATAACCTCAAACGGAACCGTCTCTTCCAGATGACAGTACTCCGAGAAGCTTTTCCTTGCCTCTATAAATGCACAGTCAACATAAACACCCAGACAATGCTCGTTTTCCTTTGCCTGTCTCCAGGCATCGTACTCCTTCTGAAGGTTCCTGTTGCGCGCCTCAAAATCTTTCACTACATCCTCCATATGCGCCTTCTTCATTTTCCATACACCTTCCGCCTCATATGGCACTGGCACTATATCCCGCAATTTTTCAAACACCGCAGGATATTTCAAAACAATATAAGGATGTACTGCAAGTTTTGCGCTGGAAGGCGCCCTGCCTCTCACCAAACAATCCAGTAAATAGTCTTTTAAATATTTTGCTATCTCAATCTCAAATGTATCATCGCCGAACCCACGCTTACGGAGCAGTTCTATCTGAATAACGGCAAACGCCTCCATCACATCCAATAATCTCTTCCTTCTTTCCGCAAGCCTTATTGCTTTGCATTTTTTCCAGCCCATCCAAAGTATGAGTAATTCTATCAAAAAAAATATCACCACTATACGCAATACAGTTGTTGCCCATTGGCCTACCAACCGAAAAATTTCATTGAACATATTCATAGGTACCGTACTCCTCCTTTTTCTTTTATTTGCGCTTTTTGTACTTTAAATAGCAAAGAAATCCCATAAGAACCAGAATCTCAATCACCAGAATCATATTTACTGCCATAGATAATACTTCTCCCAACCGTCCTCCCCTTTTCTCTCCGGGCATCTGCCGCCCGGAGCAAGACGTGTCTGCAATACTGAATGACATATTCTTCTCTCCTTCACGCTTATCCGAAAAAGAGTTGCATTTATATTTATTCTCTGCTTCTTGTTTCCCCAACGCTATTTTGATATACTTGCCATGGAAGCGGTTTTTAAACAAATCGGGCTTTTGCCTTTCAAGCAGTGATTATATTACTCTTGTCCGGGTATTTTGAACTGTTGGTTTGTTTGGAAGCTTGCTTCCTTTTCCTTTAATATTGTCCTTTCATCACATCTCTGACAGATATTTGCTGTTCTAACGGACAATTTCTTTTGACGTCATACTTTACCCGATAAGTATTCAGCAGCTTTTCCCGCTGCAGATAAATTTTCCAGGCTTCCTGGATGCTATTTTTCATTTTTTGAATTTCTTCGCTGCACTCCTGAATTGTCTGCCGGTACCGCCTGATATTTTCCTCTTCGAGATACAAGATTACCTTACAGGCTGTCCCCCGGTATACATGATCCACCGGAAACGCGGATAACGACGCCCGGTTAATTCCTGTATCTCTGGAAACATTGGTAATGGTCGTCCCCATATCCGCATAAAATTTTTTCGTGTCTACTCCGCAGCTTTCATAAGACAAATAGCCCGGATAACGTGGCATAAGCGCTCCTCCTTTCTTTGGAAGCCGATAAAAAAGAACCCGGTACTTTTACCAGATTCCATACAATCCTCATCAGCCCATTTCCTATCCACAGTCAAACGTCAGATAAATGACCTTTTCGTCCGGGTTTCCCACATAGTAAGCATTATACTGCTTCAATTCATCTGCCGTCGCATTTCCGGTCGGCTGCGTGCCCTCCGCGCCAAACCCAAGGCCCCAGTTCTCCGCCTGCTGCTGGATAGATACCGTATCCACCGCCACGCCGTCGTTTTCACGGATAGCCGCGATGCCTCTGCCCGCAAAAAACATTAGCCCAAACAGCAGTATCGTTCCAAAAATTCTGATTCCTTTCTTTTTCATGATTTCCTTCCCACAATTCTTTATCATTATTATATGAGTCGTAAAACATGTACCATGATGAAAAGGACTATGTCGATTTATATATTTTTTCATATTTTTGTGTCGTTTTTATTCCTTTTTCGTCTAACCCGGTATTTTGCATTTTACAATTGAAGCGAATAGGAAAATAATGGGAGGTACTAATGAAAGACGAAATTAAAAAATTACTTTTATCACTCGGCATCCGCTCTACCTACAATGGATTCCAATACCTTTGCTATGCCCTGGGGCTCTGTCTTGAGCGGGAAGATTATCTGCTGGCAGTCTACAGTAATCTGTATGTCGATGTAGCCGCAAGATTTCACACCAGCCGAAATAACATTGAGCACTGTATCCGCACCGTCATCTCCTATTGCTGGGAACGCGGCAACCGCGAACGCCTTATGCAGCTTGCCGGCTACGAATTGAAAGACAAACCCACAAACGGCGAATTCATTGATATTTTATATCAGCATCTCGTTCTGATAAAAAAGAACGCCGGGTAACAGCAGCCGCAATTTAGCCAATCCTATAAAAAACAGCCGTGCGACATTTTTTTCTCAACTGTCACACGGCCGTTTCCATATTATTTTTCAATCTTTTGTATTACATATCCTTCTCCTGCTTCTTTTTCTTGTTTTCACGGTATTTTCGAATCGCTTTGTTTCTCAGCGGGACACCGACACCCACTAAAAGCCCAATGAACAATATCGTAAAATCCATCTATCCACCCCCTAAAACTCCTTCTTTCTCATCACCTTACAGCTAATCCGATATGACAGCAACAATACAACCACTGTGAGCAAGCCACCTGTCAGAATTGTCATGCCCATACTTATCGCGGGGAGACGGTTGAGAACCGAACCCCAGTCCACACCGAATGTCTTCAAAACATTTGCGGCGATGGCGCTTAACGCCGCGATTCCTCCCACAACCGCGATAATTGCAATTCTTCCTTTTTCTGCCCCGAATTTTAACTGAAAAGGAATCATAATCGACAATAAAACCAGAATCATCGGCAGCATCAGCAGCGCCGACAGAAAATAATCGGTATACGAATCGATTCCCTTTGCCAGGGAGAAACATATGCTGATCATCACTCCAAACAGCCACGCACAGCCACCAAGAATGAATCCGAAGGTATATTTTTCCAGAACATAGCCTTTGCGTGTAATCGGCAGCGAAAACAGAAATGCGTTTCCGTTGTCAAATTCATCATAGCTGATAGAGCTTATGGTGAACAGGGAACCTACAAATCCCAAAAAAGCAATCGCAAACGTGGAATCCGCTGTTGCTGTCATGAAAACCGCCAGAACCAGAATCACCAAAAAGAAATTTTTCTGCCCCTTCATCAATCTGAAATCTTTTATCAATAATCCTTTCACAACGCATTCCCCCTTATCATCATTGTTATCACATTGTCAACGGTGCCCTTTTCCATTGCCGCCGCCGGATAATTTTCCGCATAGTATTGTCTTTGATTCGTCAGACAGCTATAGCCATACGGCTCCTTTTTGATGCGCAGAAGATATTGTTTATCGAGGTCTTCATATTGTTCTTCATCTACCTTCAAAAGGGCATAATCGCTCAATAAAACGTCGGTATCCTCGTGCATGATGATTTTCCCGTCATGTATCATATAAAGTTCATCACACAGCGTTTCCAAATCACTGGAGATATGGGAGCTGATCAGAATCGAATTTTCTTCATCCTCTTCCATATATTCCCGCAGCAGCTCTAACAATTCATCCCTTGTAATTACGTCCAGTCCAACGGTCGGTTCGTCGAGTATCAGCAGCTTTGCATGATTGCAGATGGCCGCTAATAATTTCAGTTTCGCCTTCATTCCGGTTGAGAAATCTTTGATTTTCTTATTTGCCGGCAGTTGGAATCTCTGCATCTGTCTCATAAAAAACGGTTTATCAAAATTTGCATAAAGCTGCGAGAGAATCGGAATAATGTCGTTAATCGTTAAATATCCGCTGAATCCGGAATCCGAGAGCACGACGCCTATTTTCTGCCTGTCTTTTACACTCAGCTCACGCGCATCTTTGCCGAAAATGTTTATTGTCCCGCGGTCAACTGCTATTAGTCCTAAGATTGCCTTGAAGGTGGTACTCTTTCCGGCACCATTTTGACCAATCAATCCGGTGATACGGCCTTTCCCGACTTTCATGGAACAATCAAGCGTAAAATCACCATAATTCTTCACCAAACCATTTATTTCCAACATTTACGAATCCTCCATAATTAAATCGAACAACTCCCGTATCTGTTCGTTGCTAAGACCGTATCTGCGCCCCTTTTCGATTGCCTTTTCCAGCTCGGTTTCCACCTCACAGCGCTGCCCTTCCCTCAGTCTTTCCTGATTTGTGGCCGCGACATAGGTTCCCTTTCCGTGGACTGTGACTGTAAATCCTTTTTCTTCCAGGTTGTCATATGCTTTTTTCACCGTCAATGCGCTGATTTTCAATTCTTTTGCAAGAGTCCGAACAGAAGGAAGTAAATCATTTTCTTTCAGATTACCGGAGGTAATCTGTGCTGTAATCTGATCCACTATTTGTTCATAGATCGGTACCATCGATGAACTGTTGATTATAATCTTCATTTATTTCCTCCTTGTTGCAAACAGTATATAACAGTATTTAACTGTTGTCAACTGTTAAATACTGTTTGCTATCCATTTTTCTGTCCGGAAATAAATTTCCCTTGGCATGACGCACAAACAAGGTCCTCGGTTCCGACGGTGCCACAGCCGATATCTCATTCATCGAAAAATACAGACTGTTATATATCCTGCCTATCCACGATTCCCACTCCTCCCAGTCCAGGAGCACTGCCATCTCATGGAACAGCGCTGCGTCATTCGCAGGCTCCCATGTTCCCCCAACGTACGCTCCGCCGGTAAATCCTTTCAGATACAGGGTGTCTTCCGGTTGCTCCAAAAGGGTGACTTCGAGCTGTGTTTCCCCCGTCCGGTAGTTATTCCCGGTGCTCACCGCCCCGTCCGCACTCGTATCTTTTGCCCTGCCGGTGAGACGCTCCATACTGCGGGAGACAACTCTTTCCCCTCGGTAAATAATATCCGAAAGCTCCCCTCCCCAGACAGCCGTGATGACCGCGGAAGCGCAAATCAGTACGGAAAGAACAACCCCCATAAACATACAGCATTGAACCATCAGGCGGCTTTTTCCGGCCTCCTTTTTCGCAAATCTCAGGCGGCTGCTGCGCCGCCCCGCCGTGCGCATGGTCCAAAACAGGACTTGAAAGACCAGCCCGAGAAACACCGGAACAGCACCGGGACGTATCCCGAAAAACGGACCGGCAGCCATAAGCTCCGTGACCACGGCATACGGCAGCCAATGCCGCTTCCATGCAATTTCAAACATAAAAAAGCAGACGGAAAGCACGGCCGCAAAAAGCAGGACGGTAAATGTGATATCCACATCACTATGCGCCGACGCATCTGTCAGACCGGTAAAAAGCGCGGAAAGCTGTTCCACAAGCAATTCCCGCCGCATAAACGCTGCAATGACACAGACAAGAAGAAGAACGGATGCCGCTGCCCAAACCAACCTTCTGCGGAAGGTAAACATGGCATACATACCGGCACAGACCAATGTGATACAAAAAATACCGCAGTCTCTCCCACGCATACCAGGAAAGGTCTCCGGTAAGCCGCATTGCTCCCTTCATGTTTTTGCCTTCTCCACCGGTTTCATCCTCTATTCGGTCTGTGTAAAGCCAAAAGAGCAGCTTCCTGCACTGCGCGTCATCTCTGATTGCAATTTCAGACAGTCCCGTCTTTCCTCTCCAATACACACGGACCGAGGCAGCCTTTTGCAGAAGCCCCGACAGCAATGCATAAAGCAGCGTATAAAACGCATCCCAGTCCGAGGGCGCGGTTTCCTCCTGTTTCTTTAAATCAAGGAAAAGACGGATCTCCCCTTTTGCTTCCTCCTCATATTCCTTCACCCATAACCGCCCGGTCCGCGCAGTCTGATTCCAATGGATATGGCGGGCCAAATCCCCATCCCGGTACTCCCTGAGTTGACGGATTTCCCCGGAACCGCTCTCCGGAAAAAAGGAGCTTTGCGGATATGGCTCCTCACTGCCGATAAAAGCCGGCTCCGTTTCAAGCTTCATCTCATATTTCTTCGGAAATACAACCACCTTCATCTCAGACCTGCTTGTCCTTTTTCGGGAAAATAACGCCAGATAATCGTATACGCTCAACGAGCGCGTCCGAAAGGTGAAAATGCCGCAATGTCCGGCAATATCTTCATATGTGAGAAGGTTTTCTCCGCAGACACTGTTTCCATAAAGCTTTCTTTTGCGCATATCCCTTTTTTCCTGTCCGAAAATCCTGTATTTCAGCACAAATCTGCTCACAGGAAGCTTTCCGCTGTTATCCGTCCTAAGCTTCCAGGCAAAGGGTCTGTCTTTTTCGGCGGACACCAGTTTTTCCGCAAAGGAGGCCGAAAGATGCCTGCGCAGATAAAAGGACAGCAAAAACATCACTGCCATAAGAAAAAGCTGCGTCAGAAATAATACCATCAGCGCCGGGCTTCCATACATCCCTGCAATATAATAAAGCAATAAAAGAAGGGCGAGAAAAGCAAACTTTTTCATCTGCATCCCTCCCCCATCGGCGGTATTTCCACGGCTTCCATAATCTCCCGCAGTATCTGTTCCCTGCGCTTTCCTTCCATTAAGGCCGTTTCTGACAAAAGAACGCGGTGCGGGACAACATAAGGGAACTGCCCCCTCACATCCCCCGGTGTAACATAGTCTCTGCCGTTCATCCATGCCGTGGCCTTAGCCATTTTCACCAGCGCAATGGTCGCTCTCGGACTTGCTCCCCTTTTTATGGCGGGATGGCTGCGCGTCGCGCGCACCAGCCGCAGGAGATAGTCATAGAGCTCATCCTTCATATAAATCTCGTAAATCTCTTTTTGTACTTCCAGAAGCATCTCTCCCGATAATACAGGCCGTATCTGATGATATTTTTCTTCCGGAGCAATGTCTTTTGCCATGGAAAGCTCACTGTCATAATCCGGATATCCCAGGCTCATACTGACCATGAACCTGTCCATCTGCGCTTCGGGAAGATACTGCGTTCCCGCCGCTCCCACCGGATTCTGGGTAGCAGTGACAAGGAAGGGAGCGGGCACCTCCCTCGTCACTCCGTCCACGGTTACCTTTCTCTCCTCCATGACTTCCAGAAGCGCCGACTGCGTCTTTGGAGAGGTCCGGTTAATCTCGTCCGCAAGAAACAGATTGCAGAAAACGCTTCCCGGCTGATAGACAAATTTCTTCTCCTCCCGCCGATACATCGAGAAGCCGGTAAGGTCCGAGGGGAGCACATCCGGGGTAAACTGAACCCTTTTATAGTCAAGCTGCATGGCTCTCGAAAATGCGACCGCAAGCGTCGTTTTGCCCACACCCGGGATGTCCTCCAGCAGGACGTGCCCGTTTGCCGGAAATGTGGTCATGATCTCTTTAATTTCTTGTCCGTCAGGAATCTCTCTCCGCCCGCACGGCTGCCGGCTGTACTTTGCGGAACGGAACAAGTCCGGTACGGTTCAGCGCTACCATAACAGCGGGGATTAAAATAAGCTGTACAAGGATACCTGGGATAGCGTTTAAGAACGCTCCTGCCATAAACATCTGCCAGGTAAAAGCGCTTCCGGACAGCCCCAAAAGAATCATCTGAGCTGCACCCCAGACAACACGGCCCGCCAGCATAGCGGCAATCAGACAGCGGTACAGCGCCCGGATGCACTGCCAGCGGGAAATACTGTAGAGTAACCCGGCCACCAGACCATAGGTCATCAGTTCAAAAGACATGGCAATGCCGTTTGGAAACAGAACGGGCATCCCAAAAATGGCATAACGGAGCAGAGGCAGGATAAATCCGACAATCCCGCCATACTGCCAGCCGCAAATGAGTCCGCACAGGAATACCGGAATATGCATAGGCAGAAGCATACTTCCGATTTGCGGGATTTGACCGGTGAAAAAAGGTAAGACCAATCCGAGGGCCAAAAACATTGCCGCCATGGTCATATTTTTGATATTGTGTTTCATATAATCTTCCTCCTTATTCGTCGATACTTACAAGTTCATAGGTACGGCTGCCCAAACCGATTTCTTCGGCATGTTCGAGCGTGTGCAGGCCGTTGCGGGACTCAATACGGTTCACAAGCGAAGCACCGTCGCCATCCTGCTGCTCGTAGACCAGATCGATACACGCCTGATCTAACGCCACCGGATCGGTGGAGGCCAGAATGCCGATATCATGCATATCCGGCTCCGCCGGATTGCCGTCACAGTCGCAGTCGATTGACAGGCGATTCATAACATTCACATAGGCGATGCGCTCCCCGTTACCCAGATAGTCGGATACAGCCTTTCCCGCTTCTCCCATAGATTCCAGAAAAGCGTCCTGATCTCCGCCCATAAAGCTGGTGCTGCTTTCGCCCGCTGTATGAATGAGGCACTTTCCTTCACTGGAGCCCAACCCGATGGAAATGTTTTTGATTGCCCCGCCAAAGCCGGCCATGGCATGACCTTTGAAATGGGACAATACCAGATAGGAATCGTAATCGTCAAAGGCCGCGCCTACCAGATTTTCCGTGAGACGGATACCGCCCTCCACCGGAATACTCATAGAACCGTCCTCGTCCAAAATCTGAAAATCAGCGATAGCCGTAAAGCCGTGATCCTCCGCCACCTGATAGTGCATGGCGGTCTCCGCACGGGAGCCCCCGTAAGCAGTATTACACTCCACGATGGTGCCGTTCACCGACTGTACCAGATCCGCGATTAAATCGGGATCGAGGTAATTGCTCGCAGGAGGTTCACCGGTAGAAAGCTTCACCGCCACATTTCCGGCGGGAGTCCAGCCCATAGCCTCATAGACCGCCATCAGCCCCACCGGGGAAATATCCGTCGTCATATAGACGACGGGCACTTCTGCCGCTTCTTCCGCTTCCGTGAACGGTTCTTCGGTAACGGTATTTTGCTGAGAAGATTCGGGAATGTCGGACGAGGCACTTTCATCGGTCGGAATTGAAGCGTTATTCTGCCCATTGCCGCACCCGCTTAAGAATGCAGCCGTCAACGAAAAAACAATAAAAGGAACTGCCGTTTTTCGACGCATGAATGTAACCTCCTTATATGAATGTTTTTTCTATTTTATTTTCGTAAACAGTATACCACTCGGCCTGTCAAATAACAAATACTTGTATTTTATGAACATTCATAAAAAAAACGAATAAATTATAACCGCTTTTATGAGAGTAATTTGCATTTTTTACAGTCCCAGGCTCTCCACCCATGCCTGCACATCCGCCCCATCAGACCCGGAACGGAATCTCCGCCCCTCCTGCCAGTCGCCGGTTCCGGCCAAATCCGCAAGAAGTAGGAATCCCAGTTCTCCACCGTATCAACTGCAAACTCCACAGTTCTTAGGCCCTTGTTGGCGTATTTTCGTGAAACGCGGTTGTCGTCATCCGACCAGTTCAAATCTGCATCCGAATATGGCTCTGCGGGCTCGAGTTCAAAAAGCTCTCCTCCCATCGTCTCGGCAATGACATTTGCGACCTCCTCCGTATTTCCTGTCGCCGAAAAATAAACGACAAGTACATTCCCGGACGCGTCGCCACTCTGTTCTCCTGTTTGCGCCGCATCCTCCGAAACGCTGCTCCGGACAATATTGCCTGTACTGTTTTCCTGACTGCCCGCCGTATCTGAATCACAGCCTGCCAGCAGACTTACCACCGCCACCATATAGAGATTTATGCCTTCTTTCCTGTTCCGAAATCTTCATGGAATATTGTAAAATAGCTCTGATTCATACAGAAGAGCCAATAAGTTTTCCAGTATGTACCCACAGGTTTTTGCAGCTAATCTCTACTATATTGATATGTCGATTTATTTCTTTTTTTATAGAATTTTATCTATTTTTATCAGTATTTATCTATTTTTGTATTTTATATACTACAATTATAGTAAATAATTCAGGAGGAACATGTATGAAGAACAAAATTACACATTTGCTTTTGTCACTTGGAATCCGCTCCACCTACAATGGATTTCATTATCTTTGTTATGCGCTGGAGCTTTGTACGGAAAATGAAGATTATTTGCTTACTGTTTATAAAAATTTATATGCAGATGTCGCCGCCAGATTTCACACCAACCGAAACAATATTGAACGCTGTCTGCGCACGGTGATCACAAGCTGCTGGGAGCGCGGAAATCGGCAGCTATTAATTGAGCTTGCAGGCTATCCGCTGACGGCAAAGCCTACAAACAGTGAATTTATCGACATCCTGTACCACGCTCTTAAATCCGCACAGGAATAAGCCCGCCTTACGGGCTTTCCTGTCTAAAGGGAAGATAGCGTGCTATAATGAAAAAAGAAGAAACGGGCAGTACCGTAGATTTACTGGAAGAAGATTCGTGATTTTTGCTATGCTATAAAAGCCCCGCGGAAACTGCTGACTGAAAAGGAAGCAGTCCGTGGGGCGACTTTAAAGCATTTTAAGCATCTTCGCCAAGAAAGTAGGAAATCTTCCTGGCATATTTCTTTTGTTCTGCTGCAAATAGTTCCTGAAGAAGTGTCGTTTCTCCGGTTTTCCGATATTCTTTCAATCCTTCGATATACTTTGTCCGGTATTGATCTTCAATGACCACCGGAATCATATCCGCTTTTAAGCATTCCCGGAACAGAATAAGCCTGCCTATCCTGCCGTTGCCGTCCTGGAAGGGATGCAGGGACTCGTACCGGGCATGAAACTCTGCCATAACCGCAAGGGTTTTGACCGGGATTTCATGATACCAGGTGAGAAGCGTCTGCATTTTCTCCGGCACCTCTTTGGGGAGGGCAGTTTCGTACATACCAACCATATTAGGGCGTTTTTTATAATCTCCAATCGCATACCCATTGGCCCGGTCTTCAAACACACCGCTTTTCAGTTCGTAATGAAATGCTTTGATGAGCACTTCGCTCAGAGGCTCCTCCAGGGTGTCGATCATCTTATTGAACATCAGGAAATGTCCGTTCGTCTCCTCCACATCTTTGGCCCGGTAATAATCGTCGCTGACCGGCAGCATCCCGGTATCAAAAAGAGAAGCGGTCTGCTCCTCGTTCAGCGTGGAGCCTTCGATTTTATTGGAGTTATAAGCCAGTGTCCGCTGGGTATAGGCGTAAATCCCGGAGCGGTCAAATTTTTTGCGCTCAATCTGGAAACGCCGGATCAGTTGTTCATTCTTCACAGAAAATCGCTCCTTGTTTTTTGATGAAATTATTCTACCATATTGCCGCCCCAAAATACAGAGTGAATTTTCTGAATGCCTATAGAACAGTGCCCTTTCTTATTTTCATAAAGGAACTGCGCGTACACTGCTTTTTATAGAATAAACATTACAAGCAGCACC